>JAFZVY010000084.1 GCA_017617575.1 Bacteroidaceae bacterium | reverse complement strand
TTTAGTCATCATCTCAAAGCAAAGTTCATCAAGAGGAGTGTCGCAATTAGTTCCCCTATGCACCACATCATCAGTAGAGATGAAACTTGTGATGCATGGCTCGATAGCGAATTCATTCTCGGAGAGTGAATACTTTATCAATCCGTTCTGCTCCTGGTTGAACATGATGTCGAGCACATCCTCGGGAGCAACCTCCCAACGCTCTGCGAGTTCGTAGAGATGGAAGAAGGCTGTAGGCCCATACACGAGTTGGGGATCTGTATCGTCTTCATCCATAGAAAACGATGCTGTGAGATGGGACATGATGTCCATGAAGAACTTGGCGTTGATGCCGTTCATAAGGAAATTGAATTCCTTCTGTGACAATCTAAGTGTCACGGTCTTGATGTTTGAAATCATAATTTTACAAGATTTAAAAAGTTTGTGAATTAGTTAATTATTGCGATATGTACCGTTCTTGAATACTATTTTCTCCACCATCTCGTTGAGACGGTCTGCGATGCGGTCATCGTAGTGTTCTCTGATTTGTTGTGGAGTGAGGTTAGTGGTGATGATGGTAAAAAGCTGCTCTTCGTAGCGTTTTGTCAACAGGTCAATGACTGGAGTATAGACATTGCCATAATCCATCACCTCCGAAGGCTCTGTGCCAAGATCATCGATGCCGAGCATATCCACACTGATGAGTTTGCGGTATGCCTCATAGTTGTTCTTGCACAAGTATGCAATGTACTTCGCATCCACTATCTGGATTCCGTATGTGCTATCGTTGAATGATTTTGGAATACGCAGATTGTTTAGTAGCTGTTGGAATGCTTTGAGCATGGTGCTCTTGCCATTACCACAACCACCACATAGTAGCATTCCGAATTTGGGAGATGATGAGGTAAGCCAATGAGCTATCTCATGAAGTTGATTCTCCATATCCTCGCTAATACAGAAGCTACGGTGGCGATATTCCACCTCAGCCATCATTGCTGCTAACAGATAAGCATATGCCTCGTCTTCAGACATGGGCAACTTAAAACGAGCCTTCATAGGGCGACGCTGTAGTAGAGATTTCTTTAATGCCTCTACGTCGATTGTGAGTTTCTTTTCCATTGCTTAAAATTGTGACAGAATCCTTTTTATTAAAATTATCTTTCTCTTTATCTTTTAAAGGGGTAAAGTTTGCCGTCAATCCATCCGTCAACTCTACCGTCAAGTTATCCGTCCAAATTAGTAGTGAATATTTAGACGGTACATGACGTGACTTGCCTTCAGTAAAAGAGATAAGTCCACGCTTGGCAAGATTCTTACGAGCGGTGCAAAGTGTCTGTTTGGACATGTGAAGCATCTCGCAGATCCGTACCGTAGAGCATGGCACTGGCATGTTCCAGCGGTGTTGGTTACACTCGTTCACTATGAAAGCGTAGAGTGCAACCTCGCTAGTGGACATGTACTCCATAGCTGAAGCACGCCAGAACTGATTCATGTAATCAATGTACGTCATATTACATTCCTCGTCTCATAGAACTGTTTGCTACGTATGCACGCGCTTCATCGTAGATGTCATTGACAGACTTACGAGAGGTCTGCATTAACCAGTTGTCAATTTCCGACTTACGGAAAATGATACTCTTACCATTCTTATGATAAGGAATGGTGCGATTACTTGTCCAACCGTAAACTGTCTGTTCGGCAGGATGGTTAGGGAGGTAATTGCATAGGTCTTGCAGAGAGAACCAAGCATCAGCCTCTACATTGTTGTTAGACTGCAGAGCGTCGAACTTCTGTTCAAGCGTCTCCAACTTCTTGAGGATGGTAGCCACCATTTGTGGCATTGCATCGAATGAAAGAACATCATTATTCATTATAGAATTGTGTTAAAGTTGGCTGCAGCGATATGCTACAGTCACTCTCTTTGGTAAGAAAGCGACTGCAAAAGTATCGTTAAAAGCAATGGTGATTTCGGCATGATTCTGTCCACCATAAGTCCATCATTTTTATATTCGCTTAATTCACGTAACTCGCTGATAGTCAGACGCAATAAATAGCCAAATAAAAGAAAAATAATTTTATGGTGATTTCGTGGTGATTTGAATCACCATCAAATCATCATTTTTTGGGATAGAAAAAGGGGTAAAAACGAAAGAAGCCACTCACATGTGAATGTGAATGGCTTCTTGAAAAATGATGTAAATGTCGCTGTAAAAATCGACTTGCTGTAGCGTTATGAGTTTACTGATTATTGGAACCGTCAGGAGACTTGATCTGGTCGTTTGAGAGGGAAATGCGGATTGCATCAGCAGCAGCCTCTTTCTTCTCATCGACAATCTTAGCGTATATCTGTGTTGTGGTCACCTTTCTATGACCAAGCATCTTGCTGACGGTATAGATGTCTGTGCCATTGGTAAGTTGCAATGTGGCATAGGTGTGGCGGAAACAGTGGAAGGTTATGTGTTTCGTGATACCAGATGCCTCAATCCATTTCTTGACAGGTCGGTTAATCCATGACGGATCCTGCAAACCTTCAAAAACAAGTCGGTCAGCATCGCCTCGTTCACCACATAGCAAATAGGCTTGGTCTGAAATCGGCATGTATTCTACTCCTTTGGTCTTCTGCTGGGTGAAAAGAAGTCGATAGTGCCCCTCGTCTTTCACCACATCACGCCATTTCAACTGCTTGATATCACAGTGGCGCAGTCCTGTCAAAGCAGAGAAAAGGGCTGCTCTCCTGAGTATATCGCTCTCGCATGGAGTAGAGGCAAGTTGATTGAGTTCCTCTAACGTCAGATATTCACGTTGACTTTCTTCATAGGAAATATTCTTTACTTTGGCTGCAAGGTCTATAGTCAGGTAACCATCAATGAATGCTTGATGGAGTCCTGCCTTGAAGATGGAGAAATAGGTAGAAGCTGTATTTGCCGATATGGTACCAGACTTACCCCCGCCCTTAGGCGCATTCAGAAGATAATCTCTGTAATCTTCAATCAGCGTTAGGTCAATGCAGCCAAATGGAAGAGGCTTGTTGCCTGTGTATAGTTTCATCAATGCCAGCTCTCGGCTCCAGTTTACTTGAATTGACTTGGAGCTATTTCTATGACGTTTCTCCTTCAACTCGTCAAAGTACTTGATGAAGTCACACTTTGCTCTTTCGTTTTGAGCTGCTTGTTCTGCCTCACTATCTGTGTACAATGACTGATTATCGTATTCGTGCTGGCGAAGGTCACGAACCTTATCGGCAAAGATACATGCCTCTTGGTCCTTTTGTGAACGGCACAGGATGATTCCATTGGCATCACGTTTGGGGCGATAGTAGGCTTTACCATCGGCCAATGTCCTACCAGAACTATTCTTATCAAAGATAGGAGTAGTTATAAACCGCCCAAGTGGTTCATGTTTGCGAAGAGGCTTATCCTTGCCAGGCTCAAAGACAGGAAAACTTTCAATGAGCAATGACCACTGCTCTTTGTATTCGGATTTGCGGAGTATTACCTTGAATACCGTGCGCTTCATTGGAGTCTTCATAACTTGATAGATTTATAGAGTTTGTCGATTTCTGATTTTGGAGCGTAAACATAGTTTCCTATCTGTCGGGTAGGGATGGAGAACTTGCGTATATGCGCCCATACGGATGAATCATGAATTCTGAACTTCTTCGAAATTTCTCCAATGGTATAGCAGTTCTCAGGTTCCATATTATAGGTCTTAGGAATGGGCTTCTGGGCAGCCTTCCTTACCTTCTTTCTTCTTGGGTAACGCTGTTCTAGGTCGGCACGGTTCAATCTCAGTTGCTTTGTACCAAGGTTGACAGCTGGAATCTTGCCTTTACGAATCTCGCGATACAAGGTGTCTCGTTCAACGCAATAAACGGCAACGGCCTCCTGAACAGAAAGGAATTCTCTGATGTCAGGAATCTCTTTAGCCAGCTGTTCATACTTTGCTTCTTTTGCCTCTCTGTCCTTCTTCCTCTTGTAGGCAACATCTGAGCATTGTTTGGAACAATACACAGAATCGATGGTGCGTATCTGGAATACAGCGCCACAGATAGGACATTTCCTTCGAATCTCGTATTTTGCCTGAGCCATATCTATATATATAATAAGGTGTTACTATTGTTGTTGAATATCACCGACCAAAGTGTCGCGTTAACGATTTGGTGCAAATTTACGGTAAAAATCCGAAAATCGGCAGAAAGTTACAAAGTTTAACTAAAAGTAAAATCCCGCATAACTACTTGAGTTATACGGGATTTCTATAATTGTTTGTTATTTGCTTATCAAACTTACTTCACCTCCTCGAAGTCAGCGTCCTGAACGTCCTGTGTGTTCTGGCTTGATGGACCTGCCTGCTGACCACCCTGGAAGCCTGCACCACCCATGTTAGGGTCGGCACCTGGCTGTGCGCCTGGTTGAGCTCCTGCTGCATACATCTTCTGACTTGCTGCCTGCATCTTCTCGTTGAGTGCGTTGATAGCTGAGTCGATGGCTGCGAGGTCGCCGCTGTCCTTTGCCTTCTTGAGTTCCTCTACTGCTGACTCGATGCCTGGCTTGTCCTCTGCTGGAATCTTGTCGCCGTTCTCCTTGAGGAAGTTCTCTGTCTGGAATGCCATTGAGTCTGCCTGGTTAATCTTCTCGATGCGCTCCTTCTCCTTCTTGTCGGCGTCTGCATTAGCTTCTGCCTCTGCCTTCATACGCTCGATTTCTTCCTTTGAGAGACCTGATGAAGCCTCGATACGAATCTCCTGCTCC
Organism: Bacteroidaceae bacterium; assembly: GCA_017617575.1. Lineage (GTDB taxonomy): Bacteria > Bacteroidota > Bacteroidia > Bacteroidales > Bacteroidaceae > Minthosoma. Next base: position 5,991 of record JAFZVY010000084.1, on the reverse strand, counting down.
TTACCTGTTGCCTTATCCTTGGCAGATACCTTGAGGATACCGTTGGCGTCGATGTCGAAGCTTACCTCAATCTGTGGAACACCACGGCGTGCTGGTGCGATACCTGTGAGGTTGAAGTTACCGATTGACTTGTTCTGAGCTGCCATTGGACGGTTACCCTGAAGTACGTGGATTGTTACCTCTGTCTGGTTGTCGGCAGCTGTTGAGAATACCTCTGTCTTCTTGCAAGGGATTGTTGCGTTAGCCTCAATCATAGTTGTCATGACACCACCGAGTGTCTCGATACCCATGTTAAGTGGAGTTACGTCAAGAAGTACGATGTCGCCTACACCTTCCTCCTTGTTGAGGATGGCACCCTGAATAGATGCACCTACTGCTACTACCTCGTCTGGGTTAACACCCTTTGAAGGCTCCTTGCCGAAGTACTCCTTAACGAGCTGCTGAACGGCTGGGATACGGCTTGAACCACCTACGAGGATTACCTCGTCGATATCGCTTGTAGAGATACCTGCGTCGCGGATAGCGTTCTTACATGGCTCAAGACAAGCCTGAATGAGGTTGTGAGCAAGTGCCTCGAACTTAGCACGTGTGAGGTTTGTTACGAGGTGCTTTGGCACACCGCCTACTGCTGTGATGTATGGAAGGTTGATTTCTGTGCTTGAACCGCTTGAAAGCTCAATCTTTGCCTTCTCTGCTGCTTCCTTGAGACGCTGCATAGCCATTGGATCCTGTGTGAGGTCAACGCCTTCGTTAGCCTTGAACTCTGATGCCAACCAGTCGATGATTACCTGGTCGAAGTCATCACCACCGAGGTGAGTATCACCGTTAGTAGAGAGTACCTCGAATACACCACCACCGAACTCAAGGATTGAGATATCGAATGTACCACCACCAAGGTCGAATACGGCAATCTTCATATCCTTGTTTGCCTTGTCGATACCGTAAGCGAGTGCAGCAGCTGTTGGCTCGTTGACGATACGCTTAACATCGAGACCTGCAATCTGTCCAGCTTCCTTAGTAGCCTGACGCTGTGAGTCAGAGAAGTAAGCTGGTACTGTGATGACTGCCTCTGTCACTTCCTGTCCGAGGTAGTCCTCAGCAGTCTTCTTCATCTTCTGGAGAATCATGGCTGAAATCTCCTGTGGAGTGTAGAGACGTCCGTCGATGTCAACACGTGGAGTGTTGTTGTCGCCCTTCTTTACTGTATAAGGTACACGAGCGATTTCCTTCTGTACCTGATCGTATGTCTCACCCATGAATCGCTTGATAGAGAAGATAGTCTTCTTTGGGTTTGTGATAGCCTGACGCTTGGCAGGGTCACCTACCTTACGCTCGCCGCCATCAACGAATCCTACGATAGATGGTGTTGTACGCTTTCCTTCACTATTAGCAATAACCACTGGTTCATTGCCTTCAAAGACTGAAACACATGAGTTTGTTGTTCCTAAGTCGATACCAATAATCTTTCCCATAATATATTTTGTTTTTAATTTATTCGTTAATAATTTTTATTCGTATGCCTCTTTATGTGCAAGTGGCATGCCAAGGGTGAAAGTATGACACGTGATGTGTGTCGATATGACATTTTGTCCTTAATGGGGGCTTTTTTCTGCCAATGTCTGCCAAATTGAGAAAATGAAGAATGGAGAATGAAGAATGAAGTCCGAGCCAAGGACGGCTCGGGAACGGTGACGGACATAAAAAAGGCAGGCTCCATGTGGTGCTTTTGGAACCTGCCTCGTTTATTCGGATTTATTCAATCCTGTTATTACAACTCTGTTGTTGCCTTATTTTCTTTTATTCTACTAATACTGGACGAATATTCTGACCTTCAGAACGACGAGTTCCACCTATGGAGGGTCCATTTTTTTTAGATCCATATATGTAACATCCGTAGCAACTTTCAGAGCTAAGCGTTGAACCCCAGTAGTCGATGGTCGTGTTTGTTACATTGTGAGAAGTTCCTTGTACGTATCCTCCAGCAGGGAGGAATATGTGGGCTTGTGCGAAAATATCTGATGATGGAACGGCAGAGCCTTTCTTGTAGAAAATAAAGCCCTTGATGTTTGTATCGCAGTAGTTGTCTGTCCATGTATTTGGACAAGCTTTGAGTTCTTCAAGCTCGTCTTCTGTTGGCATACGGAATGTTTTGTTTGTCTTGACGTATGCCACGTCATCATCTGTGGAAAGCTGCTTTATGTTATCACCTATGAACGTACCGTTGTCGTACCAGCTTGAATTTTTCTGGTTGTCCGCAAAGGTGTATTTAAACAAGCTATTCCATGTTCCGTTTTGACTCCACTTATATGTTTCGAAGCCATAGTCCTCCTTCTCCTCAAGTTCACCCCATGCATAGTAACCGCCGAAGTCGGTGAGTGTTGTGGCTCCAACGTTCTTTGTAGCCCATTTTTTAGAGAGACCGAGGTCAACGTAATCTTCGTTTCCGCTCTTGCCGTCACGTGCATAGAGGGCGTTGGATACTGTGGCAGTCCATCGGTATGCCTTGCCAGTCCTGAAGGTCTTGGATGGAAGTGACACGTAGTAGTCGTATGTGCCGTCAGTTGATGCCGTGAGCACAACCTCGCCCGTTGTCGTAGGGAGTACGGCAAGGTAGAGTGTGAGCTTCATGTTGTCAGCCGTTGTCTTTACGTTCGTGAGGTCGAGAGTCACGGATGATGCGGTTGCCGTTGGTGTTATGGCGCCATTGGTAGCATTCATCTTAGCCTCTGTGATGAAAACCTTGCTGTTGTCTTTGCTTGCGAGCGTAACCTTTGTCCAGTTTGCTGCAACTGGCATGGTGAGGTTAATCTGTACGATGGATGTGACGTGGTTGAAGTGGAACACCATGTCGCCAGACTCTGGAACTGTTCCGCACGCATACATATAGTCGTAGTCGTCGCCTATGTGCTGGAGTGTGGCGTTGCCATTTTGTATCTGTCCAGTCATGTTGAGCTTGATGTCCTCATAGGTGTCCACCACCTTCATATTTACGTCGAATGGATAGTAGGCTGCGTATGTGTAGCCACGTGTCAAGGACCATCCTCCTCCGTCGAAGTATGTTATCGTTCCTTGGTTGTCGTAGCTGTTAAGCTGATGGTGAGCCTGTGAGTTAGACTTAGGATTGACAGGGAACACACCTATCTCCTCTGTGTCCTTCCAGCCGAAGGTGAGCTGTTCCTTGCCCGTCGTTGGGTCTGTGTCCAAAGTAAGCGTTGTACGTGTGTCCTCTCCAAATTCAAATGGAGAGACCTTAATCGTTACCTGTCCTTCAAACTTGTTGTCTGCTTGCTGAATCTCGTCCATCTCTGAACTACATGAAGCCAATAGTGCAAGCATAGCCATTGGCAAGATTGTACGTTTGTTCATAATTATCCCGAATAAATCTATAAAAAAATAAAACCCCTTAATGAAATATTTATATTATCGCATGGCATGGCACTTATGCCATCCTTTTGTTTCACAAACCAATTGTGATTCCGTTGCCCTGTTGCGTCACGTGCCGAGTATTGTAGGGCTTTGTGCCCTGACAATACAGGGGTGACGTTTCGTTTTTTTCTTTGGATAGCCTTTTTAATATTGGTTGAAAGGCATTCTGGTTCTTGCGCCGCTGCCGCTTGGGGTAGTGCCGTTGTCATCGTCATCGTCAAATGGCATAGGATCTACCTCTCCTGCAATCTTGCTTCCTGCAAGAATAGTCATGCGCAGTCTTGATGTCTTGACCTCAGACAGAGGTCTTGAATAAAGTTTCTTTTCCATTTCTTTTTATATGATGTTTGATATCTGTGTATTATGCTTTCTTTTTTTCGTTTATGTTAGTTGGCACGTTTAGTGTTCTTGTGGTTAAACGTGTGTCGTTACATTTCACATGGCAAAAGTAAACATATATTTTGAGGTGCCCAAATTTTTAGGCATTAGTTTTTCACCCATTTGCGTATTTTTCTCATATTGACCATAAATGCTGCCTATCGTGAAAGCGGAGTTTGCAATCCGAGGGGAGGGCAGGCTTATGATGTGGATAGTATGAAAGTCTCATACGAGTCTCATGTTAGTCAGTACTTAGTCTATACTTAACTAAATAGGCACGTGGTACTTGCGTTTTGCATGCTCCACGTGCCTAATATGCGTGTTCCCGAATCGCAAATAGCGATGGGGGGGAGTAATCCTTTTACCTTATATAATAATTACATTTCTATGAGGTTTAGCATCTTTATCGTTGCCTTGATGGCTGCCTCGGTCTGGTCAGGGTCGAGGGCACGAGTGCGATAAGTCTTTTCCTCATAGAGCCATGTGATGGTTGTCTGTACGAGTGCATCCGTGCGTCCGCCTGGTGGAATGGACACCTGATAGTTGGTGAGCCAAGGGAAGGTGCGCTGTAGGCTGTTCTTGTAGATGTGACGAACGGCACGTACAAAGGCGTCGTACATACCGTCACCCATGGCACTCTCCTCGTATATCTCGCCATTCACTTCGAGCTTCACGCTCGCCATAGGCTTGAGACCGTAGGCGGTTGTGACCATGTAGCTCACAAGCTTCACCTTCTCGTCAGGTGTGGAGTGCTTGAGCACATCGCTCACGATGTATGGGAGGTCTTCCTGTGTGACGAGTTGCTTCTTGTCGCCAAGCTCGATGATACGGTCTGTCACTCGGCGTGTCTGTTCAGGTGTGAGTTCAAGACCCAGCTCCTCAAGGTTCTTGAGGATATTTGCCTTTCCGGAGTTCTTGCCAAGTGCATACTCACGCTTGCGACCGAAACGCTCAGGCAGGAGGTCGTTGCAGTAGAGGCTGTGCTTGTTGTCGCCGTCGGCATGTACGCCAGCCACCTGAGTGAACACGGATTCACCTATGATAGGCTTGTTTGGCGGAACGGCGATACCAGAGAGGTTCTCCACCATACGGCTTGCCTCGTTGAGCATGGCCTCGTCTATGTTGGTTGCCATCTTGCAATGGTCGTGTAGTATTGCCTGTATGCTCGATAGAGGGGCATTACCAGCACGCTCTCCAAGTCCGTTGATGGCTGTGTGCACTCCCTTGCATCCATTTACCACGGCAGCCATCACGTTGCTTGTGGCAAGGTCGTAGTCGTTGTGTGCATGGAAGTCGAAGTGAAGCTCTGGGTATCGGCTTGTCATGTCCTTCACGAACTGAGCCGTGAGGATAGGGTTGAGGATACCGAGAGTGTCGGGAAGCATGAAACGCTTCACACCAGCCTCGCGGAGGGCATCCACGAAGGCATAGACGTACCCAGGTGAGTCCTTCATGCCGTTAGACCAGTCCTCCATGTATATGTTCACGCTTATGCCCAGTTCGTGGGCGTATGCTATGCTTGCCTTTATGTCTGCTATATGTTCGTCAAGTGTCTTCTTGAGCTGGTACTTGCAATGTTTCTCAGAGCCCTTGCAGAGGAGGTTGATGTTGCGGCATCCCGTGTCGTTAATCCAGTTGAGGGATGTCTTGCCGTCAACGAATCCAAGTACCTCCACCTTGTCGAGGTTGCCTGTCTGACGTGCCCATCGGCATATCATGGTTACAGCTTCCTTCTCGCCGTCGGACACACGTGCGCTTGCCACCTCAATACGGTCAACATTGACGTCTTGAAGCAGCATCCTTGCCATCATTAGCTTCTCGTGTGGCACGAAACTCACTCCGTTGGTCTGCTCGCCATCGCGGAGTGTGGTGTCCATTATTTCTATCGTGTTGTTATTCATCATTCTGTTTGTATATGTGAGTGTGCCGTACACGGCACTTCATTCTTCACATTTTATTCTTCATTCTTCATTCCTCATTCTTCATTTACCACCGTACGCCTCGATGAGTCCCTTGAAGATGAGCATAGGCTCGATGGTGATGCGTGAGACGATGTCGGCATCAAACTCAATCTTGCTGCCTCCTGTCACATAAACCATCAGGTCGGGATATTGGCGTGCAAGTCGGCGGATGAATCCCTCTATCTCGAGTGCTGCACCCATCACGGCACCAGAGCGTAGGGCTGTA
>JAFZVY010000083.1 GCA_017617575.1 Bacteroidaceae bacterium | reverse complement strand
TAAAAGAAAATCATTATAAAATCAAGATATGGGCAACGCAAATGCGTTGCCCTATTTTTTTAGATATTATATATAATGTTTCTTACAAACATAGTAACACAAATAAAAAGAGGCAAGCGCATGAATGCACTTGCCTCCAAATTTATTGGATTAGTAAAGTAATAAATCTTACTTTACAGTAATCTTGCGAACGTTATTGCCCTCGCGAACAACATAGACACCAGCCTTGTCTGCATTCTCAACCTTTCTACCGTCAAGAGTGAAGATTGACTTGCCTTCTGCCACGTTGCGTGGAGCATCGATTGAAGTAGAAACTGTCTCCTTATATGTAAGATGAGCAGTCAAAAGGAATGATATTGCCTCTTCATTCTTATACCATGTATAAGTACCAAGTGGATTGTAGTTCTCATCCTCATCCTCGAGAAGATGACATGTAGAAGTGAATGAACCATAGTCACGACATACAGCAAACATTACCACCTTGTTCTTTGCATCCAATACAGGGAAGCCAGATACTGTGATGAAGAACTCGCTATCAACATCAACAGCCTCATCAAACATGAATTTTGTTCCGACAATCTTTTCCTCGTCATAAGCGAGCTCAGAAATCTTGAGGCTCTTGCTTGCAACTGGTTTACCAGGCAATCCATTCTCATCGGCGAAACAGAGAGAAACAGTCATAAGAGCATCTGGATCTTCAGACGTTGTGTAAGCAAAATATATTGTTGCTCCATCCACACTTGCAGGTGCAAGTGGCTTGTGGAAATGTTCTGCATAGGCATTCATTCCATAAAGGTTTGAACCACCATAATATCCACCATATATTGTAGCAACATCAAATACCTCCAATTCGTTATTTGCTATGTTCCATACATCCTGAGTTCCACCAGCCTGAATAGCGTCTCCTAACTCATCCTTGTTCTTGCCAACAGAATTAGCGACCTCAAGCTTAACATCGAAAACACCCACAGATGTGTAAGTGACAGTTGGAGTGGCATCTGTACTTGTTGCAATGTCAGTTCCCTCAAATGTCCAGTTAAATGACGTTGGATAACCTGTAGATTCATTAGTAAACTTAACTGGTACATTAGTAGGAACGAAGCTATACACCCATGGCGAGTAGTAAGAATCTTCGATAGCACCAATCCATGCAGTTGGAGCTGCTTCCTTTACAACAACCACCTTTTCCTTAGTCATTTCATCCTTTTCTTCACCTCTGTGTACAACGAGAGTAACGGAATATTCACCTGGGGTAAAGTAAGTGACAACTGGTGCAGCATCTGTACTTGTTGCAACATCACCACCCTCAAATGTCCACTCATATGAATCTGGAGTACCAGTACCTGTGCTCTTGAAGTGAACGCTCTGACCTACGACAATATTTATGGCTGCATCACTTGCCTCACTAACCTGATTGAGCTTGAAGCCGTCAAAGCTTACGCTCTCACCACCCATTCCTTCGTAAGAGAACTCGAAAGCACATCTATGACCAGCATACTTTTCAAGAGGCACGTTGAATCTTATCCAGTTAGGACCGACAAAACCTGTTTCCTGTGCATACATAAAGCCATCGACAAGCGTCTCCTGAACGCCGCCATTATCATTATCATAGATATTGAGCTTCCATCTTCCATTGACAACCCATACGCCATGGAAGCATGCATAGAACTCAACCTCACTATTTGACATTACAGTCATATAAGGAGAAATCGCACGTTCCTTAAGTTCTATCTCATCATTTCCACGAACAGTCAAAGATAACTTGCTATCTTCATCAATAGTATTAAAACTATTTGTTCCGCTAATCGCTGGAGCCTTGGTAAGAGTCCAAGGACGTTCTACCTTACCATAGTAAGACCATGTTTCAGCTTCGTCAGTTGAATCCCATCCCATCTGATAGTAAGTAGTCTTGCTCTCGTCAGATGCGAAGTCTGCCTTGAGAGGAGAATCGTCAACTGGATTAGGATCAACAGTTGGCTTTTCCACCATCTAAACTACGAAAGAAGCAGTATCTACACGATATTCCTCATTTCCCTCGAAAACAGCATAGATAACAGCCTCACCCACCTTACCTGGTGAATACACATCACCATTCTTGTCTGGTACGGCAACAGTATTATCAGAAGACTTATAAACAATTGGAGACAAATTGAATGGGTTCGTGAGAGGATTGTTTATTGGTTCTTCCTCATCACTTGCGTACATAGTAACTTCCTTAACAGCGAAATCAAGTTCTGGATCCTTGAGGTCAACTACTGTTGTTGTACTACTGCCATCACCCTCATACTCAATAGTCATTTTGATGAAGATGATTGTTCCAGTATTATTCTCCTTTTGGTCAAAAATCACTTCTATCTTACCCTCTTCCTCTGTACCTTCGGCTGGAGTAAAAGTATATGTTACGACATCTGTTGTGAGAGACGCAGAAGTACCGTAAACCTTGCCATTTACTTGTACGCTAACCGCAACATCCTGCTCAGCCGTCTTCTTCTTAACATCAAAGCTGACAGACTTAATCTTACCGCTCAAGTCAGAAGTTGAAAGAACACCATGAAGAACAGGATTATTTGCAGTACCAAACTGTTGTCCATTCTTTGCAAAATACGTTGCATAAGTGTTAGACACAAATGTCCAGTTGATGCCATTGATTTCTGCTGTTTGACTCAGTAACTCCTTATTAGAGGGATTAAGGAACCCCTGTCCACCAGAAGCCTTATTTTTATCCCATGTGTATGTCCACGTATCTGCCATGGCTGACAAAGAAACGCTGAACAATACAGCAATCAGATAGAAAAGAGTTAGAAATTTCTTCATACCTTTTTTAATTTTTTATATGTAATACTTATTTTATTAGTTTCAAATGATTATTGTATGCCTTGCATTAAGGCACTAAATAAGTTTTATTTTGTCCAAATATAACCCTCATATCGTTTGGTCATTGCAAAAGTCGTAATATTTTTGCTCTTATCAAAACAAAATACAATCAAACTGCAATATTATGTGATAAATTGTTAAAAAGTTTGACAAAACGCATTAAAAAAGGATAAGTTTTCGCCCAACAACTATGCACGTTTGAGAGAATAAAACCGAAGTCACTTTTAGAATAATTTATATATCTGTATTACCCTAAACTTTTCTGGCTTTTTCCACAATAAGCAAAACCGTCCAGGTCGTAAAAAAATTGCGCTACAGTAACCATCGCTTCATATTGTTAGCTATGACTTCATCATAGCCATAGACATCTTATAAATACTCGACGACATGAGTTTATGGATTAGGATATGGTGCGATGCACATAGTTGAAGGCATGATTATGATTCATCCTTCATTCTGTGGAAGGCATCCATAATGCGAACCACATCTATAGAATCAGCATAATGACCGAAGGCGGATGTTTAGACATCCACTTCCTTTACCACAAAACGGCAAAAACAAACTAGTGGTAATAAAAAGAACGGCATAGACTTTGTACTTCATATTTTAGTAGGGTAAACTAAAGGGCGAAGTTCACCACTTCGCCCTTTATACGGTTAGTATAAAAGTTCAAAAAAAACATATCACTTGCGAACAGCACGAACATTAAATCCGTTCATACGATATTCGCTCTCAAGCCTATATTCCCCTTCCTCGAACATAATAAGGATAGCACTATTGTTAAGAGACTTGTCCTCACGAAGAGAAGAAGACCAATATCCACCAGTTATGTCCTTAGAATAAAGATTTGTACCCATCATTGCACCACCTGCTGGGAAGAAGATTGACTTACCATTACTACCTGTAATGACATAGCCATTTACATTAACACCATTGTAAGAAGTCACCCATTTCCAAGTACACTCATTAATAAGTTCATCATACTCGGAATAAGTAGGCATACGCCAATCTTTACCCATAAGTTTTGATGCAGCATCATCTGCAGCCTCAAGGACTTTAAGGCTATCTACCCTACCACTTTCTGCGTCACAACAATACTTAATAAGAGTATTTTCCTTGCCTGAGCACCAACGATAAACTGACCAGTCATAGTTTAATTTTTCACTTATCTCTCCCCATGAAAGATAATAGCCGAAATCTGTAGGAGTAGAAGCACCTACATTCTTTGTTGCCCATTTAAGACCAGAAGTAAGCCCGAGGTCTACATACTCAGGAATGACACTTTCCTTCTTTGGTTCTTCCTTTTTTTCCTCATCGAGGTCGAAATCACATGATGCAAGTAACACAAGTGATAACAAAAAACAAATTTTCTTCATTTTGCTTACTATATTTATAATGGTTATGGATATGTGCAAGCCAAGGACGGCTCGCATGATTCTTAATTATTCATTCTTCAATCCTTTGCTTACCCATGCAGTTACTGCAAATGTCACCAAACAGAATGCCATGATAAGCATAAAGAACTGCTGGTAGCCGATGTTCTCAGATATAAGTCCTGACACCATGCCCGGAATCATCACACCTCCGAGGTACTGTCCTGCCGTACATATAGAGAAGACGGATGTGCTACGCTCGCCACGCGAGAAGGTGACAAGGAACAGTGTGTAAGCAGCAAAGCCAAGACCGTAGCCAACTTGTTCAAAGCAAAGGCAGCTACCGATAATCCAAAGGTTGTCCGTTGGTACGTAGCTAAGATAGACATACACGAAGTCAGGCAAGGTGATGCTGAGAACGAGAGGCCACAGACAACGCTTGAGTCCCCACTTTGATACTGCCCAACCGCCGATAATACCTCCTGCAAGGAGACCGATGACGCCAAGCGTTCCGCTGACAAATCCGAAGTCATAGTTACTCAGTTCAAGCCCTCCTTCTGCTCTGCTGCGAGTAAGGAAGAGAGGAACGATCTTGGTGAGCAACCCCTCTGGCAGACGATAGAGGAGTATGAATGCTATGGCAGATGCAAGGTAAGGCTTGGTGAGGAACACCTTGAGAGTATTGACAAACTCCTGTGCCTGTACTTTTACGTTAAATGTCTCGTTCACATTACCATTCTCCACCTTTGGCAGCATACGGGAATGATATAGCGACAACAGTACCATAAGTACGCCAAGGATGATGAATGCCGTCATCCAAGGCATGGCTGAACCTGCAAGGCTGTTGCCAAACAAACCGTCTTGCATGGCACCTACAAGCATGACAAGTCCTCCCTGTCCGATAATCATACCTATACGGTAGAAGGTGTTACGCACACCTACGTACAGTTCTTGGTCTTTGTCCTCAAGGCCGAGGATATAGAAGCCATCAGCAGATATGTCATGAGTGGAACTTGCAAAGGCGATTATCATGAACAGAGCCAATGAACCTTGCAACCAGAATGACGTAGGCAGGGTGAAAGCCACAAGTCCCAAGGCAACACCCATGACAAACTGCATGGCAAGAATCCACCATCGCTTGGTCATCATATTATCAATAATAGGACTCCATATTGGCTTGATGACCCAAGGCAATCCAAGCCAACCTGTATATACGGTTATCTCGCCATCGGTAAGTCCATACTCCTTGAACATAATCACGGAAACAATCATTACTGCCGTGAAAGGAAGTGCTTCACCAAGATAAAGCGAAGGAACCCATGCGTATGGTTTTGTCGATTTCATTTTAAGTATTATGAATTAGAAAATTAAAAATTAAATTGCAAGATTTGTGCAACAGAAGTCAAGAGGTATCATCCCTCATTTAACTCTTTGCCCAATACCTGCTTTATACTCAACACGGCAACTACAATCCACGCAACGGGAGCGCAAAGCAAATCGAGAAGGAAGAACGACTTGAAACCAATGATGTCGGTCAGGTAACCAGACACACACATCGGCACAAGCATCACTCCTGCCACAAGTGGCACGTAGAGGTAGTTTATCGTGTTACGGTATCTCTCATTAGATATATAATGTACAAAGTACATACATATATTCAACCCAAATCCGAAGCACAATTGTGCAAGGAATGTCATGCAACATAGTGCTTGCATATCGTCATACACAGGATATTGCGACATGAACACATAACATATTGGCGACAAGGTCAAAGGAACAGCCATGTACCAAAACATCCTGCCATAATCGTAACGGTCAACGAACATCCTGCCAAGCGTCACGCCTATGGAAAAGGCTATAACGCCAATCGTTCCCTGTGCAAATCCTACATCCTGTATGCTACAGGCAAGTCCACCCATCTTTATTGGAGACATAAGGAAGAACACGCGTGTCTGGAACATCAATGCTTGCGGAAGCAACAAGAAGAACAAGGAAGCTATGACCCTGAACGAATATTGCTTCTGACGAATGCGTTCAACGATATGTATCTCATTCTTCACGGCATGGATAAGTGACTCGTGCCTATATGGATTATGAATACGTGGATTCTGAAGAACGAGGAAGTTCAAGATAAGGAAAAACAAGAACACTCCTGCCACAAGATAGCTCTCCATTGCCCATGCCTTGCGATAGCTGCGGAAGAACACCTCGGCAGAGCCAACCACGATAATCAATACTCCGTATGTGAGCACAACCGTGCTCTGGGAAGCAAATATCTTTGTCTTGTTATAGAGCAACTGCTGGCGTGGAAAGAGCATACGGTTGTAGTACATCTTTGCCAACAACTCATGCCATGCACAGAAGAAGCAAACGACAAACATAATGGCAAAGAGCACAAGCGTGTTTGGAGAGAACTTGTCAAGGTACAGCGTCGTGCCATACAAGCACACGAAGATGCAAGCCTCAACAAGATGTATGTGTTTCTTGAAACATCCTGCGTTTCGCACCTTACTACGAAGATACGACTTCATAATCCAAGGAAGAAAGAGCAATCCACCAAGGAGTGATGACAAAGCGTTACTCTGCCCAAACTGAATAAACATCAGTAGCGCAACATAAGTTACCATCGCTGATGGTATCTCTTCTGCTGCACACAAACTTGGTATCCAGAGCCAAGGGCTATGTCTTCTTTTTGTCGTCAACTTAATTATTACAAATGTATGTGTTCCGTTGGGAACCTCAAATCATATCTCAAATCTATAATCTATGCGTCCCGAACAAAGACCCGTAGGCATAAATTTGAGATTATAGATTTGACATTATCAATATATCTCTTTTATCTCCGAATTAGGATAGTAGTGCATAAGTATGCCGTCATACCTATATCCCTTGCTACCCATAACGGCTGCACCTATCTGGCAGAGACCTACACCATGTCCCCAACCTTTGCCATGAAGGATGAAACCATCCGTTGTCTTTTCCACATCGAAGGCAGAAGAATAGAGGTGCGACTCGCTGAGCCACTTCCTTATCTCCAGTTCCTTGCCCACGGTGACAGTCTTTTTCTCTCCCACAATCTTGAGGAGGATAAGACGGTCGGATGCTCCTCGTTCAATTGGAATGAGGTCGGTTATCCTACCAAAATCTATGCCTGACTTACGACGGACAAGTTCAGAAAGTTCGTCCGTCGTATAGCGAACCGTCCAACGATAGAAGTCGGCTGTCTCTTGGTCGTAGCCATTAAGAACCTGTGACAGGATGCTCTTGTCATTCGTGTTGCAGAAGTCACCACTGTCGCCTATTGCGTCACGCTTTGCCACAAGGTATGGTTTAGGAGAATCCTCCCAACAGTTCTGGAACTCTTCCATCATACCGCCACAGCACTTGGAGAAACGAGCATCACATATATCATCGCCATACATCAAGACCTTGCCTCGTGTTGCCTCAATGGCCTCAAGTGCCGTCTGACTCTTGATGCGAGTAATGCCTTGGTAACGCTGGCAATGGTCATCGGCACACACGTCAAAGTTCTGGTGTGCATCGTGGTCGTACCATTTTATAATAGTATCTCCATCATTTGAAGATGAAGTCATACCGTTTTCAGCCGTGCCATGATTCTTGCATCTTATCTGTGCAAGTACCCACGAACGGCTTATGACAGCATGAGCCTTCAGAAACTCAAGGCTTGCCGTGGCACTCATCTCGCTTGAGATTACACATTTGAGGTAATCCTCCACACCGAGGATGTTTACGGCACAAAGCGTTCCTTCGTCTATGATGAACTTGAGAATGCCCTTGAATGTCTGGTTCTCCTTTCTCTCCCAATGGAAGTTGATGCCGATGACGACATCATACAAACAAAAGGAGGCAGACGCCTCCTTCGGTTCAAATATCAGTTCGTCGTAAGTCACGCCACGCCAAGAGATACGTCCGTCAATTAAGGACACCTCTTCCTCACCCTTCACCTCATCTGAACCTACAGTATAGGCCGTGTTCAAGGCAAAGCGGATATGGTCGGCATGAAGTATGCCTACGCTTATCTTGGGTTCTTTCATTGTACTTTCTTCATGTTCATAATCATCGCCAACTCATCGTCAAGCGACATGCCGCACTCACGTATGATGCTACCAGCCATGTCTGGGGTAATCTTGCGGAAGTCTTCCTCACGAGGAGTGATGATTAGACCTCCCATGTCGAGAGCACCCGGGCTTACGAGTATCTTGTCATCACCTTCAGCGTAGTAGCAGTCAGGACGATGCTTTGCACGTGGAAGGATGACGCTCACGATACGTGGTGAGCCATCAGTTGTACTGTTCTCCTTCCATGCAAGGATATTCATCATCGGTTCTGTTGCTCCCTCTGGTATAGGAAGAACGTCATAGATCTTCTTGAAAAGATAAGCATTAGCCGAAGCTGTACGAGTGATGATGATTACTCCCGGACACACATATCCACGAAGACTGAAGATACCTGTGTTGTCCGCAAGTTGTTCGAGACGGCTTGCCTCAAGCAATTCATCCTCGCTGATAGGATAGACACGTGAACGTGTCCTACGGTAGTTGTTGTCCCAGTCGCGCTCCAAAGGAACTACACCACGACTTCCTGCCTGGAAGTGCATGTGGTCAGGGGCAGATGCTCCGCAAAGAGGGCCGTTGTAGAACACAAGCATCTCGTCGCCAAATCCGTCCGTGATATTCATCATGTCCTCGTATCTGTCGATGATTGCCTGTGGCTGATGATGACGTGACGCTATGGTGAAATGACGTGGAAGGATTGGGAAAGGATTGACAAGCAACTGGTAACGCTTTGCTATGGAGTAATCCGTCTGTTCCTCTGGACGGTTGTGCTCACAGAGGAAGCAAGGACGTTCCTTGATGCTCTTGGTGTCAATCTTGGCTCCCGTACTTGCAATACGTGCTGGGTTGAACTGAGTGACAAGTTTCACTTGGTCGCAGATAAGATGATTGACAGCAACGTTCTTCAACTGCTCATAACGCTCTGCCACCTCTGCCCACTTATCCATCTGGAGGTCGAATAACTCGTTGGCAATATCCACGGTTGCCTCACAGTTCCAGTAGTTGTTGAGATTACGGCGGTCAAGTATCTCGATGGTACGAAGACCGTCCTTGTATGCGTTATTGGCATTAACCTTCTCTGGCGAGAGTGCTGCATCTGAGTTGCCTTCCCAACGACGGCAAAGGTATAGCTCATCGAAGATACGACCAATCTTATACTTGCGTGAGAATGCAAGACCGAGTGCATAATCCTCACCGTAGCTTGTGTTAGGAACACCAATCTTACGGAGTAGAGGAGTGAAGAATGCCCGTGGTGCGCCAAGCCCGTTGATGCGGAGGGCATTGTTGCGACCGTTGTCATCAGTCCATTCCTTATGGTCGATAAGACCCGGAGGAAGTGTCTCAAGCTGGAAGTTGCACATACGGTACGAACCGATGACCATAGCGCACTTCTCCTCGTAGAATTTATCCACGATACGCTGGAGCGTGTCTTCTCCGCTATAGAGGTCGTCGCTGTCAAGCTGAACGGCAAAGCGTCCGCAAGCCTCGTCGTTGCAGGCAAGATTCCAGCAACCGCCGATACCGAGGTCTGTGCGTGAAGGTATGATGTGCTTCACACGACTGTCCTCAGTTGCCAGCCGCTTCAATATATCAGTAGTGCCATCAGTGGAATGATTATCCACGACGATGACGTTAAAGTCAAATGTTGCTTTTTGTGAGAGTGCTGAACGTACAGCATCCTCTATTGTCTTTTCACGGTTGCGCACAGGAATGATGACCGAAGCCTCAACGTCAAAGTCGCCCTTTGAGTGGTCGATATCCATGATTGATTCCGTAGAGATGTATGCGCCTATCTCCTTGAGATGCTCAGTCACTACCATCTCCTTCTCAATCTGTGCCTCACGATTGCGTGGGTTGACATAGTCAAACTGCTTCTCTCCGCTCTTGCGGAGGTCAAGTTCCTCTTCGGTATAGAGATACTCGTGAAGGTGGAACAAAGGTGCCTCATACTTATGGCGAAGGAGGTAGAGCATAAACTCATACCATCCGGAATATACGAGTGGACGGTTCTGCCTCTCTTCCATGAAACGCTTCATCATGCCTATGGAGAAGAGAACTACCGAACCGAAGTCGAAGTCATCGCGTACGCTACCATATTGGATGTCAATTGTTGGCGAAGCGTAGCTCTGTCCCTCCTTTACCTTGTAGCGGTCAGCATAGAGAATGGCTGTTCCGAGACCGTTTGCTACATTAAACATGCGCTGGATAGCACCATAGCCAAGCGAAACGGTCTCTGGGTGAGAGAAACCGATAGCGTAGTCAGATACGGCATGGTCAAATATAACCTTGATGGCATCTGACGACAACACATTTGATATTGTCAATATCTTGCAACCCTTGTACTCCTGAATTTCAGAAGAGGGAGAGAGGATAAACACATTATTGACATGCTTCTGAGCCTTCAGTTCTACTATCAAGCCGTCAATCAACGAAGGATTGGCGCAAGAAAGGAAGCAATCAATTCCTTTTTTCATAACAATAATATTTTGGGTCTTTCAACATTATAGATTAATCCTTGGATGGTCTCTGCTTTACTTCACTTTCTCTTGTTATTACAGATTTCCATCCGAAAGGATAAATGTAACATTTGTGCAAAGATATACAATATAATGTTATTTTCAAAAAATAATGCCATTCATTCTTTGCTTTTACTCTACTTTGCAGTAACTTTGCAGCTAAATTAAGTAGTTTCAAAGTATATTTTCACTAAAACAAAAGCATATTTTAATGAGCAACGGACGCGAAACAGAGGGGCTCAAAAGCCTTGGCAAGAAAACTGAATACCGTCAGGATTATGCCCCAGAGGTTCTGGAGACATTCCAGAATAAGCACCCCGAGAATGACTATTGGGTACAGTTCAACTGCCCTGAGTTCACAAGCCTCTGTCCTATCACAGGTCAGCCAGACTTTGCTGAAATTCGCATATCATATCTCCCTGACCAGCGCATGGTTGAGAGCAAGAGCCTCAAGCTCTATCTTTTCTCTTTCCGTAATCATGGCGACTTCCACGAGGATTGCGTCAACAAGATTATGAAAGACCTCATCCGCCTTATGGATCCAAAGTACATTGAGGTGACTGGCATCTTCACTCCACGTGGAGGCATCAGCATCTACCCATACGCCAACTACGGTCGTCCGGGAACGAAGTATGAGGAAATGGCTAACTACAGAATGATGAATCACAATATGTAATCTTCATAAGCTCGCCGGCTTCGGTGAGCTCTTACATATAAAAAATCTTACAAACTTGATAGAAAAGCATATCGTTCTTGAGAACATCGACCTTGTCACTTTCTATGGCGTGAAGAATGTCCATATCCAGATGATTAAGGCTTTGTATCCAAAACTACGCATTATCGCTCGTGGCAACATCATCAAGGTGATGGGCGACGAGGAGGAGATGTGTGCCTTTGAGGACAACATCGACAAGATGCAGCAACATTGCATCAAGTACAACTCACTCAACGAGGACACCATCCTCAACATCATTAAGGGCGAACGCACCAAGGAGGAGAGCTCGGATAACTCCGCCATCGTATATAGCGTGACAGGTAAGCCTATCATCCCTCGCAGCGACAACCAGCAGAAACTTGTGGAGGCATTCAATACTACCGACATGATTTTTGCCATCGGTCCTGCTGGTTCGGGTAAGACATACATGAGTATAGCACTTGCCGTACGTGCGTTGAAGAACAAGGAGATTCGCAAGATTATCCTTTCACGTCCTGCCGTTGAGGCTGGCGAGAAACTCGGTTTCCTCCCAGGTGACATGAAGGATAAGATTGACCCATACCTTCAACCTCTCTACGACGCCCTCCAAGACATGATACCTGCCCAGAAACTTACGGAGTATATGGAGCAGAACGTCATCCAGATTGCACCTCTCGCCTTCATGCGTGGACGTACCCTCAACGATGCCGTTGTCATCCTTGACGAGGCACAGAACACCACCACCCAGCAGATAAAGATGTTCCTTACCCGTATGGGACAGGGAACGAAGATGATTATCACAGGCGACATGACCCAGATAGACCTTCCACGAAGCGTTAAGTCTGGTCTCAAGGAAGCAACAGAGGTGCTGAAGGACGTGAAGGGTATCTCCATCATTCAGATGAACGAGAAGGATATCGTACGTCACAAACTCGTCACAAAAATAGTAAATGCCTACGCAAAATACGATAGACACAGAGAATCCGCAGTTCAAGAACGCCCAGAACCTAATACAGTTCACTAACCAATCAGTCTTCCTGACTGGCAAGGCTGGTACGGGTAAATCAACATTCTTGAAGTATATCTGTCAGAACACGAAGAAGAAGTTCGTTGTTCTGGCACCTACTGGTATTGCCGCCATTAATGCTGGAGGCAGTACCATGCACTCATTCTTTCATCTACCGTTTCACCCTCTCGTACCCGACGACACACGTTTCAGCACCCCAAGCAGGTTGAAACAATTCCTCAAGTACAACAAGGAACACATCAAGTTGATTAAGTCGCTCGAACTCATCATCATCGACGAGATATCCATGGTGAGGGTTGATGTTATTGACTTCATCGACCGACTCCTTCGTACCTACTCGGGTAATTTCCGTCAACCATTCGGAGGCAAGCAGATGTTGTTCGTAGGCGATGTCTTTCAGCTTGAACCTGTTGTAACGCGTGACGAGCAAGAGATATTGAACCGTTTCTGGGAAACGCCTCATTTCTTCTCAGCAAGGGTGTTCAAGGAGATGCAACTTGTATCCATCGAATTGACAAAGGTATATCGCCAGTCAGACAACGCCTTCATAAGCGTACTTGACCATATACGTACCAACAACCTCGCTTCACACGATCTTGAACTACTCAACACGTGTGTTGACCAAGACGTGAGCGGAGAAAACGGAATGTTCGTCACACTCGCCACACGTCGTGACGTAGTGGATAGCATCAACCAGACGAACCTCAACAACCTTGAGGGCAACCCTATACATTTCAAGGGAGAGATACGTGGCGAGTTTCCCGAATCATCCCTTCCTACCTTGCTCGACCTTGAGTTGAAGGTGGGAGCACAGATAATCTTCATCAAGAATGACCAAGACAAGCGTTGGGTGAATGGCATCATCGGTACAATCACAGGTATTGACCTCGAAAAAGGCGACCACCTCTACATTCTTACCGATGAAGGCAAGGAACTGGACGTGGAACGTGCCATGTGGGCAAACGTCCGTTACACATACAACGAGAAAGAGAAGAAGATAGAGGAGGAAGAACTCGGTACATTCACCCAGTTCCCTGTACGATTGGCATGGGCAATAACCATTCACAAGAGCCAAGGCCTCACATTCTCACGCACAGCCATCGACTTCACAGGCGGAGTGTTCGCAGGAAGCATGACATACGTGGCACTCTCACGTTGCCGCTCATTACAAGGACTACAACTCAAGAAACCTATCACGCAATCGGACATATTCGTCAATCCGAACGTGGTACAGTTTGCGCAACAGTTCAACAATCAGAAAGCCGTTGACCTCGCACTCAAGCGTGCTGGGGCAGACATAGAATATAGCGATGCCGTTGAGGCGTTCAATAAGGGTGACTTCGATGCCTGCCTTACCCATTTCTTCAAAGCTATCCATGCTCGCTACGACATCGAGAAACCTTGGGCATGGCGTTACATCCGCAAGAAACTGGGCGTCATCAACACCCTAAAGTCGGAGATTGAGTCTCTTCGCCAACAGTTGAAGGATAAGCAAGCGGAACTTGATGAGAAGCAATCCATCATGAACGACTACGCTAAGGAGTACCTCTTCCTTGGCGACGAGTGTGTCAATATGCACGATACACAGGCTGCGATAGCCAACTACGACAAGGCTATTCGCATGAATCCACGTTACATTGACGCGCATATTAACAAGGCACGCACACTTCTTTCCATAGGTAAACTGAGGGATGCGCTCACAGCCGTCAACGGAGCACTCGATATCCTGCCAACTCATTTCAAATCGCTCTATACTCGTGGCAAGATACTCTTTGCCATGCAGGAATATGAATTGGCATGTGCCGACCTCGACCGTTGCACATCGTTAAAGGCAGACAACATATCCGCCCATCAACTCTTTGGCGACATCTTGTCTGCCATGGATAAGGAGGAAGAAGCGGAAATTCAGTGGGCAATAGCGAACCAACTGAAGAAAAACAAGAAGAAAAAGGAATAAAATCCCTCTTTTCTCTTGTATGAATCAAAATAACGCCGTATCTTTGCACACGCAAAACGGAAATAACCGTACTTATTTCGGCTCGCTAGCTCAACTGAATAGAGCATTTGACTACGGATCAAAAGGTTATAGGTTTGAATCCTATGCGAGTCACAACAAGACAAGAACTTCGGAAGTGAATTTATTCAAACTTCCGAAGTTCTTTTGTTTTTGATATAAAACTACTCGTTGCAATAATATTTGTTTTTAGCTATTTTTCTCTGTCTTTTATTTGTTTTTTCCTTCGTCCATACCTTTGGTGCGACATTATTATCCGCAAAACTTCAAAAAAAAGCCGTTCGAGACATATCGTCCGAACGGCTTGATTATATTAATTAATTATAACGTTATTCCGCAGAAAACTCCTTGATGCGCTGTTCCTCTGAGAGCTTGCAAATAAGGAGGGTGTTGTCCTTCTCTGCCACTATATAATCCTCAAGACCCTGAATGATTACGCGACGCTCCTCTGTAGTGTGAACCACACAGTTCTTTGACTCATAGAAACGGATGTTCTGACCGATGGCATTATTGCCGTTGGCATCCTTCTCTGCAATGGTATGGAGAGAGCCCCATGTACCTACGTCACTCCAACCGAAGTCTGCAGGGAACACGAATATCTCGTCTGCCTTCTCCATCACGGCATAGTCAATGGATATGTTCTCGCACTTAGGGAACTCCTCGTTAATAGTAGCCTGTTCCTTGTCTGTACCATAGATTGGCATCATGTTCTCGAATATCTGAGCCAACTCTGGCTGATATACACGGAGGGCATTGACAATGGTCTTCACACTCCATACGAAGATACCTGAGTTCCAGTAGAACTCATTCCTCTTCACGTATTCAGTAGCAGTTGCAAGGTCTGGTTTCTCTCGGAAAGAATCAACACGGAAAATTTCCTTGTTTACGAGCGATGGCGACTGAAGGTCAGCCTGTATGTATCCGTAGCCAGTCTCAGGGCGTGTAGGGTGCATACCAAGTGTCACGATGGCATCTGTCTCAGCAGAGAACTTGAGGGCAGAGTTGATAACACGCTGGAACTCTACCACGTCAGTAACGAGATGGTCACTTGGAGTGATAACGAGGTTGGCATTAGGATTCTTTGCCTTGATTCTCCAGCTTACATAAGCAATGCAAGGAGCAGTATTACGGCGACAAGGTTCAAGAAGGATATTGCTCACAGGAATCTCTGGCAACTGCTCCTTGACAAGGTCGGCATACTTCTCACTTGTTACCACCCATACGTTATCAGGTTCAACCACTCCCTTGAAGCGGTCGAATGTCATCTGAAGGAATGTACGTCCTGTTCCAAATACGTCGATAAACTGCTTAGGACACTCAGGTGTACTCATTGGCCAAAAACGACTACCAACGCCACCTGCCATTATAACGAGGTTGTTATTTGCTTTGCTCATAAACTAAATTCGAAAACCATTTTTTATTTATGGCTGCAAATATAATGACTTTTTTCAAAAAGATATGCACCACTTCCCATTTTTTAGGCAAACCATGCAAAGAAAGACGATAAAAACAACTATTTTTGCAATTGTAAAGAAATTCAAAATAACCCCGTTGGGATGTCAGATTTCATATTAATCATATATGCATCCCGAACATTGGGAATATCAAACTACAAGACTAATGACAATAATAGCAGACAGCGGTTCAACCAAAACCGCTTGGTACATACAAAACGGTGATTCGCATAAGTACGTCAACACACAAGGCATCAATCCTTTTCAGATGTCCGACGAACAGATAGCAAGCATACTTCATTCTGAGTTGCTCAGCGAATTACCTGACACAACGGAACCAATCGAGATATACTTCTATGGAGCTGGATGTACCGTTGAGAAGTGTCCACAGGTACAGAGTGCAATACGCAGCGTCATCTCCAACGCCAAGATATTAGTAGGCAGCGACATGCTCGGTGCTGCAAGGGCATTGTGTGGTGACAAGAACGGAATAGTAGCTATACTCGGCACGGGTGCTAACTCATGCTATTTCAACGGCAGGGAGATATCCATGAACGTTTCACCACTCGGTTTCATCCTTGGCGACGAAGGTAGTGGAGCATACATAGGCAAGCGACTTGTGGGCGACTGCCTAAAGGGACAACTGACTGACAAGGTGAAGAAACTGTTCCTGAGTGAGACACACGAGACTGCAGCCACCATCATTCAGAAGGTGTATCGTGAGCCATTGCCAAACCGTTTCCTGGCAAGCCTCTCTCCTTTCTGTGCACGCCACAGGGACGAGCAATGCATCCACGACCTACTCCTTGACTGCTTCCAGCAGTTCTTCATCCGTAACATCTACGCCTACTCCGACGTAACAGACGATAAGACAGTCAACTTCGTGGGTAGCATCGCCCATTTCTACAAACCAGAAGTGACAGAAGCCGCCAATTCACTCGGATACAAGGTTGGCAAGATTATCCGTACCCCACTTGACGGACTTGTGGAGTACCACAACAAATAGAAGCACACAAAACATAGGGTATGTCTATCTGACATACCCTATGTTGTTTCTATTCAAATTCATTACTCCAGAATAAACTCCAGTCGGTGTGGCTCACTTGCGTTTACCGTATATTGTTCAAGTGTCGGAGTTCCCCATGTATCCACACCACCTACGCCATGGATGTCACTATCAATATTGATGTTGACGATATCACCATGAACAAGCTGTGAAGGATGTGCCACGTCAAGGGCATCCTCCGCATAGTCCCATACTCGGATATTGAGAGGCTGGCATCCCACGATGTATGTGGAACCTGCCTTTCCCTTTACCACAAAGGCATTGATGTCACAACGATTACTGTTGTCCTGTGGCTTTGGGTAGTCAACCATATACTCCGAGAGAGGCATCTTGTATGCACCATAGAGATAGCCACTCTTTCGGTCTGGATAGTTCTCCCAAGGACCTCGACCCACCCAAAGTATTTCTGGGTCGTCGCCCTTTTTCTTGGCATAGCACATACGCATTCCGAACTTAGGCATCTGCCCCTTGATTGTTGCACCAGGAACATACTCAGCCGTTACCTTCATCTCTCCCTTGGCGTTTATCCTGTACGTAAGCAAGCATCTTGCAGAGGCATCTCCTACGATGTACTTCAGGTCAAACTTAACCACAGCCATGCCACCATTGATGTCACATGACGACGTACTTACGCTTCGCTTTGCATCCTTCCACTTAGCCATCTGTGCCTCATATCCGCTTGACTTCTGATTGTCATTGGCTGGCTTCCAGAAGTAAGGTGCGAGGAAGCCCTTGACAGTCTTGCCATTCTTGTCAACCCACTCCGTGAGCGTACCCTTGGATGTGTCAAACCTGAACGTGCCTCGCTTAGTCTTCACGCAATATTCCTTTTCCCCCTCAACCATGCTGATTTTATTGCCACTTGACTTTATGTCCTTCTGGTAACGGAACTCACCCTTCATCAACTGCTCCTGACTGACAACATATCCAGCACGTGACCATTCCGTGTCATACTTCTGCTTTACGGTCACAGTAGTCACCTCATTGCCTGAGAGGGCGCGCTTCTCGTATTCTATTATAAAGTCATCAAGATTGACAAATGGGTCACAGACGACAGGAACAATCTTTCCATACTTGCCTTCCTTCTTGAAGTGGATAGGACGATACACGTGCTTTACCTCGTAGAAGTGTGGGTGCGGATTGCGGTCGGCATCCACAAGTCCGTTGCAACAGAAGTGTCCGTCATTAGGCTTGTCGCCAAAGTCACCACCATAGTAGAAGTCCTTGGCGTCGCCCAGCTTGATGCCTTGGTCAACGAAGTCCCAGATGGCTGCACCACAGATGGTGGAGTCAGCATAGATGACATCCCAGTAGTCCTTGAAGTTTCCAAGGGAGTTACCCATGGCATGGGCATACTCACGCATCATGAAAGGACGGTCATTAATACGCTGTGCCTCACTTGCAAGTTTCTCTGGAGTAAGATAGCCATCATCGTATATGTCGGAAACACTACGGTCACTATCGTAGTAGATCACACGTGTCTTGTCGATGGCAAGTATTGCGTTGCGCATAGCAAGAGGGTTACGTCCAGCTCCTGCCTCATTACCGAGTGACCAGAAGATGACACTTGGACAGTTCTTGTCACGCTCAACGAGTGAAACGGCACGGTCAACGTGCGCCTTTGTCCACCCAGGATTGTCACCAATCTCCTTGTTGCCTATGCCATAGCCATGCGACTCATTATTGGCTTCGTCCATGACAAACACTCCATAGCGGTCGCATAACTCATAAAGGTAAGGGTCGTCAGGATAGTGTGACGTGCGGAGGAAGTTGATGTTAGCTTCCTTCATGAGCCTCACATCCTTCTCGTATGTCTTACGGTCAACATAGCGACCTGTCTGTGGATGATGGTCGTGACGGTTCACTCCGCGAAGCTTGGCATTCTTACCGTTTATCTTGAGTACCTCACCCACTATCTCAACCTTCTTTATACCCATGTGGTTGTCAAACGTCTCCACACATTTGCCGTCTGCATCAGCAAGGTCAATGGTGACAGGATAAAGGAAAGGGTCGTAAGCTGACCATAGGTGCGCCTCCTTCATATCGCCAGTAAGGGCAATGGTCACGGTATCTGACGAAACGATGTCCTTCAATGTGCCCGACATGGTTACGTTGCCCACCTTCACGCTCACACAGTGTCCCTTGACCGTCGTCTTGCCCATGTTGCACACCTTGAGAGTTGCACCCACCTTGGCTGACTTCCAATCGTCTGAAGGTTCGGAAGTGAGCGTATAGTCAGCTATGTGCACATTTGGGCGCACCCACAATTGTACACTACGGAAGATGCCAGAGAGTCGCCACATATCCTGGTCTTCAAGGTAACTACCATCAGACCACCTGTAAACCTCAACGGCAAGGCGGTTGTCACCTTCATGAAGATACTTAGTCACATCAAACTCGGCAGGCGACATGGAGTTCTGACTGTACCCCACTTGCTTACCGTTAATCCAGACATACATGGCAGACTTCACACCACCGAAGTGGAGGATGAGGTTCTTGCCAATCATGTCCTTCGTCACCTTTATGTCGGTAATGTAAGAGCCTACAGGATTACGATTGTCGTAGGCAAACCAATCCTTTGAAGGTTCACCCATGACCCTTGGTGCATCCTTCTTGAAAGGATAAGTCATATTGGTGTATATAGGCTTACCATAGCCTTGCATCTGCCAGTTTCCGGGAACATCAATCTTCTTCCAGCCACTCATTCCACTAACATAATAATTGGTACGGTAGAAATCCACAGGACGTGAAGCAGGGTCCTTTGACCAGTGGAACCACCATTTGCCATCGAGCGATATGATTTCCTTGCAGTCAGCCTCCTTTGAAGGCAACTGTAACGTAGAGTGGTAAGGAAGTTTGTTTATTCCAATAACATTAGGGTTTTCCCAATCATTCACAGATAGGTTCTGTGCCACCATTGTCATACTTGAAAAAGATAATGCGAATAGAGAAAAGATTATTGTTTTCATAAAATAGGAATATTCACTAAATGCTATAAAAGAAAAAATAGATGTCACAGAGGCATAGCACTATGACACCAATTCTTATAAATTATTATTCATAGAGGTAGAACATACGCTCTGCCATCTGCCACTTCTCGTCGCTCTTGGCATCAGCTGCACATCCTTGGAAGGCTGCAACGAATGCTTCCCACTCAGCCTGACGTGGCATAGTGGCAAGACGAGCGAATGCACTGTCCCAGTCGAAATCGACAGGAGTCTCTACAATCATCACAAGCTTGTTGGCGAGGATGTAAATCTCCATCTCAAGGATTCCCACGGCACGAATACCGTCACGAATCTCCTTCCAATGATGTTCCTCAGAGTGCCACTTACGGTACTCCTTGATAAGCTCAGGATTGTCGGTCAGTTCGAGGAACTGAACGTAGCGTTTGGTCTTCTGTCCAAACTGCTTTTGTAAATAACCTTTATTCATTTTAATAGTAGTAGTTAAGTAATGTATTAGTTAGTTCAATTTTCTTGCCACAAAGTTAGAAAATATATTGTAGTAATTGTTATCTTTGCCACGAAAAACTTCAAAAAAGACATATTATGAAATATATATCAATAAAATTTGCAATACTTTCAGCATTCGTAATGCTATATTCATGTAAGGGAAGCACGGACAACAACTCCGACTCAGACAGCACCCAAACCGAGGTCGTGGACGACGATGCACCCCACTTCACACTTGAGCGTTACACCTACAGCGACAGTTGCGATTACGCTTCCGTCCACTTCGACATAGAGTTGCCAACCGACAGGACTGACGAGGCAAAGAAGATACGTGCCGTTATCTACAAGAGCCTCACGGAGACCTGTGCCAAGTATGCCGAGACAGAGATAGAGCCATACAAGGAAGGCAACCTCGTCGATATCGCCCAGTACGTGGGCGTAGCCACATTCGACAAGCTGGCAGAAGCATCACAGACGCAATACCTCATCACCACGGCAGAGCTACGTGAGAATGGCGAGGACGATAGCGTAGTGCCAAAGATGGTATTTGACACGGACAACATCGTGCGAATGATTTACGAGAACAAGGACATCGTTGTGTTCAACTACAACACATACATCTATCTCGGAGGAGCGCACGGTTCAAATGGCAACACTACATACGCATTCAACATCAACACAGGCGAACTCATCACGGACATACTCGACCGTGAGAAGCTGAAAGACATGCAGCCTCTCCTCTGGGCAGGAATAAAGGAATACTTCAAGGAATGCGACCCAAAGATGACGGATGACGACATCAAGGACCAGCTCTTCATAAACGGCTCATTGATTCCTATTCCAAGCATCGAACCAGCCCCAATGAAGGACGGACTCTGCCTCTCCTACCCACGCTACGAGATTGCCTGCTATGCCGCAGGCGATGTCTCCTTCATCATTCCTTACGAAAAGGCAATGCCATTCATCACAGACAAGGCAAAGAAAGCAATGGGATTGAAATAAGGTAAAAACGAAGAAACCTTATTTCCCTACCCATTTCTTGCCGATAATGGAATATAATCAGTCACACAATTTGCCGAGAGGAACGGTATAAGCGAGCGTACCGTTCGCAATTACTGTACTTCGGGCAAAATATGTCTTTCTGCACAAGATGCATTCAAGTCATCATTGGAATACTTCAGAATTAGGTTCTGATTACGTTCTTCCAACGTCGTGACTCCGCTATGAGTTCGTAGTGACTTTGCTATGCCTCCGCTATATGAACGGAGAATAGCGGAGAAATAGCAGAGGCACAGCGTTAGGAAAACCGTAATATAGCGGAATAATTACGCAAAAACATACGGGGTTGGTATTGTTTATGCCTTTTTCAATATTGTAAATTAGGTTTCACTAAAACACAGAGTGCACAGAGAACACAGAGGACAAATTGTTTTTTCTGAATGTTGTTCTGTTTACTTTGTGATTTTTTATGTTTGTACCCTTTGGACGGCAAACTTTCACTTATTGAAATCGCTTTTTTTAGTCCAAATTGAGGTACGTCTTACAGGGAGAAAACAGATTATTTCTTTGGATTTTGTCATCTTTAGTCCTTAGAAGTACGCTTTCCATGAGGATGCCACGACCAGGCGGTCTGGCATGATGGAAGTGAACGTGTGATAATAGTCAAGTACAAAGCCTGCGGAGTGATTGCGTGAATTGAGAATATCAAGCGACATTCCTGCTCCCACCTCGAACCTTGTCTGAGAAGGTACTCGCACAAATGGCGTGGAAACCATTTCGCCATCCGTATTATATGTATATGAGTCAATAGTCAGTTGCTGGCTGTTTCGCATACCAACCATCGCCCTATAGCTTAATCGTTGCGTCAACTTGTAAGGGAGGCTGAACTTGGCAGCCAAATCCACATGGTACATGGACATACTCTTTCCCATTGTCGTTGGTGCCACGCCCATATGGGAGACGGCATCTGCACTTGCGTGAGCTGTTGACATACGTGCCGTAGCCTCCAAGGCAAAGTAAGGAGACAAGTACCAACTGGCATCCACTCCTACGACATAAGGAGTGGAAAGCTTGACGCTTGCCTCGCCATCGAAGCCAGACAGCACCTCAAGGTCATCCATGCTAACGGTCTTTCCGCCCCACTCCGTTCCCATCATATACTTGAATCCAGAAGGGTTGCTTTGCATCTTTGCCATTCGTGACATATAGCAACTACGACTCTCAAGCGTTTGTATCTCCGATTCGCCAAGCATCTTATCCGTAAGGAAATAGGCGAAGTTGGCAGAAAGCATTCCTATGCCAGCACCGACGAAGGTGTCGTTTATCCAATGGTTGTTATGGCGCATACGAAGGAACTGCGTTGCCGTGGCACATCCATATCCTCCTATGCTTATCCAAGGACTGATGTAGCCGTACTCACGACTAAGAACCGTGGCAGACAGATATGCAATGGATGTATGACCTGAAGGGAAGGACTTGCCATCCTCTCCATTAGGACGTTTCTCCTTAATCATATTTTTCAGGCCTTGCGTAACACCAACGTGCATAGCCATTGCCATAGAATTGGCAAGAAGAAGACGATCCCAGCTACTCGTGCTATTCACTCCAGCAGCCTTCAATGCCCACGTAGCAGCAAGGGGGGTAAGCGCAACGGCATAGTCTTCCTTTCCGAAATGTCTGTTCTGGAACAACACGGACTCCGTGATGTACTTGTGCTGAGTGCAAGAATGCACCATACCCTTAACCAGATAGGTCCAGCCGACATAGTCCATTGACATCTCCTCCTTTATTCTGAACTTGCGCCAGTCTTTCTCACTCTGCATCATTAGCTCAAGTTCCTTCCAGTCGTATCCCTTGTCAGCCCTCTCGTGCTCAGCAATAAGTCTCTCGATGGAATCAACAAAAGCAGAGTCAAGAGCCACCGGTTCTTGGCCCAACATCCTTATGCTGCCGAGCAATATAAAAAGCAACACGTATATTCGTATATGTATTTTAGGATTATTCATATTGCAAAGTTACAAAAACTTCAACATTCTTCGTCATATTCTCCATTTATTATTAACTTTGCAACCGATAATTTACGACAAACAGTATATGCAAATGAAGAATAACATACTCGCACTCTTCGTGGGTGTACTACTCATACCATCTACATCTTCAGCACAAGACCTGAAGACCATCATCCGCCAGATGCCAGACTCCATACTCCCGACTCTATCGAAGAACAACGTTCTCGATTTTGTAGATTACAAGGATAGCAACATGAAAGCCGTCGTCACAAACAACCTTGGTGGCAAGAGCGAGATGACTGAACTCACAGACAGCTATGCCTTCATCCGTACATCCGCCAACAGTGACGTACAGATAAAGCTGCTGCCTCTTGCCGACTCGCAGATAATATCACTTATCCGCTCCGTGTCATGTGACACCATCAAGACAGATTCCCAGATTGAGTTCTACACAACAGACTGGAAACTGCTGAACGCATCTGATTACTTCACTTTCAGTGACACGACAAACTTTGCCCATTACATCCAGAATACGAGTGACACCTCACTCACGATCCGTTTCATCAACCCTCTCGAACTTGACGAGAAGGCTAAACCACGCGAAAGCATCACGCTAAAGTGGAACGGCAAGAAATATGAGGAAGGTGAGAAAAAGTAGTTATTACTTCACCTTCCAATACATAATAAGTTCATTTCTCCATACTACATGAAAAGTTACTAACCAATCATCTACCATGAAAATGGTATTGTGAGACTAAAATAAAACTCGTACCTTTGCACCAACAAACAAGGATAAAACAACGGATTAATAAACTTACTTATTTGAAAAAGTGATTATGAGAAAACTATTACTTACTTTGACAGCTGTATTACTTGCTGTCGGACTCAACGCACAAACATTTGAATGGGGCACAGCTTCTTGGAACATCGAGGATGGTAAAGTGTATAACGGCATTGAAGAACTTAATGCCGAGGGTATAACACTCACCTATACCAATCCAAACAATTACACACTTACATTCTTAAATGTGGCAACAATCGAATACGACTTGTTCATAGATGACGCTACAGAACCTCTTGCAGAGCAGGCTTCAGCACAGGGAAGCGTGGCAATAACATTCGACTACCCTTTCGCAGAAGGTCATAAGTACAAGATTGTTACTAAGAAGGCATTACTTGCAGAGGTGAACCTCGCCACTCGAACTGCCGATAACATCGCAGAGGATGCCACTTCATATTCAATCAGTTTCACGGTCGAAGGTCCAGAGCTTGTCAAGACATTTGACGTAGAAGCTTATCAGTCTTTGAGCATCATTGACCAGAATGAGGACGTTACATATTCTGCTATTGACACAACTGAGATTATCAATGCACTTGGCATTAAGGCTATCAGCGAGGCAACAATCTACGGTCTCAATCCTAATGGTTCTTACAATGTTTACTTTGGCAAGGACTGGTACGATGGTTGGCGTGATGTTAATGGAGAATACACAACATACGCAGGTGGATGGGACGGACGAGCAAGTCGCAATGCCACTCCAGCCGTATATAGCATCAAGATAAGCGATAAGGCAGATTCACTCTTCTATTACTTCTACGACTACTGGTCAGAGTACAAAGAGGATGCGCCAACAGAGACTGGCGGTTCAACAATCAACGGTACACGCCGACGTGCAAGCACTTCATACCACAACATCGTATGGGAATGGGACAACGGTGACGGTACAACAACAAAGTACAACCGTTCATACCGTGTGGACGAAGGTTCTGACTACAAGGCAAGCTTTGCCGTTGTTGCCAACAAGAAGTATGTACTCATCAACGCAACACTCCACTTCATCAGTCAAGAGGCATACGCAGAACTCAACAAGTCTAATGACGAGAAGAAGTACGAAGGATACGCTGCGGTAGGTGTATCAGTTGCTGCACAGCCAGGCACTCCATTAACAGGCGTTGCAACATCAGCACAGACAGTCAGCGTAACAAAGACAGATGCAGAAGGCAAGGCAAACGTAACATTCTCAGGATTCAGCGTAGCTATGCCACCTATGTCAATCGAGAACCTCACAATCCCAGTAAGCGTGAGCGAGGATAACGGCAAGATTATCTACACAACTACAGAATCTGTACCTGTTTCATTCCAGTCTGGTGCAATGAGCCTCATCTACTATGCATCACTTCGTGGCGAACAGGCTTCTGCAGATAGCGCACCAGTATTCGTACTCACACTCTCACAGGCATCTATAATAACTGTTGCATTCAATGCCACAGAAGAACTTGCAAAGGAAACCATCAACGCAGAATATGCTAACGTAACAGCCGTAGAGTCAGTAAAGACAACAAACAACATTGTTGAGTCTTACAACGCAAACGGTATCAGCACAGGCAAGTCTGCCATCAAGGGCTTCAACATCATTCGCCTTTCAGACGGCTCAACACGCAAGGTAATCAAATAATTAAAATACAAGAAACATTCGCTTAATGCAATGGCTCTTAAACATTAAAATGACGCTTCGCATTCCGTTGCGAAGCGTCATTTTATATTCATCTATTAACAACAAAATTAAGAAATCTTATAAAGACGTTATTTGTCGCACACCAAGAGACTACCAAATAATCGGGGTCTTGCCATTCTTCTGTAGGTAACAGTTGGTGAGGCTGAAATGGTGATTGCCAAAAAAGCCGCGGTAGGCAGAGAGTGGCGATGGGTGCGCACTCTTGAGTATGAAGTGCTTGGATGTGTCTATGAGCTGTGCCTTGCTCTGGGCATAGCTTCCCCATAGGATGAATACTATGCCTTCACGCTCCTCGCTTATTGTGCGGATGACGGCATCCGTAAACTCTTCCCAACCATGCTTCTGGTGACTGCCTGCCATGTGTTCACGAACGGTGAGTGTGGCATTGAGAAGCAGAACGCCCTGCTCTGCCCAGCGAGTGAGATTGCCAGAGGTTGGGATATCCGCACCTGTATCATCCTTTATCTCCTTGAAGATATTATTGAGCGATGGCGGAAACTGTACTCCATCATTGACAGAGAAGCACAATCCATGCGCCTGTCCCGGCTCATGGTAAGGGTCTTGACCTATAAGCACGACCTTGACCTTATCGAACGGACAGAGGTTGAAGGCATTGAAAATTAACCTACCAGGAGGATAGACCGTGTAATGAGCATACTCCTGCTTGACAAAGGCTATGAGCGACTCAAAGTAGGGTTTGTCAAACTCCTTCTGCAGATGCGCCTGCCATGATGGTTCTATGGTTACGGTTGCCACGGTTGAATTAAGAATTAAGATTTTTGAACCCCGAAGGGCTCAACGAAGTTAATTAAGATTTAGGAAACAATTCTGAAACACAGAGAGCACGGAGAGCACAGGGATGCTTTACGTTAACTAATTTAACCTCTTTATTCCTCTGAGTTCTCTGTGTCCTCTGTGTTGCTATTTTTTTTACGAAATATTATCGTTCAATGATTTCTGCATCAAGCCAGTCATTCACGAGTTTCTCGGCATCTGCGAGGGCTGTTGCCTCGTCCACCTCGTACTCGTCTGTGAGTGCCTTGGCTGCATCTGCTATGGTGAATGTCTTGCCTACCATGGCATTCCAAACAACAGAAGCTGACTCATTGAGTGTTATAACCTTTGAGAAGTTGATATTCTGTACTCCGTGAGAGATGATGATGTTCTGGTCACATACTGTCATCAACTCAAATCCATCTTTTATTTTCATAATTATAAATTATTTTTGGCCCCCTCCCCAGCCCTCCCACGAGTGGAGGGTGACTAATGCAGGAAACCTTATAAGTTTTTGAGTTTTTAAGTTCTTAAGTTTTTTAGTTCTAACGAGTTCTTTGTGAGTTATGAGTTGTAAATTATGAATTATGAGTCATTTCATTCTTCATTGAATAAAATCTTAATTACTTCCCTGCGGTCAGTGAGACCGCTTCGCATAGTTCTTAATTCTCAATCATACCTTTCCTCCTTCTTCTTAAACACTTTCTTTAGTGTCTCCTTGAAAGGGATGTGTCGTCGGATGCGATTAGGTAACTGGTGCATCCAGAATATGCGGTAGATGGCAAGGAGATGTTTGCGAATGCCAAGAAGACGAACCCAAAGCCATGAATAGATGTGCCATACGCGGGATGTCTCAAGATTCCACTGAGTACCCTTGCGAATTACGGCATCGAGCATGGCTCTCACGTCCTCCCTTCGGCATATCTCCGTTCCATAGATGTTACCATCGCCACGAAGCCTTATGCGCTTATCCCCTACCGCATCCACACGATGGCAGACAAAGTGGCCTGGGGTTATCTCTGCAAGCACCACATCACCCACGACGACAGGTCGCTTCACCTGTCCAAAGACAAGCTCGTCCCTGTTATGCTCTATAAACGGACGCATACTATATCCACGGGCACGGATTGTGACCTGATGCCCCATGTCGATGAGTTTGCACACCTCTGGTATGAACTCATCATTCTGCATAAACGCTATGTTTAGGTCTTTGTACTCCACGGCACGTTGCGAGTTTTTGGCCCCCTCCCACAGCCCTCCCACGAGGGGAGGGTGACTAATGCAAGAGGGCGTTATTTTTTTAAGTTTGTGAGTTCTTAGGTTTTGAGACCAAGGACGGTCTCAAATGATATTAGTCACTACTCATTCCTAATTCCTCATTCTTCTATCGGCAGCATGTAGATGACGACAGCTTTGCAGCATCCTCATCTGGAAGACACTCGAGGAGGTAGTTAGGCACCTTTGAGATTATCTGTCCTATTGTTGAACAAATAAACTTGTATAATCTGCCGTCCCACTTCATGACGGAGCATGATGGAAGGAGCGATGAGAATGCCTCGATGGTGTTCTCTGGAGTAATCTTGTTGTATGGTGCCTGACGCAACTGGATGAATGCTCCGATAGGTGCTTCCACATTACGGTAGCATGGTGTCTTACCGCTCCATGGTGAACCATAGACACGTGCCACGCCATCGTCAGTAATACGTACCACAGGGTTGTCATCATTCATGAGGTCTGTTCCCTCAATGTACTTGAGCCAGAGTCCCGTGTGAGTACTCTTACCTGTTCCACTCACTCCGAGACACATATATCCCTTGCCATCCTTACGGACAACGGATGAGTGCATGAGAAGAGTGTTATGAGGTGCCGTGGAGAATGCGTACATGAGCATGAGCGCATTGTTCAAGCCGAAGTTGCGCATACGATAGTCTCCGTTGAGGGCAAGATGTCCTTCGGAGAAGTCGCCCTTACACTCAAGGATGCAACATTGTTCCTGCATCTCGTTACTTATGAGAATCTGGTACGTACCATCTTCCATCTGATACACGCCATGATTGCAACCGCCACAGTCAAACTGTCCTATCTCCCCACCCCTCTGTTTTGGGCGGAAAGCATCATCAACCGTAAGTGTGAATATAAGTTCCGTGCCAGCCTCTGGAGCGTCAATCTTGAACGGCTCACTCGACTGTATTAGTTCACTTGTGTTTTTGTCGTCAGCAAATACTATGCTATATGTGAACCCCGCTACTTTATAATATAATGTTTCCATAATTCTTAAGTTTAAGCCCAACCCCTGCCCTCCCCAAAGGGAGGGTGACTAATGCAAGAGGGCATTATTTTTTTAAGTTTGTAAGTTCTTGAGTTTTTGAAACCAAGAACGGTCTCAAATGATATTACTCATTCCTCATTCATAATTACTCATTCCTCATTGGCTCAGTATCTCCATTCAAGACTTTCGTACTCTTCAATGATGCGTTTCAGAGTCGTCTCATTTGGATTGAGCGACATGGATATGCCTCCACAACGCTCAGGATTGGTTGTAACGAAAGAATTGTTCAAAGCCACGGAATAGACCTTTGAGGCTACATAAGAGTAAGGAACAGCCTTGCTGAACATCGTTGCCCATTCGAGCGAGTCAGCCACATTTTCCTCCTTATCTATGCCCAAGCTTCGGATGTCAGCCTCCGTAATCATACGACTCATCATCTCCTTCATGTCGAAGAATCCTGTACGATAGCCACTGAGCTGATAGCTCAGGTAATCCGTTGTCTCATTATATCGGCACTTTTTTATCTCGTCGCCGTACTTGGATATAAGCTTGCTCGTAACCATCTGGAGACTGTCAAGCTTATCACAGCGGACAACGGACAAGGCCACTCCTGATTCCGGTATCAACTCCCAACCGTCATACGTTGTGGCGTATTTATCTATAATCGCACCATAGTCGATGTTATCAGCTACAAGCATAGGCATGATTTCCTCATAAGGAGCACCATTGCCAGGAATCTCTGCAGGTGAACCGATGATGTAGTCGGCACAGTTACGCATCTCATACGCTATCTCTATGCTCTGCATATAGCAGAGGTCGAAGAAGATGAAGTCAAGATGTGGAAGCGTCTTTATGGCAGATGCCAAATCAACGATTCTCATCTCATCACCACTATTGCTATATGGTGAATTTATACCATTATCCACTCCGAACGTCTTACGTGGTCTCGATTCCGAAGCAATGGAGCTGATGGAAGGAAGCCAATTGAGTCCGTGAGTGTTGAATATCAAGCCATACGACTTTGCAGGATAATGACTCACAATGTATCGGAACACAGAGGTCATAACGTCCTTAGAGCATGAATTGACATCCCTTGCGTATGTGAATACAGGGTCTAGCGAATTGATGGAAAGTGCCGTCGTATGCTTATCGATGACATATATCTGAGGATTGCTCGTTCCATCGTAATAGACGACAATACGGTCTTTCTCTCCCAGATACTTGGCAGCCTCCACCATCTCGGATATGTCATTACGCACCAAGTCTGCCAACGTGTTCTCCGCTGGCATGTAGCAGATGATGGTTCTCTCTCCGCTTACGATTAGAGGGTCGTCATCGCCCTTGCACGACAACAGCGACACGCTTACGAGTGCCGTAACAACCGAATATGCTATTGACTTGATGATATTACTCATTTTGATTACTTGACGTCAAGTGGATGAACAAACTTAAACTCCTCCTGTCCGATGTTTACTACCGTGGTATGCTCCATACCGAGGTAACGCTTTCTCATCTTTGAGAGTTTCTTGCTGAGTTTAATCTTGTTCTTTGAGAAGAACACACAAGGTGTCTGCTTCTTCAAGCCCTTTTCTCCCTCAAGATGGTTCTTCAACTGCTGGCTGAAATCATAGCGGAAAGGAAGGAAGCCAGTCTTCTTCTGAAGCATGAGACTGTCAATCTTCGTAATATCCGTAATGTATGCTATTGTGTCGCCAAATTCCTGTGAAAAGCCGAACACATATACGGTGCCCGGTAACTTACCAATCTCATAAGGATTGAGTTCACGATGTGGTTCCTTTTTCTTGTCTGCCTTTTCCTTGCCAGCCTTTGGAGTTTTGCCGCCATTACCTGACTGTGCAGAGGCTGTACATATTGTACCGAAGAAAAGAGCAGTAAGAATGAGAAGTCTTGTATTCATAGATAGTTTTTTCTATTCTTTAGGTTGTTGAATGTATTTTGTTGAATGTATTAGTATTTTAAAACACGAAACGGGGGATTCGCATGCTATCCCCCGAATGTAAGATATAGCCTATCCGAGATAAGATTTGAGCAACTTGCTTCGGTTGCTTGTTCTTAATCTACGAATTGCTTTTTCCTTAATCTGACGAACTCTCTCTCGAGTAAGATTGAAGCGGTCTCCAATCTCTTCAAGTGTCTTCTCAGAATCACCGATTCCGAAGAACATCTGGATGATTTCCTTCTCACGCTGACTGAGTGTGTCAAGCGCACGGTCAATCTCCTTTGCGAGTGACTCGTTCACGAGTGAACGGTCAGCCATTGGAGAATCATCATTGATGAGCACATCAAGAAGACTGTTGTCCTCACCCTCAACGAATGGAGCATCTACAGAAATGTGGCGACCTGAAACCTTCATTGTGTCGGCAATCTTATCAACTGGGATAGCCAACTCGTCTGCAAGTTCCTCTGGCGAAGGACGGCGCTCGTTCTCCTGCTCAAACTTTGAGAATGCCTTACTAATCTTGTTGAGAGAACCAACCTGATTAAGTGGAAGACGCACGATACGTGACTGTTCTGCGAGTGCCTGAAGAATTGACTGACGAATCCACCATACTGCGTAACTGATGAACTTGAATCCACGTGTCTCATCAAATTTCTCGGCTGCCTTGATAAGGCCCAGATTACCCTCATTGATGAGGTCAGGAAGACTTAGTCCTTGATTCTGGTACTGTTTTGCTACAGAAACGACGAAACGTAAATTTGCTCGCGTCAATTTTTCCAATGCACGACGACCCTCTGGTCCGCCCTTACGGATTTTTCCCGCAAGTTCAACCTCCTCTTCTACTGTAATCAAATCTTCACGACCGATTTCCTGCAAATACTTATCGAGTGACGCACTCTCACGGTTCGTGATACTCTTGGTGATCTTTAATTGTCTCATATTACTTATAAAAAGCGCGTAAAAAAGCATGCAAAGGTATGAAGTTTTTTCGTAACTCGATTATTATTCCAGTTCTTTTTTGATTTTTTATATTTTTTTTACTATTTTTGCGAACATTTTGACCTGTATTTTTCGCAATGCACTAAGGTGCCTATTAGAAAAACCTTAAAGAAACAGAACAAAAACAAGAAAAACAGGTTTTCTTTTGTTTTCTTATGTTTTCTTTTGTTTTTCCAATTGGCCGCTTTGCGGCAAAAAGCATTTTTAACTTTTAATTTTTAATTTTCTCGCTGTGGCTCCACTTGCAGAAAGATTACGTCCGCAGACGCTGGACGACTACATAGGACAGAAACACCTCGTGGGCGAAGGTGCCGTAATACGTAGGATGATTGAACAGAAACGCATCAGTTCATTTATCCTCTGGGGACCTCCTGGTGTGGGCAAGACAACCCTTGCCAATATACTCGCAAGGACACTCGATGTGCCTTTTTTCACTCTTAGTGCCGTGACATCAGGAGTGAAGGACGTGCGTGAGGTGATAGACAAGGCAAAGGCCTCCCGTTTCTTCGGACAGACGACGACTGGAGGCACGGGTTCCCCTATCCTCTTCATCGACGAGATTCACCGCTTCAGCAAGTCGCAGCAGGATTCACTCCTCGGAGCTGTGGAACAGGGAATAGTCACCCTCATCGGAGCTACTACGGAGAATCCGTCATTCGAGGTGATACGCCCTCTCCTCAGCCGCTGTCAGGTGTACGTGCTCAAGTCGCTCGGCAAGGATGACCTTCTTGAACTCATGCACTCGGCTGTCACCAAGGACGTGTTCCTCAAGCAGAAGGAGATAGACTTCAAGGAGACGGACGCCATGATGAGATACAGCGGAGGCGATGCCCGCAAGCTGCTCAACATACTTGAACTTGTGGTAGAGTCACAGCAAGGCAACAAAGTGGTTATCACAGATTCATGCGTAACGGAAACGCTTCAGCAGAATCCGCTTGCATACGACAAGGATGGCGAAATGCACTACGACATCATCT
Source organism: Bacteroidaceae bacterium (assembly GCA_017617575.1). Classification (GTDB taxonomy): domain Bacteria; phylum Bacteroidota; class Bacteroidia; order Bacteroidales; family Bacteroidaceae; genus Minthosoma. The sequence goes on along the minus strand of JAFZVY010000083.1, from coordinate 10,053 downwards.
CTGCATTCATAAAGAGCATAAGGGGAAGTGCACCTGATGCAGCAATCTATTATCTCGCACGAATGATAGAAGGGGGCGAAGACCCAATATTCATAGCACGACGACTCGTCATTTCCGCTTCGGAGGACATCGGTCTTGCCAATCCTAACGCCCTACTCCTCGCAAACGCTTGCTTTGACACGGTTTCAAAGATAGGAATGCCCGAAGGACGAATACCTTTGGCAGAGGCAACAATCTACCTTGCCACAAGTCCAAAGAGCAATTCCGCATACGAGGCAATAAACACAGCCCTGCAATACGTCAGGGAAACGGGAAACCTGCCTGTGCCACTCCATCTTCGCAACGCCCCTACACAGCTCATGGCTGAACTTGGGTACGCCAAGGATTACAAGTATGCCCATGACTACGAGGGACATTTTGTCAAGCAACAATTCCTGCCTGACGGAGCTGAAGGACAACAGTTCTGGAAGGCGCAAAACAATCCAGCAGAAACGAAACTGAAAGAAAGGATGGATAACCTATGGCGTTAACAGTTTACAAAGCATCGGCTGGTAGTGGTAAGACATTCACACTTGCTGCCGAATACATCAAGTACCTCATCATCAATCCTGATGAATACAAGTCCATCTTGGCGGTTACCTTCACCAACAAGGCAACGGCCGAGATGAAGGAACGTATAGTGTACTACCTCAACGACATAGCACAAGGAAGCCCTTCCGAGGAGGATTTCTTTGAAAAGATAAAGGAATATGACGAGGTAAAGGCTCTCAACCTTTCGGACACAAGCATAAGGAAACAGGCGGAAGAGGCTCTCACAAAGATTCTTCACGACTACAGCAGATTCAGGATAGAGACCATCGACTCCTTCTTCCAGTCAGTCGTGCGCGAACTTGCCCATGAGCTTGACCTCACAGCCAACCTGCGTGTTGACCTCAACGACAACGAGGTACTCACGGATGCCGTCAACTCCATAATAGAGGACGTGGAGCATGACAAGTCACTCTTCAGCATCATAGGTCAGTTTATCGAGGAAAAGACGGAGGACAGCAAGAACTGGCACATAAACAACGAACTGGAGGTGTTCGGTAAGAACATCTTCAACGAGAAATATCTCCAGCTCGGACAGCAAGCAAGAGAGGAAATAGGCAATAGCCACTTCCTTAAGGAATACAAGAAGAAACTCCTGCAAATACGCCAAGGGGCATTGGACACGGTCACAAGTGCAGGAAAGCAATTCCTTGACACTTGCAAGAACCATGGATATGATGCCAACAACTTCAAGAACAAGGGACGTGGCATTTACAGCTTCTTCCTAAAGGCGGAGAAAGGTACGCTTGACGTGAATGCAACAGCCCTGAAGTGTGCGGAAAACGTAAGCGAATGGACAGCCAAGGACGAACAGGACAGCATACTCCTCAACCTTGTGAGCGGAACATTCCACAAGTTGCTTACCGACTTAATTGACAAGAAGGAAGAGCTTGACATCCAGATAAACACTCCAACAATATTACTGAAGCATATCAACCATCTTATGCTTCTCAACGTCATCAACGCCAAGGTGCGCAACCTTAACCTTGATGCCAACAGATTCCTCCTTGCAGATACGGCACACTTCCTCAACGAACTGATTGACGGAAGCGACGTGCCTTTCATATACGAGAAGATGGGAACACGCTTCAACCACATCATGATTGACGAGTTCCAAGATACCTCAAGCCTCCAATGGAAGAACTTCACTCCACTCATTTCCAACTGTCTAAGTAGCAACAACAGTTGTCTCATAGTGGGCGACGTGAAGCAGAGTATCTACCGTTGGCGTAATAGCGACTGGCAAATACTCAACAACATAGAAAACGGAGAGTTTCAGGGATACGTTGCGCCAAAGAACCTCGACACGAACTACCGAAGCGTACAGAAGATTATAGACTTCAACAACGCTTTCTTCGTGAATGCCGTGGATGAGCTTAACCGTGGCTACAAGCAACAGTTTGACTTCATATCGGAAGACCTCAGGAACGCTTACCACGACGTGCGTCAGGAAGTGGCAAAGTACAACGAGGACATGGGATTCGTGTGCGTAAGGGCAATAAGCAAGTCGGAGGACAAAGACTACTCCGAGGCAACACTTGACGAGATGGCTCTTATCATAAGAGACCTTATGGACAAGGGCATAAGCCAAAACGAGATAGCCATACTCATTCGTGTGAACAAGCACATCCCTACTATATGCGAATACTTCACGCGCAACAAGGACGTGGTTGACGTGGATGTCCTAAGTGACGACGCTTTCCGTCTTGACTTCTCTTCTGCCATCAACATGATTGTCATGGCTCTCAGATATCTTGCCGACCAGAAGGACACATTTGCCTTGGCTTGTCTTGCATACAACTACAAGAGAGAGGTGGAAGGCGAATACGAGGATGACATCAACAAGATATTCCTCCAGCCAGAGGAGGACGTGCTTCAAATGCTGCCAGAGGAATTTACGTCAAAGGTAAACGAACTCACATTCCTGCCACTACTTGAACTCGTCGAGCAAGTATATAAGATACTTAGGCTTGACAGAATACCTAAGCAGGATGCATATATGTTCTCTTTCCACGACCAGTTGGCTTCGTATTGCGATGACAACAAGACGGATTTGCATAGCTTCCTCCAGTATTGGGATTCAAAGCTTTGCTCTTGCACAATCCCAAGTAATGCCACAGAGGGTATAAGGATTATGTCCATCCACAAGAGTAAAGGTCTTGCCTTCCCTACCGTCATCATGCCTTACTGCGACTGGAAAACGGCTGGCAAGAAGGATAACCTCCTATGGTGCGAACCTAATGATGCACCATACGACGACCTTAAACTTGCACCTGTGAACTTTGAGGAGAAGCTTGACAGCACAATATTCTCAGGCGAATACAGGGAAGAAGTCCTACGCAACGATGTGGATAATCTCAACCTTCTGTATGTAGGCTTCACACGTGCCGAGAACAACCTTATCATCATCACTGATGCTGACAAGATAAAAGAGCCAGAGAAGAAGACAAAGAGCAAGAAGGCGGACGACACAAACGATGCAAAGCCAGCAGTCAAGGACATAGCACAACTTCTTGCCTTCTCCATGCCTTCCTTCATGACAAAGCAAGAGGAAGACGAAGGAAAGATTGTCACATGGACAAATGGCGAGATACTTTCAAAGGAACAGAAGAAAGCCATAAAGGCAGAGCGCAAGCTTGCAAATGGAGACATAGAGAAGAAGAAGGAGAAGAAGGACGACAACATAGCCGTCACAGCCAACTTCAAGTACTTTGACACTCTCATCAACTATCGTCAGTCAAACAAGTCATCACGTTTCATAGACAGCGAGGGCGAGGACGACTACGACCCAATGTCATTTATCGACAAAGGCTTGCTCTACCATAGCATTCTTGAGCTCATAGAGACATCAGACGACATCAACGCCTCTATAGACAAAGCCATAGAGCAGATTGACAACGAAGGATGTTTCAAGGATAAGAACGAGAAGGAATCCGTCAGGAAAGACCTCTACAAGGCTTTCACCAACAAGCAAGCTCTGGAATGGTACTCCAAGGATTGGATTGTGTTTAACGAGCACACCATCATATTCAAGTCAAAGGACAACATAGCAATGGACCGTCGTCCTGACCGCATCATAGCACTTCCAGACAAAGAGGAAGCTATAGTCATCGACTACAAGACAGGTACGGAACACGGAAATAAGTACAAGAGACAGGTAAGCCTCTACATGAACCTGTTGCGAAAGATGGGTTACAAAGATGTGAAAGGCTTCATCTGGTATATCCTTGAAGACAAGATAGACGAGATAAAGTAAGATAACAAAGGGAAATAAAAAAGAATATATGACAGGACTGTTACGGCATCATCGCCTAACAGTCCTGTGTATTTTATACAGGCGATAAGTTCAGCTGACACGAATGCCACGATGAAATATCCTGCACACTTGCGAAGAAAGAAAGTATGAGCGTTAATGAAATCCACAACGCTCACAAGCCTTCCTGACGCATAGCCAAAAACATTACCGATAATTATAAGAAAGACAATAAGCAAACCCAGCCATCCTCTTGATAACGGTGAATCATGATACGTACCAAATGCAGACAACAGCAAAGAGCCGCGGAAGATGTACTGAAGAACAACACATACGGCACAGAACTCCACGAAGAAAGCGACAAGCGTAAGTGCTCGTCTTTGCTTGAGAGACACGCTTCCATTATGCCAGTTACGCTCTACCAACAGAGTTATTATAGTACTAACAAGTCCCGACTCACACAATACCCCTGCACATATAAGCAAGGAGAATACCGTGGCAAAAGGAACGGCGTTAAGGTTGGTAATGATGTTTGCAACGCTCCAGCGAATGCCATCCGAGTTAAGAAGACTCCTTACCGACTCATCAATATAAAGGCTGCTTACCCACGACCATATAGCTACTGCCGGTATTGCCAACAGTAGTATAAATGGTAATTGATGGAAAAGAATCTTCCAAAGAATGACAAACACACTGCGTCTATTCATCATCAGCTTCAAGATTATCTACATTAAGTATTCCAAGTTCAAAGGCACGCGTGACAAGACGTGTGGCATTAACACCTGTATGCCCCTCACCAAAGAGACGAGTGATAAGATCGACCTGACGCTTCTCGATAGACTTAACTCCGAAAGGCATACCCTTCAATCCTGCAATCATATCCTTGGTATAGCCAAGGGCAAGATGGCGAAGCATACGCTCATCATACTCGTCAATATCGTAGTCGATAATTGCCTCCTGCTTACGAGCCTCATCAAGTACGGACTTACGGAAACGCTTAAGAATCTTCTCAAGTATTGGCTGGTTGAACACCATACGCTTACCACTCATCACGCTCATAACGTCTGAACGTGTAAGGAGTTCTCCACTCTTGAGGATGATACCGTCAGCTCCTGCGTCAAGTACATTAACCCAAAGTTTCTCGTTAAGTATCTCACCTGTGAAGATAAGCACCTTTACCTCTGGATAACGCTTACGAAGAATACGGCAGATATCCACGCCCACAGTTGTAGAGCCACCAAGACCAAGGTCAAGAAGCACGAGGTCTGGCTGGTTCTCCTTAATGAGCAACCACAACTCCGTATCATTCTGGGCAGTTCCTATAATCTGTGCCTCAGGTATTTCATTGCGGAATATCTCTTCCGTACCCTTTAGTTCGAGTTTTACGTCTTCAACTATAATTACTTTGAAGTTTTCCATATTATATTGGTTTGTTCTATTCTTGAGTTTTTATGTTCGTAAGTTTTTGAGTTATTTTTTTGAGACCAAGGACGGTCTCAAATGATATTACTAATTACTAATTCCTCATTTCCTACAGCATCATGACTATACGGGTGCCCTCGTCTGCCTGTTCAGCATATATGCGACAACCCTTGTTTCCAGAATATTCATCATGCTCACGTACCATCTGTTTAAGCAACAGATATTGTGAACCATGAAGCACTCCTGTTATGCCATCATACTTGACATTGTCCGCATAGAAAAGATTTGCCAGTTCTTCCTTTGAATACTCAAGGCGTGAATCTGTGAATGCAAACATAATGAATTTTTCTGACTTGGCAAAACTTAACTTCAAAACACCACTTGATTCATCCTCAAAAGCACCTGAAAGAAGGGAGTCTATCATGTAATTTGCAATAATCCTATCTGTCATGAGCGTCAAACCTTGCTCCAGTTCCTCCACCTCAAGAGTAATTGGCAGGTAAAGTTTCTTGTTACGCTTGTCAAACGTACGTTTAGCATAACGTACAAGGTCGCTCACGTTTATCTTCTCTCGCTTGAACACTCGCCTCTGCAACTGGCGTGAAGCACCACTGCAAAGGAGTGAGAACACCTCCTTATAGTATGTGGTAATCTCGGCAAGGTCTTTGAGACGTGCTTCGTCAGGTTCTTTAAGAGCCGATTCCGCTATCTGCTTTATTCGACCAGGATAGTACATCGTCTCATGCTTGATGGTTGAGAGGTAATTGTCAAGCACCATGTTGTGAATGTGCATCTGGTTGTCCTCATGCTTTGTACGACGCATCTCGTCAAGCCTAAGCTCAAGCTCAGCCTTCTGTTCGTCCACACGTGTACTACAGAAGTACGAATGAATGGCATAGAAGTTTGCTATAAGCTGAAGAGTGAGTTCATCATTCTTTGAGATATGAGCATCATGAAGCATCATACCAATGGCTCCGATACATTTCTTCTCACCCTCCGTATTCACGATAAGAGGAAAGGCAAGGAATCGCTCACGCTCATTACTCAAGTGTTCTTGTCGTTCGTAGCAAAGGTGCATGAACTGTTCAAGCATGACACGACACTCTGTATTTCCCTCAAAGCTATAAATGAGCTGTCCATCCACGGAATTGACATCTACGTAAGCCACTCCTATAGCATCAACGCTCCTTATTTCGTTCACGCCACGGAGAAGCGTGTATTTCTGTTCTTCCTCCTTGGCAGAGAAGAGCTTGCGAGTAAACCTGAGCAACTGTCGCACATTAAAAATGTACAACATATTGTGGCGATAATACAGAAGCGAATATACAAACAGAAGTATGAACACAAAGAACATGATGAGGGTCATGGTCACCTGCTTGTTCACGGACGACTGCTGCATGGAGTTACAATAATCCTCAAGCGTGCGGTCATCCGACAACTGCTTATACAAGCGAGTGAATATCTCCTTGTTGTATTGGTACAGATGTCTTCTGTTAAGCGATAAGGCTGATATTGCCACCTCATTTCGGATGTCTATTATGACTGTATAGTTGGTTTCAAAGCCTTGCTTCTCCAACTTGAGTTCGTTCATCGTATCGCCATCGAGATACATCAGCATAGATGAATCGGCACCTTGCTGAAGGTGGTAACTATTAAGGTGCATGATTGCCGTATCGGCAAAAGCCACAGCACGCTCATAATCACGATTCATGTTACAGTTGTAAAGACTGTCGTAATACTGTTCTGCAAGCTTCAGCTCATCATCCATCACAGTATCATTATTGGCAACTCCACCACCCTTGGCATTAGCATAGCCGGAAACAATCATGAAAGCAAGTGTAAGTGCCGTCCTTACCACTCCCTTTGGAAGACGGAAATAGAAACGACTACCCTCGCCCAAGTTACTCTCAACGCCAAAGGCACATACGTCGAATATGGCGTTTGTCTTGCGATATTTCTCTATGATGCCTCGGCAATTCATAAGACCAAAGCCGAAGCCCTTGTTTTTGCGAATCTCGCCACTCGCATCCTCATTTACTCCTATCTTGCTGGAGTCATAAACCTTATTGTTATTGAGCGTATCCACATCTTCTGGCGACAATCCGTTTCCAGAGTCCTTAACACTTATCTCCACATAGTTGTCTGCCACCTCGGCACTCACCTTCACTACTCCACCCTCTGGAGTATATTTACGGGCGTTGTCCATGAGTGTGTTCATCATAAAGAGCGTAAGGGCATGGTCTGCCTTAACCACGGCATCCGACGACTCTGGCATGTCAAGCGTTATGTTCTTTGCCTCAAACATAGTACGTCCCTTGGCAAGGGTGTCGAATAATGGCTGAAGCGCAAAATTCTCGATGTTAAGCGTGACAGCACCCTGACGAATCTTTACCCAATGGCCAAGGACATCGTTGAAGGCATCTATCTTCTCCACAAGCTCCTTGATATAGACGAGCCTTTCGTTCACCTCGTCCCTGTTGGCATCTATATCCACGGTCTTGAGCTTCTCCACCTCTCGCATAGCCCTATCGAGGAACGGAGTGATACCATTTACGATACTTACGCTCGTCTCCTTGTCTATATACTGTCGCTTGTTATCTTCTATCCTTCTCTCGTGAACGTATCGCTCACTATCCACACGCTCGCTCTCCTCGGTCATCTCCACCACTATGCGTCCATTGTCAATAATCCAGTTGTAGAGAACCTGAAGGACGGTAAGCATCTCGCTATCGAAGCCGTCAAGCTTCTTCACGTTGTACTTTGTCCAGTCGCCCTTTATCATAGGGAGAAGAGCCTTAACGGAATCATCAGCCGCCTCATGAATGGCATTAGCCACATCCTCCTCGTCTGTTGCCTCCGAAGGCATGGCAGACGTCATGGCTGTACATAGCTCTATGAGCTTAGACAACTTCTCCGACTTCTCAATACTACGTACGGAAATCCTCTTGCTCACAAATATCATGAGCCAGATAATAACCACACATATCACGACAACAGAACCAAACAGCACGTTGAGCATCCTGTTCTCATGCTCAAGCCTTTCCTGTCGTTCCTGAAGACTCAAATCCTGACGTGTGGCATCAAGAATATCGAAATAGATGTTATGGTTATAGTCAGAGGCATCCTTCATTCCGAGTGCTCCATAGACGATACTCAGTTCCTCACGGACAGCGGCAAACCAGTTAGGGATGGTATTAACATTCGGGTCGTTTATCAAAACCATCTCCTTAGACACCTCATTCATATCCATCATGTCGAACACATGGAGTTTCTCCTCGTCCTTAAAACCATAATAATCATTTATGCATTGGAGGGCCCTGTTAAGAGTATCAAGTGCCTCATAGTTATTTCCGTTAAGCGAAAGGGTGTCGGCAATATTCACAAGCTCCATCGACTCGTAATAGAGATTGCCATATTTCTTCCAATGGTTTAGGTCGTGCTTACGGAACATCTCAGATATGATGACGCTATCATTACCCAATTCCCGAAACCATTTCAGATACTGTTCCTTTGACTGTTCTGTTTCTTCATCATATCGGAGGTTGTTGTAATGGGAAGTAAGGCTAAGATGATACCAGCAGTTGGCAATCTTCCATATAAGCCTTTGGTGATCATTCATCACATCCTCGTCTTCCTTTACCCTCTCCATACGAATGTCGGCATCAGTGCGGTACTCATAGAACTCCTTGTTTGCAGCTACAAACTGGCATAGCTTCATAAGTCGCACATCGGCAATCATAAGGTAGAGCGCATTATTGGTTGAGGACTTCACGTCATTAAGGATAATCCTTGCAGAGTCAAAGTCCATCTGCATCATCTTGGCATGAGCAATATTGCAAAGAGCCTCCATCTTTCCGTCATGATAGCCATCACTCTTGGCAAGTGCCTTCTTGGCAATATCCTCCGACTCATGTGCAGAGACATAGAGCATCTTGCACGACAGGACATTAAGTGAATCCACTACGTCCCTCGTGTGCTTGTCAGCATTATGACTGCACGAAAGTGCAAGCATCATTACTGACACCATTGACACTATGTAAACAAGCCGTTTCAAAATTTCTTCTTGGTATAGTATGCAAATGTAACAAGAATTGTTCATTTTTCATTCTTAAATTTCAAAAAATAAAGTTAAAGGTACATTTTTTCGATTATAATGCGTAAATTTGTATCGAAATAAAGGTAAACATCCATTCAACATCAGAAAATGAACCATAAGTATTATAGACAGATTATTGACTTGCTTGCTCTACGACCAGAGGGGTTGAAGGTTAGCGCAATAGCAAGGAATATCTATAATCAGCAAGGTAACCTATTTTCTGATTCCATTTCCTACGACAACCTTTATAGTTCCATCCGACAGTTCCTTTGGCAGCAAAGCCAAAAGAAGAATTCCATTATCGTGACGGTTGACGACAAGCGTGGCTACTACAAGCTACGTTCCAACTACGTGGTTCAGACAGAACTCAACTTTGCAAGCGAAGATTATCTCGAATATCCTTGTGACATTAAAAAGGCAACGGAGAATCCAAACGCCATACAGTTATCTCTCTACGACGAGGACTGATCAAAGATTTTTTCTTCATCATTTTAACGTTCATAGATTATTATTGTTTGATAAACATGTTCTCCAGTCTATACATAAAGCAAAAAGATGGTATAGCAAAAACATTAGCATCTTTTGTATCAAAAATAAATATGCCACTCTCCACCCGCAAACATAATGTTTTCGAAGCGAAAAGTGGCAGTTTAGAACATCAAAACTATGATTAATTAAGACATCAGCCCAAAAC
>JAFZVY010000082.1 GCA_017617575.1 Bacteroidaceae bacterium | reverse complement strand
GTTGATACAACAATAAAAAGCAGGGGCATTTCTCATGTGAGAAATGTCCCTGCTTTATTTAATTAGCAATTAGAAATAAGTAGTGAGTAATAGCCATCCGGTTCAAATGACGGTAATATGTTATTACTCATTACTCACTAATAATTACTCATTATGTCAAACTCATTATTTTACGAAAATCTTCTTTGTGCTACCATCTGTGTAACGGATGATGTTAAGACCAGGCTGTGTCTTCTGAAGCTTGATGCCATCTGAAGTATAGATACCAGCTACCTTAGCTTCGCTACCGAAGGCAGAATCGTCAACAGATATTGACTCCACGCCTACGTAAACAGCATAGTTGTGGTACTTCTCAATCTCATCCTCTGAGATGATAATCCATTGCTGTGATGGTGTCTCAGCATAGTTAAATGATACCTGTGTTGCCTTACCTATACCTGTAATCTTGCTGATAGAGTTTGCGCTCATAGCCTTATTGCCACCAGAGTTCCAAGTGAACCAATATCCGTGAGTAGTAATCTTATTCACACCTGTTCCGAATGTCACATCCTTGCGGTCAGGCATCAACTGGAAGTATTCTGTTGTTGATGGCTTTGTCGCAATCGTCTTAGATGTCACGTTTGCAGAACCAGAAGCATGAGTGAGGTATCTGCCTGAAGCTACGTTCTTGAATGTATAGTAGCACTTAACTGGGTCATAGTCGATAGTCCATGCACAAGAGTCGTTGAGAACATCTGGTGTGAGGCACTCCTTCAATCCAACTGTAGAAGTTGTTCCCTGTGAAAGAACGGCTGTACCAAGACCGATAGACTTATTCATTATATAATACTTCTTGTCTGAGTCAAAGTTGTAAGTGTAACCAGACAAACCATTAGGGTAAGCATCTGTTGGACAAAGACCATCGATGAAGAGACCATAAAGGAGACAACATCCACCGATATACTGGAATGCCGTGTGCTTATCCTTGTCTGCACCATTTACGAACCAGTCGTATGAAGCACTCTGTCCCCATCCATGAGTACCATCACCTACCATACAGAAGTCTGATGTGTAAGGCTTAGCCTCTTTGTTCTCAAGGAATCCATAAATATCATTAGCCTCACGACCATACCACTTCCAGTCATGTACGTTCGTATCATCCCAACAACCTGTAGAATATCCATAAGCAATCTTACGTGTACCTACACCTACACCGTGACCTGTCTCGTGAAGGACAGTACCGATAGCCTGATAAGAAGCGTTAGGACCAATATTCATCCATCCTCCGTATGAGCAGTCCGCTGTTGGAGTACCAGAGCCATAGTTACCCGTAAGCTTGAATCCACGAATACCAGTCCACTCGTTAAAGTAGTCAATAGTCTCCTTCACGGCATTACGGCAACGTGTGTTAGCCTCAGCAGTAGGAGCACCTTCGTTCCATGACCAAGTACAGTTACCCATTGGGTGAGTCACAACCTTACGCTCTTCGCCGTAAGCAACTGTGTAAGTCTTGTTCATAGCGTAGGCACGAACATAGTAAACAGTAGAAGGAGTGAGTCCCTCGATATGGAAGATATAGCCATTAAGACTGTATGACTTTGTTGTTCTGTTGTCAAGAACAGTTGGGTTACGATGTGTACTCCAGCATACACCCCTCTCAATTATATTGCTTCCAGTCATTGTAGCACGAACGAGTGCCTGTGTAGCACCAGTAGCTACGTACTTATGAGTAACTGTTACCTTTGGAGCTGTACCTGTACCAGCTGTTGCATTTGAAACATTGAATACGAACAAAACACTTTCAAGTGCAGCCGTTTCATTCTCTACGTCAGCAGTCTTGACAGTCTTGTCCTGAGCTGTTGTCTTTGCCTTTTCAATCGCTGCAAGCAAGTCTGCTGCACCAACCTTTTCCTCACCATATACCTTTTCTGCATTAGCAACACTTGTGTTGAGTGCCTTATAAGCATCTACTGAAGCCTTGGCTGCATCATTTGCATTATCAAGAGCTGTCTTGATTGCATCAGTATACTCCACCTCGCTGTTGAGGACAGCCTGACCATCAGCAAGAGCCTTTGCAAGAGCCTCGGCATACTCATCACCCATAAAGCTGCCAACAAGAGTATTAGCCGTGTTGACTGCAGTAGTAAGACTTGTGAAAGCAGAAATAGATGTATTGGCAGCAGCAATAGCCTGATTAAGATTGTCTGTAACTTCAGCTGTATAATCTGCATTACCATCTATCACAGCCTTGGCAGCATCAATGCATGCCTGAAGCTCTGCCTTTGTCTGTGCATTCATCTGTTTTGACAAAAGACTCTTTGCCTTTGTATGAATAGTTGTGAGTGCAGTCTTAGCAGCAGCTACATCTATATCTCCACCTATATAATATAAGCGGAAGTTATCCACAGCAATCCAGTTACCTTGTGCACTACTTGCAACAAAGCCAATCTGAACACTTCCTGACACGTTCTCAAACTCAACGGAATAGTCACCAGGAGTATAAACTGTCGTCTTAGCCGTACCTGCCATGATGTATGCACCTGTCTTCTGTGCACTCTTATTATTCTGGTCAAGGTTCTGCGCACCAACAGTAAGTCTGTAACGACCTACAGGGAGGTTAGTCACAGTCTGCTTTATAGATGCGCTACCAACGGCATTACCTGGAGCAACCCACTTCTCCATGTACTTCGAAGCATGCTTATATGGGAAATCACTGTTACCCTGTGACTGAAGACTTGAATTTGTCCATCCATCCGTGCTTTGTTCAAAAGAAGGATTAACAATATACGAAGTACAATCCTTCTCAGTAACATTCTCATCGTTGATTGATGGAAAAGCCATCATACTTGCCACCCCAAGACAAGCAAAAACAAACGTAAATAATCTTTTCATATAGTTGATAAATTAAGTTGTCCAAAACTAAACATTGACAAATATACGTCAAGTTAAGCAACCTACAAAATTTTCGGAGAAAAAACTAAAGTTAGAGATTCGTCACTTTTTGTGAGTTTTTAGTCCAAAATGGTCGTAAAATAGGGGTAAAACATAAAGATTGGAACTATTTTTAATGTTTTTAGTAAAATTTTGTAACTTTTTTTGCTTGTTTTATTATAAAATCATACCTTTGCATCGTCAAACAACAAAATATTGACAAAACATCAAATAAAACAACACAAATTAAGCAAAAAATAAGCACTTAACTAATTAAACAAACAAAAGTGCTACAAAAAGCAAAACATTGCAACACTTTCACAAAATAAAACACGACATTTTTTTAACGAACTTTTTAAAACAACAATAATAAAACAAAAACAAAACACATGGACGCAAAGAAAGTATTGGAAGACCTCAAGCGTCGTTTTCCAAATGAGCCAGAGTATCATCAGGCAGTAGAAGAAGTTCTCGGTACAATCGAGGAGGAGTACAACAAGCACCCAGAGTTCGACAAGATGAACCTTATCGAGCGCCTCTGTATTCCAGATCGCATTTACCAGTTCCGAGTAACTTGGATGGACGACAAGGGCAACTACCAGACTAACATGGGTTACCGTGTACAGCACAACAACGCTATCGGCCCTTACAAGGGTGGTATCCGTTTCCACAGCTCTGTAAACCTCGGTATCCTCAAGTTCCTCGCATTCGAGCAGACTTTCAAGAACTCACTCACTACACTTCCTATGGGTGGTGGTAAGGGAGGTTCAGACTTCTCTCCACGTGGCAAGTCTAATGCAGAGGTTATGCGTTTCTGTCAGGCATTCATGCTCGAGCTCACTCGTCACATCGGACCAGACGTTGATGTACCAGCAGGTGACATCGGTGTAGGTGGTCGTGAGGTAGGCTACATGTTCGGTATGTACAAGAAGCTCACTCGTGAGTTCTCAGGCGTACTTACTGGTAAGGGTCTCGAATTTGGTGGTTCACTCATCCGTCCTGAAGCAACAGGTTACGGTACAGTATATTTCCTCCGCGCTATGTTGAAGACTAAGGGCGACGAGGTAAAGGGTAAGAAGGTACTCATCTCAGGTGCTGGTAACGTAGCACAGTATGCTGCAGAGAAGGTTCTCCAGCTCGGTGGTATTCCTATGACAATGTCTGACTCAGACGGTTACATCTACGATCCAGACGGTATCACACGTGAGAAGCTCGACTACATCATGGAGCTCAAGAACGTTTACCGTGGACGTATTAAGGAGTATGTTGAGAAGTACCCAACTGCTAAGTACACAGCAGGTGCTAAGCCTTGGTTTGAGAAGGCAGACATCGCACTCCCATGTGCTACTCAGAACGAGCTTAACGAGGAGGCTGCAAAGGCTCTCGTAGCAAACGGTGTTATCGCAGTAGCAGAAGGTGCAAACATGCCATCTACTCCAGGTGCAATCCGCGTATTCCAGGAGGCTAAGATTCTTTACTCTCCAGGTAAGGCTTCTAACGCTGGTGGTGTATCTGTATCAGGTCTTGAGATGTCACAGAACTCAGAGCGTCTTTCTTGGACAGCTGAGGAAGTTGACGCTAAGCTCCTCTGGATCATGGAGAACATCCACGAGAACTGTGTTAAGTACGGTACAGAGGCAGACGGATACGTTAACTACGTTAAGGGTGCAAACGTTGCCGGCTTCATGAAAGTTGCTAAGGCAATGATGGCACAGGGAATCGTATAACGAGTTAAAAGTTAAAAATTAAAAGTTAAAAATTAGGATTACTCGTGTTCCATTTCGTTTGCAGGAACTTTGAGTTTCTCAATTCTACTTTTAATCGATAACTATTTTGCAAATTAGAATTACAATATTATAACTACCAATGGTTGGGGGCACATCGTGATGATGTGCCCCCAATATTTTTCGAGCTGTACAGGTCGATATTTTTTGTCATTCCCTTACCTTCCCCTTAGGTGTGCCTTAGGTGTCCCTTAGTTTTGTAAGGGAATTGTAAGGGGAACATAAGGTACACATAAGGTAAACCTAACACGAAATACAAATTTCGAACTTTACAGAGTGCCTCCAACCAACCATATAAATGAAAAAATCTGTGCTCTCCATGTTTAAAAGAAAGCCTACTTTCTATTCTTCATTACTTCCATTCGGTCAGTGAGATCGCTTAGTTTAGTTCTTCATTTTTCATTTTCCACCGACCACAAGAGCGGTGTGTTTACTCATGTACTTGTCCTCTATATAGAAAAGTCCGTGAGTAGGGTTATTTGTACCCCAAGAGTTCTTGGCTACGAAATAACGAGTACCATGCTTGTCATGTCCCATTCCAAAGATGGCTACAGCATGATTGTCATTAGGACCACCCTCCCACATCACGGCATTACCACGCTTCAGGGAACGTGCAACACGTTCCACCAGTTCGTCACCCTTTATGTTCAGAGCCTTGCAACCAAGGCGGTTGTCCGTCAACTGAGGGTCAACACGCTTGTTCCAGTCAAGATGCTTGTTGCTGGTAAGAGTCTCATATTGCCTGTCACCAATGACATACTGAGCAAATGTGTGAGGCGTGTAGTCCTTGCCACGATAACTGAATGTATCAGGCACAACACCAAACAAGGTATCAAGATATTGCCCAAGACGCGCCATAAGTTCCTCTTCCGTCTTACCCTTCTCCAAGGCAGAATGTGTAAGAGTGATTACATCCTCCGTAAGAGCATAGTAATCCACAGGCTCAGAAGGACTATACACCTCTTCTGGCAAAGCACCATAGCGATTTACGAACTCAAGCGTCATCGCTCCTACGCCCCTGAGACTCATGCGAGAAGTCTCCTTGCTACGGTAATAGTCCCTAACCTGTTCCTCAAGATACCTGCGACCTATGTAGTCAACAGAAAGGTTGAGGGTGTCCTCTCCCCTCTCAAGATGTTCAGACTCAAACACAGCAAACATGGAATATACCCAGCACAATTCACCACGTCCCTGATTCTTTACAGGCGTCATCTTCAACTGTATGTCATACTTGAAGTCTTCTGGCAAATAGTCTGTCTTCAACTCTCCCCTGTCACATCCCATGAGCAGAAACACCACACCACTCCACAGAGGCTTAATCTTTGGCATGTAGCCATAGCTCAAGAGAAGGAGACTGAACATGGCAGAGTAAAGGAACGAACTCATCTCTGGTGAGAACACTCGACACAAATAGCTGTGTGCAGCCTCATTGAGGTCATAGTGTCCAATGACAGGAGCTATCATCTCGCTTGCCACATATATGAAGAAAGCGTGAAGACCTGCACGACGGAAGAGGTCGAACCACTTCCACTTGTCATGATGGTCGGCTATGTACGTGAGAACTATAAGCATTAGAGTGGCAATACCACAAGTGACGAGTACATACGACGTACTCCACACACGCTTATTGACAGGAAGCCATATAGCAACGATAAGTCCCACGATGAGGAGAACCAATCCTATGCCACTAACACGTTTCATCCTCTCCTTCAGTTCTATCTTATGACAGATGCTATAACCGATATATGCACCTATTGCCACATGGGCAAAGGAAGAGAGCGTACCCACCAATCCCTCTGGGTCAACAGGACTCTTATGATACAGATGGGCAGGCGACACGAGCCACCTATCCACCACACACAAGATATTTGTCTCGTCCTGCGCATAGCCATTACCAAGAAGGAGTATGCCCGAATACACGGCAAGGATGCCAGCTGCAATACTCATAAGTGCCTTAGGAGTAACATACAACAGGAGCATGGAGATGAAGAAATAGCACAAGGCAATCCTCTGCATCACTCCCCACAGACGTAGGTTGGGCAATATGTCCCAGTTGCCGTCAATAACCATCTCCCACACATGAAGTCCAAGACCTATGAGGAAGAAGATGACAGAACGCTTCGTGATTGCCCATACCACCTCCTTGCTTGGCGTGAAGTTACACTTCCTCAAGGCAAGGTAAGCGGACACGCCCACCATGAAGAGGAAGAAAGGAAACACGAGGTCACACATAGTAAGTCCATTCCACTTACTATGATTCAAAGTGTGGTACTGCTCGTGCCCCACACCATTGTTTACTATTATCATCAACGCCACCGTCAATCCACGAAAGATATCAAGTGACTGAAGTCTTTTATATTCCATATAAGGCCCAAAAGCATTATAACAACTATTCTGCAATCCAATTTCTGACAATTATAAAACGCACCTTCTGTGCTGTTTTGGCACGAATTATCACCAATTACCCACGAATTGTCACAAAAAATTAATGATAATTCGTGAATAATTAATGATAATTCGTGTAAAATATACTGCAAAATAATTCGACCTGTACGGTTGAAACTGTATGTTGTTTTTTGCCGCAGTGCGGCCAGTTAAAAAAACATGGTAAAAACCAAATAAAATCAAAAAAAACATGTTTTTTCTTGTTTTTGTTCTGTTTCTTGACTGTTTTTTTAATATG
>JAFZVY010000081.1 GCA_017617575.1 Bacteroidaceae bacterium | reverse complement strand
TAATTTTCTTACCAGACTTGATATCGTTTGTGATTATCTTATATTCTTTACGTTTACGCTTAGTGTCCTTGAATCTAACATTGTCATATTTCGGAGACCAACGTTCATACTCATCCCAATTTAGTTCTCGCTTTCTTCGCGTTATGGGACGAATAGCATCTGTTTTGTCCTCCCAAATAGGAACTGCTACTTTATAGAAAGATCTTAAAGAAGGAAAACTAATCCTATACGGAGAATCATCAGAATTTGTTTGATTGCTTCTCAAATAATTATAAACATCACCTCGAACCATATAAACACGAAGGAACAAAGGCTTTGAGTTAAAATCATAAACGCCAAATCCGTTTCTAATCGGGAATTGATTATTCTTTATTAAGCTATGACCACTTCGATTTTCATCGGTCGCCATATAACCCAGATAATCGGAATTGTGACCCACAGAAAAAGTCCAACAAAAAATCATGGTATTAGGGTCTTGTAGAAGAGTCTTGTCTTTCAAATTGCCTCTCTTGTTATAGAGATACTTTGGGATAACAAAACTTTGTTTTGGATCATCAGACCATATTACATGAAAAAAATCCGGGTCAAATATAACAGAATCTACGATGTAAACATTCTTCGTCCTATTTGGATTTTCCATCGAATAAAACGACTCTATTGTGTTAAAATCATCTGCCGTGAGTGAATTGTTAGATATTGAATCACGAACTCCACACGATGAAAAAACAAACAACAACAATATACTAAAATATTCTTTCATTTCTTTTACTTTTATTTCAGAGCTTTTCAAACTATTATTTTCTCCAACAATTGGCAAAGCAGCGTCGTCATGCAGTACGGCTGTCTTGTCCTTTGTCTTGTCATACACCTTGATGTCCTTCACCGTGTATAGTAAGGTAGGTTTTTCGGCAAGATTAGTTAGTTCTTTGTTTTTCGTCAAAAGACAAAGCAAAATTACATATTATCACCAAAACGACCAAAACTTAGCCCTAAAAATCGCGACCTTCGTCGTTGTTTACCCAATGTTTCTCCCTTCATTCTCCGTTCGTGGACGGAGAAACGACGGACAATCGACGGAGAAACGACGGAGGAAGGTCGGAAAGGGAACTGATTCACATCCTTCATTAAAAAGTAAACGAAAATGTCATCTGTATCTTTCAATAAGGCATTAAAACTATTTTATTAGTCTCCGACTGTCTTTTTATCGCAAAATACAATTTTGTATATTTTGTCAATCAAATTCTTTGACATACCTTTGTAAGGTTTTATTAACTAGCACTAAACAAATATGGAAAAGAATCATTACACAAAACCTGAAATGATGAATTCTTCATCAACTCTCAGAACAAACCTCCTTGCTGGAAGCGGTAGTCTCACAAATGGTGCAAGAACACGTGCTGACGTTGACCACATTGGCGCATTTAACTTCAAAGTTGACATAGGCGGTATTACAACCAAAGCAACAGAAGATAACAACGATGTTTCTGCTCTAAGCTTCTAAGAGGTTTAACAAAACAGTAGATAACATCAAGACGAATATCTTCCACAAGCTATCAGTCAATAGCACCACCGAAGTCGTTATCTACGCATTCCGCAACGGACTCGTGGATTTATAGAAAAGAACAAAGAGGGCACTTCAAAATGAAGTACCCTCTTTGCTTTTACTTTCTCTCTTCCATTTCGCAATAGAGCTTGAAGAACTTATCGTTAATCTCGTCTCGGATGCGGCGGTACTCGTTCATCTTGAACTCGTATGTACCTTCCTTGACCTTGCTTGGGTCTTCAAACGGGATGTGGAGGCGATGCTTCACCTTGCCACGGAACACTGGGCAAGTCTTGTCTGCATTGTCACACACGGTAATGACATAGTCCCAGTCCTCGTCCATATATTCATCCACCTGACATGGCTTATGGTCACTTATGTCTATGCCCATCTCGCGCATCACGAGCACGGCTTTTGGGTTGACGCGTGGCTCAGCCTTGACACCACCAGAATAGACGGCAAGGTCCTTTCCGTATGACTCAAGCAACCCGTGTGCCATCTGGCTTCTACAGGTGTTACCAGTACATAGCACAAGCACCTTGATGCCGTGCTTCTTTGCATTCACAGTTGTCACGCCCATAAGGAGGACAAGACACAACAGAAGAGTTTTACTGATTGTTCTCATATTAAATTGTTTGGTTGTTACTGTTGCAAAAATAGCTCTTTTTAGAATAGACTATTCTGTGATGCTCCCTATAACGAAAAGGACGCACACCAACACGAAAGATTGTCCTCACCCCTACCCCTGCATTGGCACACGGTGCGGCTTTCGTGATAAGACGACGGCTTTTCGTTATGGCGAAAGGTGGAAGCACAAGATTGTGAACATTTGCTTATTTTTGCAGCAATTAAGATAATCAACTATAAAAGACAGTAATGAAAGACTTTATCGGCGAGATGATGGGAACATTCGTTCTCACTCTTCTGGGCTGCTGTAGTGTTGCGGTAGCCGTTCTCTTTGGCGAGTATAACAGTATCTTCCAGATTGGAATAGTATGGGGACTTGGTGTTACGCTTGCCATATTCATGGTTCGTAACATCTGTTGTGCACACTTGAATCCAGCCGTATCGGTTGCCATGGTGTGTGCGGGACGAATGTGTGTAAAGAAACTGCCTGTGTACATTCTTGCCCAGTTTGTGGGTGCCGTACTGGCAGGAGCTGTTCTTTACGGACTCTTCTCTGCTTCCATCGAGCATTACGAGGCAGTACACGAGATAGTACGTGGAACGGCTGCATCGGTCGATACTGCACGTATGTTCGGAGAGTTCTATCCTAATCCGGGTGACGCTTCCGTGTCTGTTGTGTCACTCCCATTGGCGATGTGTGCCGAAGGTTTCGGTACATTCCTTCTTGCCCTCTTCATCTTTGCACTTACGGAGGACTGCAACGTTGGCCGTCCATCGTCTGACCTTCAGCCTTTGTTCATAGGACTGACGGTGAGCAGCATCATATTCTTCATCGCTCCTTTGACTCAGGCAGGTCTTAACCCAGCACGCGATCTTGGACCACGTATCGTGGCGTATGTAGCTGGATGGGGCGACGCAGCATTGCCAGATGCCGTGGGCGGATGGTTCTGGGTGTATGTACTTGCGCCTATAGTAGGTTCAAGCCTTGCTGCCCTATTCTTCAAGTACGTGCTTGAACCAATAAACGAAAAGAAGAACCGTGCATGTGGATGCAAGTAGGGATGGCAAAGCCGTTCCCCTGTGTTCCAAGAACGTAGGAGCGTGCACATGGACTTACAATATACAATTACATTAGACAACGAACATCGAAAGAAATATGAATCAGACAAGACTAATCCTTTGTGGCGGTTTCCTTGGTGCAGGAAAGACCACCCTTATATGGGACGTGGCTCAGAGACTGATGGCTCAGGGCAAGCGCGTCGGACTTATCACCAACGACCAGGCTCCAGAGCTTGTTGACAGCCGCCTCTTGAAGCAAAGCAACCTTCAAGTGTCGGAAGTGGCAGGCAGTTGCTTCTGTTGTAACTTCAACGGCTTCGTTGATGCCATCCACTCATTGCGTAGCAACGTGGAGGCAGACATTATACTTGCAGAGCCTGTCGGTAGTTGTGCTGACCTTACGGCTACTATAGTACGTCCGCTAAAGAAATACCATAATACCGAGGTCATCGTATCTCCGCTTACCGTGTTGAGTGACCCTGCACGACTTAAATCCATCCTCTATGGTGGCGACGGTGGACTTCACGAAGACGCAGCCTACATATATCGCAAGCAGTTGGAGGAAAGCGAGGTAATCTTGATTACCAAGACTGACCTGCTGAGTGAGGAAGAGACGGCTAAGTTGGTCAAGGACACTCAGGCATGCTTCCACCACACAAAGGTGATGACCGTAAGTACCCTGAACGGCAATGGCATCAAAGAATGGTTTGACGAGGTTGCCAACCGTCAAGGTGAAGGTACGAAGATACTTGATATTGACTATGACAAGTACGCACATGGCGAGGCAGTACTTGGTTGGTTGAACGGTACGGTTGCCTTGACAGGTAAAAATGCCTATTGGGATGCCTTGCTAAAGGATATCATGACAGGTATTTGCAAGGCAATAAAGACCGAGAAACTTCGTGTTGGCCATATCAAGGTTATTGCCGAGAATGGCAAGCAATATGCCGTGGCAAACATCACTAACGATGTGTCATCATTGCAGTTCAGAGGAACGGCAGGAACAAGCGACAACGTGAAGCTCATCATCAATGCCCGTGTGGAGACTACTCCAGAGCATCTTGACGAAATAATCCGTAAGGTGCTGGTTGATGCCATTGATGGCAAGTTCACAGATGAGGTACTTGCTTGGCGCTACCTCCAGCCTGGACGACCTAACCCAACTCACAGATTGGTGTGATTGAGTAACCAATTAATACAGTAACTATAGGGTATGCTAATTGTCATATAGACATTCGGCATACCCTATTCTCGTATTATCTAAGTTTTCAAATTATACTACTAAAGAATGATTCGTAGATTTCCCTGCTTTCTATCAAATCGGCATTAGGTGCGTATTTTACGTTTTTATGCGTTGATGTTGGTTTGCTTGGAAATTTCTTCTTAATTTTGTAGCGTAAATAAGTGGGTGGAGACGAATCCGCCTTGCTATGATAAAAGATAATAGGATGAAATATAACAAGTCTATAAGTAAGATGTTGCTGGCAAGCTTGGTGTGTACCGTATTTGTCAGTTATCCTAACTTGCTCTTCATAAGTTGGGACTGGGACTGCGTGCCTGTAGAGTCACGCGGATGCTACATTGACAATATGCTTATACGCTTCTTGTTGTTCTGGCTATTCTCTGCAAGTTTGTTGTTTGTCAACCAGAAATGGATGAAGAGTACTCAGTTGATGGGGCGTATTCTTCCTAATGTGGGACTGACTATCGTGGCATACGGCATGTACAAGGGCATCACGGCTCTTATCTGCTCGGAGTTCGACTTTAGGCCTATCATCCTTACGTTCCAGTTCTTCGTCATGGGTATGATGGGAATGTTGCTTGGCTTTACCAATTATCTTAGCATCATCCATCAGAAGAAGGAGAAGGAGCTTCAGACGTTGAAGATAGAGAGTTTGCAAAGTCGTTGTACGGCTTTGACCAATCAGATAAATCCACATTTCTTCTTTAACTCGTTAGGAGGAATAAGTAGCTTGGTGCGAAAGAAGGATGATAAGTTGACCATCTGTTATATAGACCATCTGAGCGACATATTCCGTTATATCCTTCAGAGCGAGCGCAAGGGACTTGTTCCCTTGGAGGAGGAACTGGACTTTGCACGTTCCTTCTGCGAGGTCATGGAGGTAAGGTATGCAGGTAAGCTGGATGTACATATTGATGTTCCGGACGACTGCATGAACCTGTCCATTCCTGTCTTGGCACTTCTTCCGCTTATTGAGAATGTGACTGTACACAATATGATAGACAGCGAGCATAGGATGACGGTCAATATCTTGATGAACGACGACAAGGAACTTATGGTCGTCAATCCTTTGTACCCAAAGCAGTACAAGCCAGAGACACATGGTACAGGACTGGATAATCTCGAGAAGCGTTTTACCCTGCTTATGGACAAGAAGATAAGGGTTGAGCGTACGGAAAAGGAATTCAAAGTTATTTTGCCATTAGGATAGATAGAATGAAAGTATTGATTATAGAAGACGAGACGGCGGCAAGCGAGAATCTCATAGCCATGTTGCAGGAGATAGATGGCGAGATAGAGGTGCTGAAGGTGTTGGAGAGTGTCCAGCAAACCGTGAGGTGGCTGAGCAGTAATCCTGCACCAGACCTTATCTTTATGGACATCCATCTGAGCGATGGCTCTGCCTTCACTCTCTTCCAAGAGATAGACGTTACCGTTCCGATTGTGTTCACAACGGCATACGACCAGTATGCACTTGAAGCCTTTACGGTCAATAGTATCGACTATTTGCTCAAGCCGATAAAGACGTCTGAGTTGGAGCGTGCGCTTGACAAGTTCAAGAGGTGGACAAGTAACGACGTGATGGATTATCTTCAGAGAATGATGAAGATGAAACCAACCAACACCTCTGAATATACGTCATCGTTGCTCGTGCCTGTAAAAGACAGGCTCGTACCTGTAAGCATGGACGATGTGGCTTGCATCTACAGTACCGACCGCAAGACACAGATTTACACCAAGTCGGGACAGATGATGCTCTACAACCGCTCACTTGACTCTATCATAGTGGGATTGAATCCATCTCGATTCTTCCGTGCCAACAAGCAATATATAGTGGCTCGCGATTGTGTCAAGGATATTGTCGTATGGTTTGACAGCCGTCTCCTTGTAAACATGCCAATTGAATTGCCAGAGCCATTATTTGTAAGCAAGAACAAGGCGGCAGAATTTAAGAACTGGATGACAACTAACTAATGTAATTGAAATGAAGATAACAATATGTGCTTGTTCATCACGAACATTCATTGACCGTGCCGAGGTTGCCAAGGTGGCTGTTGCGGCACAAAAGGCAGGAATGGAGGTAACGCTCGTAAGCGACCTTTGTGAGTTGTGTGAGAACAAGTCAGAGGAAATACATAATATAGCTGCCACTACCATTGTGGCGTGCCACCCAAGGGCTGTGAAGAGCCTTATGGCTTTTGCAGGTGAGGATGACGTGAAGTCCTTGAGCATCCGTGGGCGTTCGGCAGAAGATGTGCTGAAAGAATTGGGCGTACAGCCAGTTGATGTAAGCGCGGAAGATTCTGAGGCATGGATGGCACAGATGGAAACCATGCCTAAGCGACTGGGTGATGATGCTTGGTTCCCAACGCTTGACAAGGATGTATGTGCCGAATGTGGGAAGTGCCTGGAGTTCTGCCCATTTGGTGTGTATGAGATGGTGGACGAGCGCATTCGTGTCGTTCACCCTCATAATTGCAAGAACAACTGTCCTGCCTGTGCCCGCACATGTCCTGCAAGTGCTATCATATTCCCTAAGTATGACCGTAGTCCCATCAACGGTGGGGAAAGCGTGCAGGAGAGTGCCATCAAGCTGGACTCAAAGGAGCTATATGCCAAGACGCTTCGCGAGAAACTTGCATCAAGAAAGATTAGACTAATCAGAGAGTAGAAATAGAATATGAAGGAATATACCTCATTGGTAAAACTATGCTGGAGGGTGTTCAGACAGACACCAATCAGGCTGTTGTGGAAGTTTTGTTGGAACTTCTGCCTGCCTAATTTGTGGAATATGCACCACTTCGAGAAACGCCAGAAGCGAGGTGAACCTTTCTTTCCAGCCTTCAATATGATTTCCGTAACGGAGACATGCAATCTTGCCTGTAGCGGATGCTGGGTGAGCCAAGGAGGACGGAAAAGTCTCACGATAGAGCAGATTGACGGTATCATTCGGGAGAGTAAACGGCATGGTTCCAAGTTTTTCGGAATACTGGGTGGCGAGCCCTTGATGTACAAGGGACTTCTGAGTATATTCCAGAAGCATAGCGATTGCTACTTCCAGTTGTTTACCAATGGCACTCTACTTACCGAGGACATTGCCTTCCAACTTCGCAAGGCTGGTAATGTGACTCCACTCATCAGCATTGAGGGCTTGGAACAGGAGAGTGACCGAAGACGGCAGGCTAATGAGGTGTTCCAACGTACACTTCGTGGTGTACGAGCCTGTAGGAAGGCAGGACTTATCTTTGGCGTGGCAGCAAGTATTTGCAAGAACAATTACGACGAATTGGTAAGTCGTCAACACATAGAACGAGTAGCTCGTGAAGGTGCAGCATACCTATGGTACTACATCTATCGTCCTGTTGGAGCAAATGCACATCCAGAGCAAGCGTTGAGTCAGGAACAGATACAAGGTCTTAGACAGTTCCTCGTACATGAGCGCATGAATGCCCCAGTGGCACTTATAGATGTCTATTGGGACGAAGAAGGAAGGGCAATATGTCCGGGAGCAACAGGAATGAGTCATCACATCTCCCCTTCAGGCGCCATTGAGTTCTGTCCAGTCATTCAGATGGCAACGGACTTCATCAATTCGGATGCAAGCAATATGACGGAACTATATGCAAAGTCTAAGTTCCTGACAGATATGAGACACAGGATAGCCCAGAGCACACGAGGGTGCATCATAATGGATAATCCGCAACAGATGGCTGAGATAATAAAAGAATATGACGCCAAGGAAACTACTACCCGTGGCACGGCAATGGAAGAATATGCAAGGATGACAAGCATCCCAAGCCACAACATGAACACAAATCTTATTCCAGAACAGAGCCGTCCTTATAGGTGGCTCAAACGAAATTACTTCTTCGGTTTTGGTGCTTATGGGTAGAGACATTTTGGAATGTCAAATGTATAGTTTCAGATTTATGCACTTCACGGAAGCATGAATTTGAGACAAAGTTAAATTAAGTAATAATGAGCAAACAGTATGTCATACCATCGACGTTGGAGCAACGTATGCATTTGCGCAAGGCACTAAGGGCTTTTGTGCAGATGCAACAGTTGTGTCCGCCTGTTTCGCTCAAACAGTTGGAGCAACTGGCAGATACGTTTATTAGCGACCATGAGGACTGTGTGGACATGCGTCCTTGGTTGATGGTAGAGATTCACAATCAAGTATGGTTGCCTGTTGTTGCTGGTATTCCTTATGAACGTCGATTGCTGATGTTACCAAAATGTCTCAGTCGATATGGCGAGTGTCAAGCAGAATTTGATGAGTATGGCCTACTTTGCCATCGTTGCGGTCGTTGTCACATCCCTAATCTGCAAGACAAGGCAGAGCAACTTGGAGGTTTAAGCATTGTGGCAGAAGGATTCACACAGGTTATTGAACTCATAGAGAATAATGTGGTTGATGCCGTTATAGGTGTTAGCTGTCTTGATTCTCTGGAGAAAGCCTTTCCCCTTCTTGTGCGTCATGCCGTTCCGGGGTTGGCAATAGCCTTGAATGACTCTGGGTGTCGTGACACTCATGTGGATGTGGATTACGTGGAGGAGATGCTGTCTCTTTTGAATGAAGAAGCCACTTCCCACTTACTTGACCATGAGGCAATACAGGAACAGGTGAACCGTTGGTTCTCTCGTCAGGAATTGGAACAACTCATGCTTCCAGCCACGGACTCTACTCAGAAGATATGCCTTGACTGGATGAGTGGTGAGGGCAAGCGTTGGCGCCCTTTCCTATTGTCTGCCGTATGGCAAGCCTTGACAGGCAAGACTGAGATGCCTATTGACGTACATCGTGCTGCCGTAGCCGTGGAATGTTTCCACAAGGCTTCACTTATTCATGATGATGTGGAGGACAAGGATGGTACTCGCTATGGTAAGCCTACCGTCAACGCGTTATATGGTGATGCTTTTGCCATAAATGTAGGTGATGCATTGTTAGGACAAGGCTATCGTATCTTGGCTCAGAGTAACAATCCTGAGTTACTTCGCCTTATAGCAGATGCACATATTAGGTTGTGCCGTGGGCAAGGTGAGGAACTTATGTGGGATAAGTCACCAGTCACGTTAGACTTTGTGATGAATATCTTCCGCAATAAGACCGTACCAGCATTTGAGGTATCGTTGATGCTTGGCTTGAGTTGTACAGGCAATTTTGCACACCTTCGCCCTATGCTCAAAGATTATTCTGAAGCCTTGGGTATTGCATATCAGTTGAAGGATGACTTGGACGATTTTGTTCAGGACAACGAACTTGCATGTCGTCCTTCTGCTGTGCTGGCTTTGAGGACGGAGCATCCTTCATGGAGTCAGGAAGATGTAAAGACAGAGCTTCAGAGATTGACAGACCAATATCATCAGCAAGCCCTTGATGCGCTTAATGGTTTGGACGAAATGGAACTTAAACGCCTGCTTTATCAGGTGACAGAAAAGATATTGGGATGAAGACGCCATTACTATATATAGTATATCGTACCTTGCGTAAGGGATGGAAACGAATGTCTCCTGATGCGCAACAGGCATTACGGTCATTTGTTGCCTCGCAAAAGACGGCACATGGCTATATGAATGCTGGAGGTGCAGAGGATGCTTACTATAAGCAGTTTGGCGATGTGCTTGAAGCCGTATTCAGTCCCAGCAAACTAATACGTATGCCTATCCATCTCACGGTACAGGAGAGTAGGAATAGAGATACAATCTATGGGCGTTTCTTTGAATTCCTTGAACAAGAAATGAGGATGTCACGTCCAAAGGAGATAAACATAGATATGCCCAAGGCAGTAACCACAAATGCTGTGTGTTGTATCGTGGCTATGATGCACCAGATGGGCAAACAACCTGATGCCATGTGTGTGGAGTGGATTCGCCAGCGTCAAGATGAGACAGGAGGATTCTATGCAAGCGACTTGGCTACCGTTCCTGACTTGTTGAGTACGTCTGTGGCTTTATTCACCCTCCGTCTCATAGGAGCGGAAGTAAAAGATGCCTCATCTTTCATTCAAGCCCATTGGTTGGACAACGGAGGATTTGCTCCTACCTTGTATGATGAATATAGCGATGTGGAATACGTCTTTTATGGATTATTGGCATTAGGAACAATATAGACCAACTAACTAAACAGGCATGGAGCAAGTCTTGCCCATGCTGTGTAAGAAGGAGGAACACTAATGAAAACAGAACAGTTGAAGGAAATACAGACAGACGCCATGGAGTACCTCATGAAGAGGCGCTCCGAGGATGGCCTGTGGAGAGGCTCACTTTCGAGTAGTGCCATCTCTACGGCTGTTAGTGTGTTTGCCCTTCAACGAATAGATGCAGATAAATATGCAACACATATCCAAGCAGGAGTGCGTTGGTTGCAAGGAGCCATGAAGCCTGATGGCTCTTGGGGCGATAGCGTGGAGAGTCCGTCAAACATGACAGCTACCTTGCTTACCTATGTCTCACTATATGCCGTGGGACAAGCACCACAGGAATCGAGGCAATACCTCAATAGACAGTTTGGAGGTGACAGTGAGGAGGCACTCACTAAAGGTGTGCTTCGCTATTATGGTCGCGACCTCACTTTCTCTGTTCCTATCCTTATGATGTGTGCCTTGGCAGGTGTCGTAAAGGATTGGAAGAAGATTCCTCCATTTCCGTTTGAGCTTGCCACTTTGCCTCAGCGTCTATTCCGCTATCTCAACCTTCCAGTGGTGAGCTATGCCATTCCTGCACTTATTGCCATTGGTATATGCCAGATGCACAAGAAGGGAGGACTTTTGACACCTATACGCAAACTCTTTGTTCCAAAGGCCATGCGTGTGTTACGTCGTATGCAACCTGTGGATGGCGGATTCCTTGAGGCTGCTCCTCTTACTGCTTTCGTTAGCATGTGTTTGGCAGAAGGTTCTTTCCGTGAACATGAGGTGACACAACGTTGTGCCCAGTTCCTTGTTGATACGGTTCGAGAGGATGGTTCTTGGCCTATTGACACAAACCTTTCTGGATGGTTGACGAGCCTTGCATCTAAGGTCTTGCCTCATAATGGCATTGTTGATGTGGAAGGTCTCGCTAATATTGTAAAGGGAAACGCAACAACATTTGTTCATCCATTCACGTCTGCCGTACCCGGAGGATGGGGATGGAGCGATTTGAGCGGCTCTGTTCCTGATGGTGACGATACGAGTGGTGCGTTAGTAGCCCTCTATCATCTTACACAAGGCAAGAGTAGTCACGAAGTTGAAAACGGCTTGAAATGGTTGATGCAATTACAGAATAACGACGGAGGAATGCCTACATTCTGCAAGGGATGGGGTAAATTACCTTTTGACCGAAGCACACCAGACATAACGGCTCACGCCATACTTGCCATGGGACTTTGGTTGCCTTGTTTGGAAGGTAAGTTGAAAACTGACGTTCAGAAGAACTTGGACAGGATGCTTGCGTGGATGGAAGATACCATAGAAAATGACAATGGCAACGAAGCAAGCGGATGGGTTCCTTTGTGGTTTGGCGACCAAGATGCAACAGATGAAAAGGCACCTGTATATGGTACAGCCACGGCTATTGATTACTTGATGTCTGCCCATCATCC
This sequence comes from Bacteroidaceae bacterium, assembly GCA_017617575.1. Lineage (GTDB taxonomy): Bacteria > Bacteroidota > Bacteroidia > Bacteroidales > Bacteroidaceae > Minthosoma. The sequence continues at coordinate 41,934 of JAFZVY010000081.1, read as the reverse complement.
TGCGGCAACAAAGTTGGCACAATCTCAGATAGACTTCATAATCCGTACCCAGAATGATGACGGAGGATGGGGAGGCAACAAGGACGTTAAGTCGAAGGTTACCTTCACGAGTCGTGCACTTGCAGCCTTGGCTCATTTCCCAGATAAATATGAAGACGCAAAGAATCGTGGATGGGAATATCTCTATAGGCGACACAAGGAAGGCACTCTTTATGAGCGTGAGCCAATAGGCTTGTATTTCTCTCGTCTTTGGTATTCAGAAGAACTATATAACGTCTTATTCTTGTTGAACGCGTTAAAAGGCATGAACGTATGAACGACAAAAGGATAAAATGGATTACGATAGGCGTTATAGCCTTTTACACATGCTTGCTGATAGGTTGGCATCTTTACGACCCAAGCAGCTCGTTCGATGTGCTCAAGCCTGGTGCTGACCATCGTCCTGCTGGTCATGCCCGTAAGGCTGACGAGGTTCTTATTGGCGAGTTCTTCATGCAGGACTCTACCGTTTCGGCATCTTCTTTGATGGGTGAATGGCCTTGTTTTCGTGGTGCTGGTCATAACAATCAAGCATCTACCTCACCTAATATGAAATGGATAGATGGCGACTTCAAGGAGATGTGGTCAATAGAGACAGGTGAGGGACATGCAGCTCCAGTCATATCTGAAGGTAGAGTTTATGTTCTTGACTATGACGAGCAATTAAGCTCGGATGCCTTGCGTTGTTTAGACCTCAAGACAGGTAAGCAGTTGTGGAAACGTTGGTATCGTGTTGCCATGAAACGAAACCATGGATTCTCACGCACCATTCCTGTTATCAGTAATGGCTTGGTCGTAACCATAGGACCGGAAGGTCATGTGATGTGTTGCGATAAGGTTACAGGACAGATGAAATGGAGTATTGACATGAAGAAACGCTTTGGCTCTGAGATACCATTTTGGTACACAGGTCAATGTCCGCTAATACATAATGATATCTTGGTACTTGCTCCTGCTGGAACGGATACTCTTATGCTTGGAGTTGATATAAAAACAGGCAAAACACTATGGGGCACGCCAAACTCCGTTCATTTCAAGATGTCGCATTCTTCTGTCATGCCTATGACTCTTGGAGGAGTGCAGACTTACGTGTATATAGGCGTTGGAGGAGTGTGTGGCGTTTCTGCTGAAACAGGAAATTGCGGTAATTTGTTGTGGAGTGCCAACGAATGGCAACCATCAGTTGTTGCTCCTTCACCTTTGCAGATATCCCAGAATCAGATATTCCTTGTGGCTGGCTATGGAGCTGGTGGTGCTTTGTTGCAAGTTGACAAAACAGGAACATCATGGAAGGCAACAGTCAAGGATAGTTATAAGGCAAACGAAGGTATGTCATGCGAACAGCAGACTCCAATCAACTATAAGGGAACGCTCATAACCGTACTTCCGAAGGATGGTGGAGGAATGCGCGAGCGTTTGGCCATGTACAGTCCTAATGACTTGCATCATCCTATATGGACTTCGGCTGCTGATGAACGCTTTGGTTTAGGTCCATACATCGTTATTGGTGATAGGCTTGTTGCTTTCAAGGAAGACGGCGAGTTATATGTATACCAGTTGTTCGCCAACTCCATGAAGCTTATTCGCAAGCAACGTGTAATGGAGGAAGGCGTGGATGCATGGGGACCAATGGCGTATGCGGATGGTATGCTGATTGTAAGAGATGCCAAGACTATAAAATGTCTAAAGATATTAACGGAAGAATAGAATACTAACATATATGGATAGGCGCAAATTTTTGAAAATATCAGGTTCGTTGGCGGTAGGAGGCATTATCCTATCTGTCGTGGGACGTGGGATGTGGAATATGCTCAAGCGTCCTGAGAAAATCTTCTATGATTCAAAGCGAACAAAAGGACCTGTTCTTTTGAATGAAGACGAAAGTTTCGTCTCTCCCTATCGTCGTGTGTATGGTTTCGTGGCTCCAGATGACATCTTGGCTATGGATATCGAAGGCGGTAGCGTATATGTGGCGACTCCTAACAACATATATGTTTATGGCTTGAGTGGTGAGTTGCAAACTAATTTCTCAACACCAAGCGATTTACGTGATATTACGATATATGACGGACTTGTATATGCACTCTTCCCAGCACGTATAGAGGTGTATGACCGTCAAGGTGAGATAGTGCGCCAATGGGAAGCTTGTAGCGATAATGCAGACTATTGTTCATTGGCAGTCTGCAAAGAAGGCGTGTTTGTGACAGATGCAAGTAACAAGCACATTTGCAAGTATAATCTTGACGGCTCGCTTGCTCGCTTCATCCAGAGTCCAAAGGGCTTTATTGTACCAAGCTATTGCTTTGGCATCACATATATGGATGGTAAGATATATTGCTCTAACCCTGGACGTCATCTTGTGGAAAGCTATACTACGGATGGAGAGTTTGTAGCATCCTTCGGTAAGGCTGGAGCTGAACCTGGTGCTTTTAGTGGTTGCTGCAACCCTGCTGTCATCACGCCATCGAATAATGGTGAGTTGTTGACTTCCGAGAAAGGTATTCCACGCATTAGTTGCTATCGTGCCGATGGAAAGTTCCGTAGCGTCCTGTTGGATAAGAAGGCTTTGGGAGGTGGCAATAGCGCGTATGACGTTCGTGTGATGAAGGACAAGCTCATCGTGACAGGTGGTGCCAAGGTTTCGGTTTTTCAATATGACAAGCGACTTAGTCAACAAACAGAGTGTGGTCGATGTGAAGTTGATTGTCCGTTGAAGATGAACTAATAATTGAGGAAAACGATGGATAAAGATAAATTGAAAAGTCCAATGGATCGTAGGAACTTCCTACGTACCTGCAGCTCATTCTTGGCTGGAGGAGTGGCTTTGGCAACAGGTGGATTGCTTGCGACTAAGGCTAAAGGCAAGGAAGGTGATGTCTTTTGGCAGATAGACCCATATAAATGCACACAATGTGGAAGATGTGAAACCGATTGTGTCCTGACTGTTTCTGCAGTCAAGTGTTTCCACGCCAATAGGGTGTGTGGATATTGCGACCTTTGCGGTGGCTATTATCGTCCTAATGTAAAGGAACTGAATACCGCAGCAGAGAATATGATGTGCCCGACAGGTGCCATCACCCGAGAGTTTGTCGAGGAACCATACTTTGAATATACCATCAACGAGGAACTATGTACTGGTTGTGGCAAATGTGTGAAAGGATGTACTTCATTTGGTAATGGCTCTCTGTTTTTGCAGATAGACCAAGACATATGCCAGCAATGTAATGAATGTGCCATTGCAAAGGTATGTCCTTCGGATGCCATTCAACGTGTGTCAAATGATAATGCATACAAACTGAAAGATCATGCGTAAGACGTTTACAATAATGATGGGAATCATCTACAGTCTCAACACTATGGCTGTTGCTCGATTCCCTAAGCCTGACTTCACATCTGGATATGAGTATCCGGAAATCATTCACGGCGTTCCAAATGAGTTGTTTTGGAATGTCATGGATATCGTGTTGCTTATCGCTATGATGGGACTTGTGGTATGGGCAGCATACAAGAAGCGTGGACGTTCCATTATCCTCTCTATGTCTGTCGTGTCTGTTCTTTACTTCGGATTCTTCCGAAGTGGATGCGTATGTAGCGTAGGCTCAATACAGAATGTTGTTATGGCAACTGTGGACTCGGACTACAACCTGCCATTATATGTGCTCTTGCTGTTTCTCCTTCCAATTATATTTGCTTTGCTCTTTGGTAGGGTCTTCTGTTCTGGAGTGTGTCCTTTGGGAGCTTTGCAGGAACTGGTAAATGTGAGGAACTTCCGACTTTCACGTGCCGTATCGGCTACATTGTCTATGATACCGTGGGGCTATCTGGCTTTTACCATACTATATGCGGCAACACGAAGCCAGTTCCTCATCTGTCGTTTAGACCCATTCATAGGAATCTTTCGCTTGGGAGGAGATATTGGCGTGATGAGTTTTGGTATCTTGCTACTTATCATGTCCATCTTTATTGGTCGCCCATTCTGTCAGTTCTTATGCCCATACGGAGCATTGTTAAGTGTGTTTAGTTCCTTGTCATGGAAGAAACTGGAGATAACCAACAAGGGATGTATCAATTGTTCGCTTTGTGGTGTGGCTTGTCCTGTGGATGCTATTCGTCCTCCACAAAGTAGCAAGATGAAGGAAGAACGTAAGAGGGGCGTTAAACGTATCATTCTTTTTGCAATATTATTGCCTGTGCTGACATTTACAGGCGCGGTTCTTGTGGGAAGTCAAAGCGATGCCTTGAGTCTTGCCCATAAGGATGTGTATCTATATGAGATGTTGCTCCGACAAGAGGCAAATCCAGAATTAGATGAACCGTTGGAAGTAGAGACGTTTAATGCCTTGGGTGGCAATATGGAAGAACTGAAGGCAAAGGTTGACGGAATCAGAAGCGACTATGAGTTCTACTCATATTTTGCAGGAGCTTTTATAGGATTCGTCATTGGCTTTAAGTTGCTAAAGCTGTCCTTGAAGCGTGGACGTAAGACTTATGAGATTGATATGGCACGTTGTACCATGTGTGGAAAGTGCTTCAATTATTGTCCTCAAAACCTTAAAACATCAAAATGATGAGAAAACTATATCGAAATATCGCTATTGTCACGGCTGTCTTTATATTGATATTGACTGCTATGTTGGCTGTGAGTTATTATCAGATGCAACAGGTATCGCCTCTTGAGACAGGCGTGATGGAGACCTTGAAGGAGTTGAATGAGACTAATGGTGATAACGAATTGCTCCAACAACAGATTCGTGAGCTGGACCTCCTTTCACGCAAGGCTTATTTCGTGAAGGAAGGACAGTTGAAGATGGGTCTGTACCTGTTACTCGGAATGGCTCTCGTTTTGGTTACTTGCCTTAACCTTTATTACAAGGAGACGAAGAATCTTCCAGATAAGGAGTTTGACCCAATAGATGAATGGGCAATAAAGACGAATGCGCGTAAGTACATTTCGTGGGTTGCAGTTGTGGTTGCCGTGGTATGCGTATGTCTCGTTGGCTTGCAACATATTGACTTCAAAGGCTTATTGGCGAAGTCTGATGGGGAGGTCTTGGAAGAAGCGCAGGTAGATGAAGCAGAAGCTGGCGAGTCGCAAGATTCACAGACACAGGAAGCTGCCGACACATTAGCTACAGAAGAAGCTAAGGCCGAGGAAAGTGATTCTGCAAAGGTTGAGGATGACATGCCAGAACTTAAAGTGTCATCAAAGGCCTTTAGAGGCAACAATTCAAGTGGCGTGTCATCTGCACGAGGTATAGCTACTTCTTGGAATCTTAATGGCAAAAAGAACATACTCTGGCAATCGTCCATACCAAAGCATGGATATAACTCACCAGTCATTACGGGAAGGAATGTGTTTATAACAGGTGCTGATGCAAAGGCACGTGAACTCTATTGCTATGATGTGTGGACGGGTGAACTTAAATGGACGTTAAAGGCTGACGGTATCGCTGGTTCGCCAAGTACCATGCCGAAGGTAAATGCTGATACGGGATTGGCTGCAAGTACGGTAGCAACCAATGGTGAACAGGTATGTGCCATCTTTGCCACGGGTGACGTCATTTGTGCCGATATGGAAGGTAAGCGTCTGTGGGCAAAGAATATCGGTCTTCCAGACAACCATTATGGCTATGCTTCCTCTTTGTTGATGTACGGTAGTACGCTTATTATCCAGTACCAGAACAATTCAAATGCAAAAATCTTGGCTCTTAATGCTAAGAATGGTAATACAATATGGAGTAAGGGAGCAAAGGACAAGATAGCATGGAGTTCCCCAATTATTGCCACTCTGGGTGGCAAGTCCGCACTTGTGGTTATGGGTAATCCTGCTATTGCCGCATACAATCTGTCAAACGGTAATGAACTATGGCGTGTGGAATGTATGAGTGGAGAGGTTGGTTCCAGTCCTGCTTGTGCAGGTGGCGTGGTATTTGGCGCAAGTGAATATGCCAAGTGTATCGCTATAGATGGCGCAACGGGAGAGACTCTCTGGGAAGCAAGCGACTATCTGCCTGAGTGCTCAAGCTTGGCAGCAACCAAGGACCTTGTCTTTTGTGCCACAAGCTATGGAATGGTATGTGCCTATGATGCAAAGACTGGCGAAGTCAAGAAGGAACATGACCTGACGACTCCGTTCTATTCTTCTCCAGTTGTTGTTGATGGCAAGGTGTATCTGTTCAGCAATAGCGGAAAGGTGTACATCTTTTCAGCAAGTACATTCGACCTTATCACATCGTTCGAAACAGGAGAAAAGACATTCGCCACACCAGCCTTTACGGATGGCATAATGATTGTGAGAACGGATAAGTCACTTTATTGCGTAAAGAAGAAATGAGAAAGGACGACGTAAATATAAAGGAAGCCAATGGCTGTAGCGGTTGTGGGTGTGTATCGCCCGATGATGCCGTTCAGGTTGTCTGGCGAAAGACGGATGCTATCATAGATAGGATTGGTACGGGGCGAGAATTGATTATTTCGCTTCTGCAAGCCATACAGAAGGAATTTAATTATTTGCCTTCTGATGCGCTTAATCGTATCTATGAACGTACGGATATTGACCGTGCCCAACTCATAAGCGTTGCTACCTTCTATTCGCAGTTGAGGATGGTTCCTTATGGCAAGCATATCATCAAGGTATGTATCGGAACGGCATGCCATGTTAAGGGTGCCAATAACGTATATGACGCGTTAAGGCGTGAGCTACAGCTGGAAGGTGACGACATAACCTCTGCTGATGGTAAATACTCCATCGAGAAGGTGGCTTGTCTTGGTTGTTGTGCCTTGGCTCCTGTCGTACAGATTGACCAGAAGATATTCGGACACGTCATGCCGGGTCGCGTGCGTGAGGTCTTGGATGAATTTGAATCCATGGTAGCCAGTCAGGAACAGGAAGACTCTGCCTATGATGATAGCAAGATACAAGGCGAGGTTAGGTTAGGTATGGAGAATTGTTGTCAGGCAAGTGGAACGGCAGAGGTATATTCTGCCGTTGTGGAAGCTTGCAAGGAACTGGGAATCCATATCCGAATCAAGCCTGTGTCTTGTGTGGGTACTTGTAACCAAGTTCCTCTGATTGATGTTGCGACTCTTGATGGCAAAATCGTGCGCTATCCAAACATTAGGCCAGACGAAGTGAAGGAGGTCTTGCTCCATCATTTCCGTCCTGCAAGTCGTTTGAGACGTTTGCGTAATGCCATGCTTAATCATATTGATACGTTCCATACCGACCAGACGTGGGACAATATACTCTTCACGCCAGAGAAAGAACGTACGCAGAGCATCAACACGTTCTTGGGTGGACAGTTCCGCATCTCAACCGAAGGATATGGACACCTCAATCCGCTTGACCTTGACGAGTATATCTCGCAAGGAGGCTTTGAGGCACTTGAAAAGACCGTCAAGGAAATGTCACCACGGCAGGTTATTGACGAAGTGCTCAAAAGTGGCATCCGTGGACGAGGCGGTGGAGGATTCCCTACTGGAAGGAAATGGCAACTTGTTTCCGATAGCAAAGGCAACCCTATCGTTATCTGTAATGGTGACGAGGGTGACCCGGGTGCATTTATGGATCGCATCTTGTTGGAGTCTTATCCTTTGCGTGTGATTGAAGGCATGATTATTGCCGGATATGCCGTTGGGGCAAGCGAGGGAGTATTCTATATCCGTGCAGAGTATCCTCAAGCTGTTATACGTATTCGTAAGGCACTTGATATGTGCCGTCAGAAAGGATTATTAGGAACAAATATATTCGGAACGGACTTTAGCTTCGACATTCGTGTGTTTGAAGGTGCTGGTGCTTTCGTCTGTGGAGAGGAAACCGCACTTATTGCTTCCATGGAAGGCAAGCGTGGATTCCCACATCTCCGTCCTCCTTATCCTGCCCAAAAGGGCTTTAACGGCAGACCTACGTTGATAAATAACGTGGAGACATTGAGCCAGATTGCATATATCATCCGTCATGGTGCAGATGAATATGCCAAGGTTGGAACTGAGGGTAGTCGTGGTACTAAGGTGTTTGCCTTGGCTGGCAAGGTGAACCACGGAGGTCTTATTGAGGTTCCTATGGGAACAACACTTCGTCAGATTGTTGAGAATATCGGTGGCGGAGTGGAAGGTGGTGAAGCCTTGAAGGCAGTACAGATAGGTGGACCTTCCGGAGGATGTATTCCTGCCGAGCTGTGTGATGCCGAGGTGGATTTTGATGCCTTGAACAAGATGGGCTCCATCATGGGTTCGGGAGGATTGGTTGTGTTGAGCGAGAGTAGTTGCATGGTCGATGTGGCACGCTACTTTACCAACTTCACTTGTGCCGAGTCATGTGGAAAATGTACTTTCTGTCGTGTGGGCATTCGTCGTATGCTTGACATACTTGACCGTCTAACTACGGGACAGGCAAAGGCGGATGACATCAATCGTCTGGAGGAACTTGCCCTCAGTATCAAGCGTTCTGCCTTGTGCGGACTTGGCAAGACTGCTCCAAATCCTGTGCTCTCTACTCTTCGCTATTTCCGTGACGAATATGAGGAACATATGCATGGTATCTGTCGTACAGGTTCATGCAAGCAGATGGTCAAGCTTGAGATTACCGACGACTGTGTTGGCTGTACAAAATGTTCACGCTCATGTCCGAGTGAGGCAATAGCCTATACTCCATACGAGAAGCATGTCATCGATACGGATAAATGTACCCAATGCGGACTTTGTATCGGTGAATGCGATTATAACGCAATAAAGAAAGTGAAGAAGTAATGAAGATTTTAGTAAACGATAAAGAACTGGAGGTAAGCGGAGAACGTGTCCTCATAGAGGAACTTCGGGATGCTGGTTATGTCATACCGTCGCTTTGCTATGCTCATGATGCCAAGCATGAGCCTTCGTGCATGGTGTGCATGGTACGTAATGAGGCAAACAACCAGATGATACCGAGCTGTTCCACTTATCCTACGGAGGGGATGCGTATAGACGTGGAGTCGGATGATGTGAAGGCTTTGCGTCGTATGGGGCTTGAGCTTCTCCTTAGCGACCATCGTGCCGATTGTGAGGCTCCTTGTACCGTCGTATGTCCTTCGGGCATAGACGTGGCTCAGGTGTTACTCTATATTGACAGGAAACAGATGGATGAGGCTTTCTCTCTTCTTTCGTCTGCTGTGGACGTGGAGCATCTGCCTTGTACGGATTGTAAGGCAATGTGCGAGAAGGCATGTAGGCGCGGTACGGTTGACAAGTGCGTGGACATTCGTCAGTTGCTTATTGACTTGAGCGAACAAAAAGGACTTAAAAAAGTTGATGTCACATCTAAAGCAGTCCTTGATAAGTCCTCATTCTCCTCAAAGCTTGGTCGCTATAATGATAAGGAGAAGGAGTGGCTACGTGAGGAATATTCCCAGCCTTCACATTGCCTCCATTGTGCTTGTGAGGGAAAGGCTAAGTGTAAGTTGCGTGAATGTGCCACTTCCGCTCAGATTAAGTCGCCTCGCCATGGTGTGTCTTCTCACCTGCCTGTCAAGCAACAGGTTCATGTCAATGGACGCTTGTATTTCGAACCTGCCAAATGTATTCGTTGCGGATTGTGTGTTTACAATACCAAGGACAGCTTCACCTTCATGCATCGTGGATTTGATATGCAGGTTGTGGTTATTGAGGAAAATAAGAAAGATATAGATGAAAAAGTGGCTGATTTGTGTCCAACTGGTGCTCTTTTTGTGCGTTAGTTGTGCCGTGGTAAATGAATATGCCACGGACGAACATACAAAGGACTGGGTAATATTCCGTGGCTCGCCATCGCTGTGTGGCTCTACTGATTGTGCCTTGCCTGATGCGCCTCAATTATTATGGAGCACGACGACAAAGACACGAACGGTATCTGCCCCTATTGTCTATGACGGATGGGTCTATACTCTTGACCGTAAGGGACGCTTGCGTCGTTTCTCTTCCGAGGGTGATTCCTTGCTGGTTTACGATTTCGGTACTCCTGTTGAGGCTTCGTTTGTTGCAAATGACTCTATGTTGTATGTGGGTAGGATAGACGGTCATGTAAATGCTTTTTCAATAGAGAAAAGACGAGTTGTGTGGGACTATGAGACGTTAGGACAGATATCAGGCTCACCTAATCTGCTTGACGACAAGTTGCTTGTGGGTAGCTACGATGGTAGCATGTACGCCTTCAACTCAAAGACAGGAAAGAAGATGAGCCAGTTTGCAACTGGTTACTATATAAATGGAACGGCAGCCGTATGGAAACATTACATGATGTTCGGCGGTTGCGACTCTTGGGTACGTGTGGTTGATGTCTCTACAGGACAATTAACCGACTCACTCGAACTTGACACCTACGTGCCTGCCTCTCCTGCCATCCTTGATGGAGTGGCATGTGCATGCGACTACAATGGTAACGTGTATGAAATGACCCTTGACAAGGGTAAGATTACGAAGCATCGCAAGTTGCTTGCCACATCAACCAATAACGAGGGCGTGGATGGAGGCGTGGTGTCCATGCCAACGCTCACTCGTACAGACGTGTATATCCTTTCTGGCGACCGATATATTAGTTGTATCGAACGTGCATCGGGTAAGGTACGCTGGAAAAAGATGTTGCGAGGAACCACGGGTGAATGTTCTCCACTCGTGGCACAGGACAAGGTGCTTGTCTGCACCAAGGATGGGTATGTCTCCATTCTTGATAGCGAGGATGGAACGGAACTATGGCATTATGAGGCTGGCGAACCAATCATAGCCTCACCTGCCATTATTAGTGACCGCTTCTATATCCTGACAAGTAGAGGCACATTATTATGTTTTGGTTAAGTGACGATTATAAAGAAGAAAATACAAGATATGATAGAACTCGAGAATATCACGAAACGATTTGCCGACGGTCATCGTGCGCAGACGGTACTTGATGGTCTGTCCCTGCGTGTGGAAGAAGACGAATTCATAGCCATAACAGGTGAGTCGGGTGCAGGAAAGACGACACTCCTTTCTGTACTTGGCACTTTGTTGCCTGCCGATGAGGGACGATACCTGATAAAGGGCGAGGAGGTGAAGGTAAACGGCGACAAGAACCTTGCAGCAAGGATTTGCCACCTCCGTAATAAGGAGATAGGCTTCGTGTATCAAGACCATCGCCTTTTGCCTCAGTTCTCCGTTCTTCAGAATATCTTGTTACCAACACTTGCCGTCAAATCGTCCTCTACGGCAGAGGAACAAAAGCGAGCCTTGGACTTGTTGGACTTCATGGGCATCCTATCCTTGAAGGACAGTCCCGTAACCCAGTTGTCGGGTGGCGAACAGACTCGTGTGGCAATCTGTCGTGCCCTAATCAACCAGCCATCCATATTGTTGGCAGACGAACCTACGGGACAACTTGATGCGACAAACGCCCATACCATAGCATCCCTCTTCCGACAAGTGAATGACCAGATGCATACCACCATCATAATGGTAACCCATTCAGCCGAAATGGCAAAGGTCGCTCATAAGACATACAAACTCGTAAACGGAAAGTTATTGGAGGAATAACGGGAGGGGGCTTAATGCCGCAGAACGGCACGACCTCGAAACAGTATGGACGGGCAACCGCCCAACCGTAAAACAGCATAATCGAATATGACTCAACCATCACTCATATCACAAAGCAGGAGGTACTACCAACGTTTCTATCGTCTGGTAGCCTTTGCTGTCATCCTTATGACTGCCGTGTTGACGGGCAGCCTATTGCTGGGCGATTCCGTACGTGACACGTTGGTAAGACGAGTGAGTGAACGCTTGGGTAAGACGGAGACGATAATAACAAGTGGAACAGGATTCTTGAGCGACAGACTCATGCAACATCCTTTGATGGCACATTCGCAAGGCTATCTAATGATGGACGGCTTCGTGTCTATAGGGGATAAGTTGCTCCCAGTATATGTGTGGGGAGTAGATAACGATTCCCTTATTTCGGGTGAGGTAATGATAAACGAGCCTTTACAAGCCAAATTGGGTGATGTTGAAGACTTTGTACTGCATCTTCCTTCTGGCAACCTCGTTCCTTCTGGAAGCCTCTTTGTCACGAAGAACTACGCCACCAAGATGCGTGTCCATGTCTCTGGAGTGAAGAGCGTGGAGGAAGGAGGCAATATACTCCTAAAGAATGAGCAGACACTACCTCTCAACGTGTTCGTTGGTCGTCAGTACTTAGCAGAGACAATGGGACTGGAGGGCAAAATAAACCTCGTGCTTTCCGACGACTTGGTGGACGAGGAACAACTCGCAAAATGCTGGACACCAGAGATGTCTGGTATTCACCTTACGGACTCGTCACTCACTTATGATGGCGTGTTCATCTCAAGTCCATTGGTAGATAAATGCAGGACTGCAAACTCTACGGTTTATTTCTCCTACTTCGTCAACGACCTGATACATGGTACGGATAGCGTTCCTTATTCATTCGTGACAGCCGTAAACGAGTGGCAAGGAGAACCGCTTGAAGGAAGTAACATTATACTTTCCGACTATGCTTCGGAACGACTTGGAGTACATGAAGGCGATTCCGTCCGTATGAGCTATTTCATCACAAAGCAACTGAAGAGTCTTGAGACACGTGAACAGACATTCATGGTGAAGCGTGTCGTCCCTCTCTCCGACTTTATGCACGACAGTCTGCTCTTGGCTGATTTCCCTGGGCTGACTCACGTGGAGAAGTGTACGGACTGGGATAGCGACGTGCCTATCAAGATGGAACATGTACACAAGGTGGATGAGGATTACTGGTACGCTTATCGCCAGACTCCAAAGGCAGTTGTTGCATACGATGCGGTAGGCTCCGACTGGAGTAATGCCTTTGGAAATGCAACTGCCTTGCGATTTGTTGAACGACCAGAGGTCAGCCTCTCTCCAAGTGATGCTGGTGTGCTCTTGTTCCATCCACGCGAACAGGGACTGGCTGGAGCAAAGGGTGGCGTTGACTTCTCAAGCCTGTTCCTCTCCTTGGGCTTCTTCATCATCCTTGCATCCATCATGCTCATGAAGAGTCCGCTTACCGAAATGTTTACCTTGCGCCTTGGCGAGATACAACTTTACCGTCAGTTGGGCTTTACGGAATGGAACATAGGACGAAGGCTGTTTGAGGAATCATTCTGCATCATGCTCCTTGCCTCACCTTTGGGTGTGGCGGCAGGTCTTGCCTACTCAAGTATCACGCTATGGCTATTGGGCAACGTGTGGAGCGGAGCTACGCATACAGAAGGATTTGCCTTGCACGTTCAACCTATGACCCTTCTCATCGGTTGGGTAACGGGTATGATTATATGTGCCTTCGCCTTGTTTATGGTGGTTCGCAATATGCTTAGGCAAGGACAAGGAGAGACGAAAGAAAAAAGTGCAGAGGGCAAACGTGACAAGTATCTGTTCATCGGTCTATTTGTGTTTACATCTGCCTTGATAACCGTAAACTTCCTATTCCTCCACGAGTTGGCTCTGTTCATCATCTGTGGACTCTTGTGGATTCTTACGTGGGGCTTTTTCCTGCGTGTCTATGTGAGTCGTCAGGTCAGGGAGGCAGAAAGTGACGGAAAGATGAGCCGAAGACGATTGACATGGTTGTCCATACGTGCATCCATCAAGCAACACCTACAGGCATACTGGGCACTCTCCTTGGGAGTCTTTACGGTCTTTGCCGTTGGACTTAACCGTCCTGACTTCGGAAGGGCAATACAGGCAACGGGAGGCTACAATCTATATGTGGATAGTCGTGTACCGATACAATATGACTTGAACAATAGTGCCGTTCGCAATAAGTTGTCACTTGACGCTTTGCCTGACAGCACACAGTTCCTCGGTTTCATGCGCCACACACAAGACGAGGCAAGTTGTATTAACCTCAATCAGGTGACTACTCCAACTGTACTTGGAGTCAACCTTGAGGATATGGAGTCTTTCGGACTCATTGTGGAGGAAGGCAAGCATGACCATACCATAGCCCAGCTTTACATAGACGAGGAATCGCTCCTATGGAGTCTTATGAAGTCCGTGGGCGACACGCTTTACTACCAGAACGACAAGGGCGAGCGAGTGCCTGTACTTATTGCAGGCTCTTATCCTACGGGCATCTTCCATGGTAATGCCATCATGTCATCAGATGATTTCCGTCGCCTATGGCCTAAGGAGGTAGGTGTGGAGGTGTTACTCGTCAAGTCTCCACGTGCGGACGAGACAGCCGAAATCCTGTCAACAGCCATGAGCGAGTACGGTCTTAACATACAAAGCGTGGAGGAACGCATAAGGATGTTCTTTGAGGTTACGGAGACGTATCTCATCATCTTCATGACTCTTGGCGGACTGGGCTTGCTCTTAGGCATATTCAGCCTTATGATTATCGTGCGCAAGAACCTTGCGGCTCAGGCACATACCATTCTGCAATATCGTGCCATGGGCTTCGACGACTCACTTGTAGCAAAGATGCTATTGCATGAGAATCTTCTTGTTCCACTTTATGCAGTATGTATTGGCGCAACAGGCTCTGTCATAAGCATTAGTGCCAACGTGGCAGGAGCAGGAATCACAACTCTTCTTATGGCATTTGCAGGCTTCTTGGGCATCTGCATATTGCTGTATTATGGGATAAAAAAAATAATTAGTAGTTCAAGTTTCACTTGTAAGTAGTTATAGAGTAGTTATAGGGAAGTTAAAATGGAGTTAAAGAGACGATACACATTGGTTCTGTTAAACTTTGAAATATTGAGTAATATTGGCGAACGAACATCCGTCTTTTTAACTTCCTATATAACTCCTTTTTAACTCCACGAAGTTAACTCCTACGAACTTTAGAACTTGAGTTAGAAATAAAAGAAATGATAAATATTAACCAATTAACAACACAAAGCGTATGAACAAAATGTTTATAACTATGCTCGTGGGTGTAAGCTTCTGTACAGGAGCTATGGCACAGGTAACGCCATACGGATGGCGCGGTCCGCAGCACGATGGTTACTATCCTGACAAAGGTCTCTTGAAGGAATGGCCTGCCGAAGGTCCTCAGATGATTTTCGAGACAAGTGATGCTGGTAAGGGTTATTCTTCACCACTCGTGGTGGGCGACAAAGTGTTCCTTACTGGTATGAACGAGGATGAAAGCGAGGAGGTACTCAACTGCTACAACCTCAAGGGTGAGAAGCAATATACGGTATCTTACGGTCACCCTTGGAAGCAGTCTTATCCTGAGACTCGTACCACTCCAGCCGTGGCAGATGGCAAGGCATACGTCATCAGCGGTATGGGTGAGGTAGTCTGTATAGACACAAGCAACGGTAAGATTGTGTGGAAGGTTGATGCTGGTACTAAGTATGAGCGCAAGCCGGGAATGTGGGGAACGTCTGAGTGTCCACTCGTTTATGACAACAAGGTCATCTATACTCCTTGTGGCGACCAGACAACCATCGTGGCCCTCAACAAGGACACAGGTGAGGAGATATGGAAGTCACGTCCACTTGGCGAGAAGTCTGGCTACGTGTCACCAATCATGATTGAGTACAAGGGTAAGCGTCAGATTGTAGGCTCAACATCACTCTCTGCCTTTGGAGTAAACCCTGAGACAGGTGAGATAGAATGGACGTTCGACAACTGGGGACCTAAGTTCACAGGTAAGCAAGGACGTTGGGACAACATCGCCCCTAACTCAGCACTCTATAAGGACGGTAAGATATTCTTCTGCCACGGTTACGACCTCAACGGTTTCCAGTTGAAGCTCGCTGACGACCTCAAGAGCGTTGAAGTCACTTGGCGTACCGAAACACTCGACACTCATCATGGTGGCTATGTACTTGTAAACGGCAAGATATACGGTTCAAACTGGATTAACAACAACGACGGTAACTGGTGCTGTCTTGACTGGGAAACAGGTAAGACTGACTACGAGGAGAAGTGGACAGGTGGCGCAGGCAAAGGCTCCATCATAGCTGCCGACAATAAGCTCTTCATCTATGACGAGCGTCGTGGCTTTGTTGGTCTTGTCAATCCTACTCCAGAGAAGTTTGATGTGGTGAGCAAGTTCCGTGTAGCCAAGGGCAGCGGTCCTTACTGGGCACACATGCACATCGACAATGGCATCCTCTATCTTCGCCATGGAGAATACTTTGCGGCTTACAAGATTAAGTAATAGTCACAACACATGCAAAGTAAATAATACAAATCTATTCCATCAACCTATTTTTATCATAGCTTTTTTTAATTTTTTTCGCGGGCAGGCAACGTCGGGTATTAGACGGAGCCTGCTCCTTTTATTTCCTTTTGTCCCATTTGTACAAAAACCATTCGTTCCCTTTCATGGGTACTTATCTTTAAATCTCGCCCACAAAATTTTGACCTATAGGTCATTTTGCAGGATAAAACACTATGTAACACATAGTAAAACATGTACTTATGGCGGTTCAAAAATTTCAGAGCATAAATCGACGGTTGAAAACGCACAATAGGTCATTTTGCAGGATGACAGTGTTTCCTGCTGACAATCACTAACTTTGTAGGTATTTTAATGCCAATTTCAAAGTTAGAATGAATAAGAAGAAATGCAAAGTGTGTGGTTCTTTACATACGGTTAAAAATAGTGTGCGCAAGGGGGTACAACTGTATAAATGTCAGGATTGCGGTTATCAGTTCCGTGCAGGCAAGGAGGTTTGCGAAGACGATTTGTGGGATGCCTATCAACAGGAGAAACTGACCATAAAAGAACTATCCGTCCGTTTCTGTATGAGTGAATCTACCGTCAAGCGACGACTGCATGGCATCAGTCGTAAATGGGTGCAGCCTCCTTTGTCTGGTGGAGGCTTCGTGCATCTGGACGTGACTTACTGGGGACGCAACTTTGGAGTCCTGCTGGCATTGGACAATCAGACTGGCATGCCACTTTACATGGCATTTGTGAAGAACGAAACTGTAAAGGATTATGAGGATGCCGTCAGCAGTATCAAGGTGCGAGGGTATGTCATACGAGGTCTGGTCATAGACGGCAAGCAGAGTCTCTTCAAGACCTTTTCTGAGTATCGGATACAGATGTGCCAGTTCCATATGAAGCAGATAGTCAGACGTTATATCACTCTAAATCCCAAGATGCTATCCGCCAGAGAACTGAAAGATTTGGTTGGCAGACTCCACGAGAGTGATGAGGCCGACTTCAAAAAAGACTACCAGGGATGGAAGACAAAGTGGAAGGATACGATAGATCACAAGAGCCTACACATAGACGGAAAGATGCATTACACGCATCAGCGTCTTAGGGCAGCAATGAACAGCCTGAATTTCTATCTTCCATACCTCTTCACTTACCAACGTGAGGACTGCAAGGGAATGCCTAATACAAACAATAAGATTGAGGGCTCTTTCACAGACTTGAAGAAGAACTTGAACAACCACAGCGGACTGACGATGGAGAACCGCAAGCGGTTCATTTCTGGGTTTTTCTTGGCATTGGCAGAATCTCATGGAATGAAAAAGCAGAAGCCTCGTTGATAGAGACTCCTGCCCATTCCTTTCGATTTGCGCAGTCCTATTCCTCATGGAGTTGCTCCCCAGCAGAGCTCCACTATGCTTCGAACTGCGACACAGAGATATATAACAAAAAGTGGATTGCCAAACAATCTAAAAGAATGCTCATCCTGCAATTTGACCTATTGACGAACACCTACTCAAATTTATCCTGCAAAATGACCTATACGCCAAAATTTTCCTGTTTGGCGAGGTTTTCAAAAATTGCACACGACAAAAAAATATCCACCTGTACGGTTGGAACAACATTGCTGTTTTTTGCCGCCAAGCGGCCAGTTAGAAAAACAAAAGAAAACACAGGTTCACGAAAATTAGCTACGCTGAGCTAAAGGTTCGTGGTCAATTTATGATAATTTATGCTAAAAAAATGGTAAGATTACCTTCGGTGAGAATAGTTGGTAATTTAGTCGCCCTTGGCGACGGGTTCAAAAAAACTCTGCTTTCTCCGTTGTGGTATAAAATTCAACCGTACAGTTCGAAAAAGTTCGCAATGTCCTAAAATGAAACGCATTTTTTTGAACCAACCTTTATGCGAAGGCTAAATTGCCAGTTTTACTAACCTACAAACCAAATGGCTTACTCTCCCTTGACAGATATGCTGGCGTTTTTTATGTGTTTACCCGACACGGTGAGAGTTATGTTGCCACGCTTCTGCATGCTACGGAGCACTATCAAGGCACGGCCATTGAATGTGGTGACACGCGGTGAGGTCATCGGCTCGAGGTCTTTCATGCTGGCAGAGGCTGAGGCTTGCAGCGTGCCTGCGCCCGTTACCTTGACGTTTAGGAGTTCGTTGGCATTAGTCACAAGGCTGCCATTGGCATCTATGACTTCTGCCGTGATGAAACAAAGATCTTGTCCATCGGCATGTATGGTCTTGCGGTCGGGAGTGAGACGAACTGTGTGTGCCTTGCCTGAAGTTCGTAGGACAGCCACCGCTCCTTCCTTACCTTGGGCATCAACAACCACGGCTTTGAGTTCACCCGGGGTGTATGGAATAGGAATGATAGTCTTGTACTCTGTTGCTTTGCTTACCTTTTTGCTGGCGATGAGTTTTCCGTTAAGATAGAGGTTGACCGCTGGTGATTTTGTATAAACAACGGCTTCTATCTGTTTGCCTTCCCATCCGCTCCAGTTCCATGACTCCCATGTAGGCGGAACAGCCCAAAGTGTTGTGGAGATTTTGCCTTGACTATAGTTGTCTGGCTCACGTACTGCAAGGTATATGGAGTTGTCTCCCTCAGGCGTATTCCACAACATATCACGATAGTGGGAAACAGGCTTGCGCCATCCTGTGATATCCACGTCGCCACAGTATGCTCCGTGGAAAGGGAAATGCTTGCGGACGTAATGCTCTCCGTTAGGCTCGCCTTCGTAGTAATACTGTCCTATGCCTGATTCGCCAAGGTAGTCGAGACCCGTCCACACGATGTCGCCGATGATGTAAGGGTAGGCGTTCGTGCGTTGCCAGTTGAGAAATGCGTCACGTGGATAACTCTCCGTCTGCCACATCACGCGTTCTGGTGCACGCTCGTGGTCGCTCTCATGTTTGTGCATCATGTAGTTGTAACCTACGATGTCGAGAACGTCGGCATGAGGGTCGAATATCTCCCAGTCGCTATCCCACGAACAGAGAGCCTCCGTAACAGGACGTGTACGGTCGTATGCCAGTATCGTGTTCTTGAACGTCTTGGCTGTATGTACCACACGAATATCTTTGCGCTCAATCACCTCGTTGCCTATGCTCCAGCAGATGATGCTCGGATGGTTGCGATCACGCATGACCATCGATTTGATGTCATCCCTATAGGTAGAGTCGAGTGTCGTGTGATAGTCGTACTTAGTCTTTTCGGCATACCAGCCATCGTAAATCTCGTCGATAACGAGCATTCCGATGCTGTCGCAGGCGTCAAGGAAGGCACGTGTCGAAGGATTGTGCGAAGTACGGATGAGGTTGAATCCTGCTTCTTTCATCAGTCGTACCTTACGAATCTCAGCCGCATCTAAGGCTGCCGCTCCGAGCACCCCAGTGTCGTGATGCACGCATGCACCATTCACCACGAATGGCTGACCGTTGAGGCGAAGCCCACGCTTGGCATCATAGGAAATATGGCGCACACCATATCTGCACGCTTTCTCGTCTATCACCCTGCCTTTTTCCACGACATTGACTTGCACATTATATAATGTAGGGGAAGATGGAGACCATAAATCTGGATTGTCAATCGTTGTGCTGAGGCTTACCGTCTGCTTCTCGCCAGCCTTGAGCGTCACATGCTTGGATGCCTGCCAAGCTGACACGCTTACGGTTCTTGCTTCCTTTGAAGAGTTTACAAGTGTGACATCCATATCCACATATGCTTTTTTGAGGGACACCTCACCAGAACGTTCCTTGTCGAAATGTGTAGTGATGAACACGCCATCATCGTCAATCCTGAGGAGGTCGGAAGTCTCCAGCCACACATGACGGTATATTCCGCTACCGCTATACCAACGACAGTTAGGCTGCTCGCTATTATCCACTCTTACGGCAACCACGTTGTTGCCCTTTGTCACAAGATGATTCGTAATGTCCATGCGGAATGGGGTATATCCGTAGTCATGTGTGCCGACAAACTGTCCATTAACATATACCTTGCATTTCTGATATACTCCCTCAAAGTGGAGCACACTTCGTCCTGCCTTCGGTGTCTTGAACACCTTCCTGTACCATCCTGTCCCACCAGGGTAGTAGCCACCATCGTTTCCGCATTTGGCATCAATTGAAGGTGCATGATGTATATCCCAATCGTGTGGAAGGTTCACCACTTGCCAGTCCTTGTCGTCAAAAGACACTTGTGCTGCATCAGTCACATCTTTCTCAATAAACTTCCAACCGAAGTCGAAGTTCTCTTCTTTGCTCTGCGCCCATGCACAGATGGAGCAAAGGCATAAAATGCTAATGATTAACTCTCTCATATTTTATTTTGGTTTTATTATTATGTTCAAGTTTAGCTTGTAGTTAAAATGTAGTTATATAGGAAGTTAAAAAGACGTTTGATTGTTCGCTGTTTTTTTTAGAAGAACGAAAATTAAAAAAATTAAGGAAAATTTCTTATAACATTCTTCGTAAAAATGAGAACGAAAACAAGAGAAAATGAGATGAAACAAATTTTACCTTCGGTGAGAAAAGTTCTAAATTTTCGTTCTTCCAAAACGGACATTCGTCTTTTTTACTCCACTTTAACTACTCTTTAACTCCTTTTTAACTCCTTGCAAGTAAAGCGTCAGCTGAACTTGCGAAGCTTGAATAATTCTGTTTTCGTTTTTTAAAGGAACCAGTCGTTCACATAAGATTGAACTCTGTTTTCTTGAGCTTAAGAGTCGTTACGGCACAATGGATGTGTAAAATCCTTCGGCAACCCTTCGTAAACCCTTCGTGAGAGCTTCGTGTCGTCATCACCTCTGAATCACATTGCAAAGATACAATGATTTGAGCATACCGCCAAGGGATTTCTACACTTCAACTGCACAACACTGCACAACTTAGATTTTACATCCAAAAGATTTCGAACTGTACGGTTGAATTTTACACCATCACGGAAGAAAACAGATTTTTTTAGAACCCGTCGCCAAGGGCGACTAAATTACCAATCTTCTATGTTGCTGTCCAAATAAATGGATGACTTTTTTTTGTTATTTACACATATTATTCAATCTGTTATAAAAAGTGGATAGAAAATAAGCATTTTACGTATATGCCAATAAGCATTCCTCCGACATTTCTGCCGGATACCTCGAGGCAGTAATAAAGACAACAGACCTATCCAACAAACTTCTATGAGAGGACACAGTGATGCCTGCACCTCAATTTACTTCTTCAGAGAAATAGGTAAGACGCAACAATCTTAACAGAGATGACACCTTGGTGGCGCATCATATTGGTAGTAGGAGCCGTCTTGTTTTGGTTGTCAAATAACTGTCTGTATGTCTTTATTTACTGTCCCATGAGTATGGAACGTATTTCCTGTCATTCTTTAATACCGAGTATACAATATTCGATAATTTCCTTGCTATGCGGATGATGGCTTCCTGTCCCTTCATCCTCTGTGTAAGGTTTGCGTAGCGTATGATTCAAGAAACAACTGCAACTGCATAATAGAGACAGCCACAAATACGATTGTACATGGATGTAAAAACAGTATCATACCTGATGATGTAGTTAGCATTGGTGATTACGCTTTTTACCATTGTCAGGACTTGGAATCAATAACTATTCCAAATGGGATTACCAATATCGGACGTGCTGCTTTCTATAACTGCGAGAAACTAACATCCATCAGAATGCCTGAAGGAGTTATTAGCATTGGCGACTACGCATTTTCAAGATGTGAAGTGCTTTCCACCATCTCAATACCAAACAGCGTAAGCATTATTGGTTGCAACGCTTTTAGTTACACAAAAATAAGGGGTATATCAATTCCTAAAAACGTTACAAGAATAGAAGGACAGACATTTGGTAATTGCACGTTACTATCCTCTTTGACAATTCCAAGCAATGTAACATACCTTGATGCAAATGCATTCTTCGGATGCAAGAGTCTCACAAACATTTATAATTACTCAGAGACACCACAGAGAATATTTAGCAACACATTTGCAACCTATGGCACACTTCACGTACCAAACGGACAGAAGGAAGCCTATATGAAAGCGGAATATTGGAAAAACTTCAACATTATTGATGACATAAGAACTTATAATGCAATAGATACCATCACTAATGTTGAAGACAAAGACTCAAGCATTTACACTCTTGACGGGCGTCTCGTAAACGACGTTCCGAAAGCAGGAATATACATTAAGGATGGCAAAAAGAGAATCGTTAGATTTTAACTTGTAATTGGTAAGGAACAACGAGTAATAGCCATTTAGAGAAATTCACTAAAATGAATTGCTATTGCAAATTAAAAAGAGATACACAAAATGTGGATTCCCCCGAAAGTTAGACAAAAAACTTTCGGGGGAATATCCCCTCAAAAGCTTAAGCAACTCCGTTATGACTTCGCTATGCTGACGTAGTGAGTCAGAAGTGACTTTGCTATGCCTCCGCTATTAGAGCGGAGAATAGCGGAGAAATAGTAGAGAAATATCAGAGCCACCACGTACTTTCTTTGTAGTTTTAACCTAAAAATAGGTAATTCGGATATCGGAATAAGTGCTTTTTAATCTCCTACGTTGCCACCAAGATACATATTATTGACAAGCAAAGGGTGGTCACAAGTGCACCAAAGAGGGCACGAGCCATCCGATATAATTGCATTCGTTCCCCTACCCTATGTGCCTCATTCTGCAAAATTGATGAAAAACTTTTGCCATAACTTAAATAATTACTAACTTTGCATTCGTTATACCAAATTACAATTTAACGAATGATGTTTCGTGATGTTAACCGCAACTGACTATATCAGAATCATAGCAATAGAAAAATGATATGAGGAGAGGCTCGCGAAACGATAAAAATGAATATTATGGCAAAAGAGACGATAAATCAGAAATCTGATAATGCTGAAGGACTTCCACTCTACAAGAAGATTATCATCGGCTTGTGGACTTGTGTGTGTGTGCTACTCATCGTTGTTGCTGGTGCTCTCTATGGCATCTCGCAAGGATGGCTCGGTGAGCTTCCTTCAGCTCAGGACATGATGGACCCTATCAACAAGTCTGCTTCACGTGTATATACGAATGACGGAATGGAGCTTGGCACATGGGGATATGCCCAGGACAATCGTGTGATGGTTCCATACGATTCTCTTCCTGACAACCTTATCAAGGCTCTCGTGGCTACTGAGGACGTGCGTTTCTATGACCACTCTGGTATTGACCTCAAGGCTCTCGGACGTGCCATCATCAAGCGTGGTGTTCTCGGTCAGAAGTCGGCAGGTGGTGGTTCTACCATCACTCAGCAGTTGGCAAAGCAGCTCTACTCAGACGTGGCAAAGGATGCAAGCCAGCGTGCCATGCAGAAGCCTATCGAGTGGTTCATTGCCATCGAGTTGGAGCGTTACTACACAAAGGAAGAGATTATTGCGATGTACCTCAATAAGTTCGACTTCCTCAATAATGCCGTAGGTATCAGGAATGCGGCACGTACATACTTCTCAAAGGAGCCTCATGAGCTTTCACTTACGGAGTGTGCCACACTCGTGGGTATGTGTAAGAACCCTTCATACTTCAATCCTCGCCGCTTCAACGAGAGAAGCCGTGAACGTCGTAACGTGGTGCTCCTCCAGATGCAAAAGGCAGGATATATCACAGAGGAAGAGATGCTTGAGGCACAGAAAGAGAAACTGTCTATGGATAAGTTCCATATCCTTGACCATAATGATGGATATGCTCCATACTTCCGCGCACTCCTTCAGCAGATGTTGATGGCAAAGAAGCCAGACCGTAGCGACTACCCATCTTGGAAGCGTCAGAAGTTCTATGACGACTCACTCGCCTGGGAAACAAACCCTCTCTATGGCTGGTGTAACAAGAACAAGAAGAAGGACGGCAGCAACTACAATATCTATACTGATGGTTTGAAGATTTACACAACGCTCGACTCGCGTATGCAACGCTATGCAGAGAAGGCAGTGTTTGACCATGTGGCTAAAGAGTTGCAACCACTCTTTGACAAGGAGAAGAAAGGTAGCGGTATCGCTCCTTATTCAGGATTGACTAAGGCAAAGGTAAAGGAACTTCTCTGGAAGCAGGCAAAGCAGTCAGAACGCTATCGCGTGATGAAGGCTGATGGTTGCTCAGACGAGGAGATAGAGGAGGCATTCTATAACATCAAGGTTCCTATGACCGTATTCTCATACGATGGTGAGAAGGAAGTAGAGATGACTCCTATTGACTCTATCCGTTACTACAAGAGTTTCCTCCGCACTGCCATGATGGCTATGGACCCAAGGACAGGTGCGGTAAAGGCATACGTTGGAGGTCTTAACTTCAAGCACTTCCAGTTTGACAATATCATGGGTGAAGGTCGCCGTCAGGTGGGTTCTACCATGAAGCCATTCCTCTATTCTTTTGCGATGGAGAACGGCTACACTCCTTGCTATGAGTTCTTGAATACTGCACCTACATACGATGACGGAGTGACTGCTCCATGGACACCACGTAACGACAGCCACACAAAAGAGGGCGAGATGGTTACGCTTGCATGGGGTCTTGCACAGTCAAACAACTGGATTGCTGCAAGATTGATGATTGACCTTAATAATCCACGTGCATTCACAAAGTTCTTGCACGATAAGGTAGGTATTACTAATCAGGCAATAGAGCCTTCAATGAGTCTCTGTCTCGGTCCTTGTGACGTGAGTGTGGGTGAGATGGTAAGTGGTTACACAATGTTTGCTAACAAGGGAACACGTGCACTTCCACTTCTCGTTACACGTATTGAGGATGCAGACGGAAACGTGATTGCAACATTCAACCCTCGCGTTAAGTCTGCAATAAGTGAGGAGGCTTGCTACAAGATGATTCACATGCTCCGTGGAGTTGTAAACAGCGGTACTGCAGGACGCTTACGCTATTCAAGCCGTCCATATAAGTTTACGGCTGATATCTGCGGTAAGACAGGTACTACAAACTCAAATGCCGATGCATGGTTTATGGGCGTCGTTCCTAAACTCGTGGTTGGTTGCTGGGTAGGTGGTGACGACCGAGACATCCACTTTAACAATATGTCATACGGACAGGGTGCAGCAGCAGCCTTGCCTATCTATGGTAACTTCATGCTGAAGGTGTTCAACGACAAGTCGCTCGGCATAACTCAGGATGACAAGTTCGACATCCCTGAAGGCTTCGACTTCTGTGACGATGAGCTTGAAGGACTTGAGGAAGCACCTGAGGAGGACGACTCGGAAGAAGGAGTGGATTCAAGCTTCAGGTAGGAGCCCCACCCCAACCCTCCCCAAGGGGAGGGAGACAGGAACGGGGCAAGGCTATTAAATTGTAAATAATTAAACAATCATACTTTTCACCTCCCCTTTGGGGGAGGACGGGAGGGGGCTTTTATGAAATTTATAGGAATTATTCCAGCAAGATATGCATCAACACGTTTTCCTGCCAAGCCTTTAGCTATGCTTGGTGGCAAGACAGTTATAGAGCGTGTTTACCGTCAGGTGGAGGGCGTTCTTGACGACGTAGTTGTTGCAACAGATGACGAGCGCATCGAGAGTGCCGTAAAGGCATTCGGCGGTAAGGTGGTAATGACAAGCACGGAGCACCGCTCTGGTACTGACCGTTGCTACGAGGCTCTCACAAAGGTGGGTGCAGACAAGTATGACGTGGTTGTCAACATACAAGGTGACGAGCCATTCATACAGGCACAACAGCTGTATGCCGTACGTGACTGCTTTAACGACGAGACGGTAGATATTGCCACACTCGTCAAGCCATTCACGCCAAAGGATGGGTTTGACGCTCTCGAGAACGTAAACTCTCCAAAGGTTGTCGTGAACAACAAGATGGAGGCCCTCTACTTCAGTCGCAGCATCATTCCATACACTCGTGGCAAAGACAAGAGCGAGTGGCTTGCAGGTCACACATACTACAAGCACATAGGTCTCTATGCCTACCGCTCAGATGTGCTCCGTCAGATTACTGCCCTTCCACAGGGAGAACTGGAGAAGACAGAGAGCCTTGAGCAGTTGCGCTGGCTTGAGAACGGCTACAAGATAAAGGTCGGTATCAGCGAGATAGAGACAATAGGAATAGACACTCCTGAGGACCTTCAGAGGGCAGAGGAATTCCTTGCGAAGATGAGTTTGTAAGAACCAAAAAGGCAAAAACTGACAAACTTAGAAAGATAAAAACTCAAAAAAGACATACAACTTTTGGCGTTTTGAAAAGTTTTTCGTTATCTTTGCGCATATAATATTAATACCAGACGCTATGAAAGAAATCAAAATTACTGAGAGAGCTCACAAGGAAATAAAGAAACTCTTCTCTTATCGCAACCAAGTTAATACGCTTCACAACGATCCTGAATTGACTCAGGTGTTCGATAACTTTGCTTTTGACGAGTCACTCAAACTGACTGATGGACCTGTGCTTGAGCAGACACGTATCATGTGCATCCTTGCATCAACAATAGGTTGTGGCGCAAAGACAGAGTTCCGTCTCCACGTAGATGCCTGCCTTAACGTGGGCATAAAGCCAAGCGTTATTCGCGAGATACTTTATCAGGCTGTTCCATACGTAGGATTCTCTCGTGTAGTTGATTATATTCCTGTCATGAACGAGGTATTTGCAGATAACGATATTCGTCTTCCACTTAACGACCATTCCACTACAACACGCGAAGACCGTGTGCAGAAGGGAAAGGAAGTGATTGACACTATCTTTGGTCAGGGAACTGTGGATAACATGCTTGCCACTTCGCCAAAGGGACAGGAGCACATGGTAGAGTTCCTTGAGGGTTATTGCTTCGGTGACTTCTACACTCGTACAGGCATAGACCTTCAGCATCGTGAACTTTTCACTTTCTGTTTCCTCGCTTCAATGGGTGGATGCGACCTACAGATGCAGTCACACGCTGTGGCTAACAAGAATGTAGGTACAAGCAAGGAAGAGATGGTTGCTGCCGTAACGGCTATGCTTCCATGGATTGGATTCCCACGTTCACAGAATGCGCTTAACGCAATCAATAACGCTTACGAGGAGAAACTGATTTAAGGAATTATGAATTAAGAGTTAAGAATTAAGATTTAATCATCCAAAGGGACTTAATGAAGTCCATTTTATTATCTAAATCTTAATTTTTAATTCTTAATTCTTAAATCTAAACTCTTAATTAACTTAATTCTTAATTAAAATAACAAGAGGAGAATGAGATTAAGGCTTATATACATATTATCATTCATACTGTCGTTTGCTGCCACATCAAAGGCACAGACGACATTTCCTACTCCTGAAGTATTCTTTCAGGAGGATGATACTATTGATATATATGCCAATGAATCGGTTAGAATAACAAACAGGATTGAGAGTGAGGAAGTGGATAGCATCAAGTGGGAGATTCTGCTTAGTGGCTATGCCTTTGACTACACTACTGGTCCTTACAACGATGGCTCTTTCACCTTCACGCCACCTAATGAGAGTACGGACGAGATAAAGACATACGACTTCAAGGTAAACGTGAAAAAGATGCTTACGGACGACACGAAGTGCTTCTTGGACACTACGAGGGTGTTCCACGTAAGAGTTTATCCTAAGCCTTCGGCTATGGTCATTGTCCGTATCTGCAAGGGGTACGAAGACAACACAGGCTTTACGGCTATTGGTGTGAAGAACAAGAGTTCCCAGACAGAGAGACTTAGTTTGAACACTTATGCCACACACGTATTGCGCATAAGCATCCCTTCAGTGTCAGGTGACGAGAGTTGCTGGCAATGGAGCGTGGGTGACTCAATACGCAATGCTGGTTTGGGTAATACCTGCAAGTTCAGGTACTCCGACGAAGATGCTTCAGAAGATGGTACGTCACACGTATATACAATAAAGGTTCGCAATAAGTTGCCTTATCGCAAGGAAGCCTTTGAGGACGAGTACGAACTCGAATGTATGGTTTATCCTGTACCTGATGCAAATCTTATCCAGCACATCGAAACGTATAGTGGTAAGACTGTAGGCTTTGGCCTTTGGTACACAGGTGGTATCAAAGGCAAGTGGTCGGTTGACTGGACAGATTACGGCTCAGACAAGGAATACACGGAGGAGGAGATGAACAACATCTGCAAGTACGTGGACAAGCCGACTGAGTTCAAATACAGAATGTACATAATAAATGGTGACGAAAACACAGGTTACTACCATGGTGTTTCCTACCCTATTCTCAAGGTGTGGAAAGAACCTAGGGCAAGTATCTACGACGTAAACGGTACAAGGATAACGAGCAGGCTTAAAGCAGGTGAGGCATATCAGGCAGAATGCAACGAAGGTGACGACATTACCGTGAGCTTCAAGGTGGATGGTGGATATGAGGCTGACGGCAGCTGGTTGGCATTCGTTGACTCAACGGCAGAAAGCACTAAGAAAGAGAATATCGTCACTTGTACATACAAGATAAATGTGCCTGACTCCATCAGGAGCAAAGCAACAGGTACGACTTGCACTTATCCTCTGTACGCAAAGATTGAGAACGTATATACTGGTGAATACTACTCTCCAGATTCTATATGGTATAGTGACAGTATACTGGTGGACGTAACCGTTAACCTTTGTCCTCGCAAGCCTTTGAAGCTGATTAAGAAGGGCAATGGCAATAGTGGCACGGTAATAGCATACATCGACAATAATGACCCATGCACTCGACTGAATGGCTATGGTCTTGTCTATGGTTATGAAGATACTGTGGATGGCGTTGCCACAACATTAAACAAGAAAGATTACAGCGCAAACAGAACGCACCTTTATGATGTGTTCCCTTCAAGCATACTAAACGACAAGAGATACAAGAAGTTTGTGTATGCAACAATCCACTCTGCATCCAAGGAACTTGTTAGCGAGAAGTGCTACCTTGTGGAGGATGAACCAGAGGAGGAAGTGACTGAGGTGCGCAAATATGATGCCAACGGACGTTCGGCAGGTGCTTCTACACGAGGCATGGTAATCATCCAGATGTCTGACGGTTCAACGAAGAAGGTAATAAAGAAGTAAGGCAAATTATGAAGATTAATAGTAACATACATATTAAGTCTTTCCTCCTGATTGGACTTGTTTGTCTTGCTATCACTTCAAAGGCGCAGGAGCAAGAAAAGACATCGGACATACGATTGTCTGTCTCTGGTGAAATGGGCTTTGGAGACAAGACAGGTTTCGTATCAGATGATGAAAATGCAGAGATGAAGTCCTTGCAGAACAACAATCTGATGCTTACGATAGAAGGAGTATTTGCAAGGAGCAGAAAGATGGAATCATCCATACTCTTGGGCTTTGGCTACTCTTTCATGACGTTCAAGGCGGATTACGCCTCTCCTATGTATAGCATCACAACAAATCAGGATGTGGATGGCGACACATACGTGCGTCAATACAACAATCTGACACTCTCTCAGGAAGCAAAGGGAGGTTCTTTCATGGTATCGCTTGCCTTCAGGGAAAGGTTGAAGGTTCGCAAGGGATTTAACCTGTATGGTGACCTTGGAGTGAACAGTATGATTAGCCCTTCACTCAACTTGGAGAAGTCAGACGGTTTGACTAAGGTTTCTGGACGTTACTCCCAGTACGAGGACATCACATTTGATGACGAATGGGGATATAATGGCTTCGGCTATGAAGACTTGGCGAAGGCTAACGTAATAAAGAAGGTGGGTGTTAATAGCTTTGTACCAATTGCTTTTGTACGATTAGGTGCGGAACTGGAGATTTCAAAGGGTTGCAACCTTTCTTTCGGAGCGACCTACCAGAAAGGCTTGAACAACCTGATTAAGTACGACAATGGAAATGGTACGCTTACTCCAGACAACGCCATTGTGTTCAACACCATAGACGGTATGAAGTCAACGGAGAACGTACGAAGCATAATGAGTACATACAATAAGTCCAAATTTAGCGGATTCATGTTTAACGTGGGATTATCCGTATGTTTTTAACATAACAAGAGAAGGTAAGTTTGTTTATTAGGATGAATTTGTTAAAAAGAAACGACAAGATACAGTTGCTCGGACACGTCTGCATGATAGGTGCTTGTTCCATGTGGGGACTTATGGCGCCACTTGGCAAGGATGCCATGAGCAACGGTATATCGGGAATAGAGATGGTCACGTTCCGCGTGGTGGGAGGAGCGATATGTTTTTGGCTCGCTTCCCTCTTCGTAAAGTCCGAAACGGTAGAGCGCAAAGACCTTTTGAGGTTCTTCCTTGCAGGCTTGTTTGCCATAGTGTGTAACCAATGCTGTTACACGATAGGTTTGAGCATAACATCGCCCGTAAACGCAAGCATCATGACAACGACAATGCCGATAATCACTTTGGTGCTGTCAGCCTTGTTCCTAAATGATGCCATAACGAGCAGGAAGCTTATAGGCGTGATGCTTGGAGCATCAGGTGCTTGCCTTCTGATACTTGGAAGCACGCAAGGCGTGGCAAAAGGAGGAGTGCTCCTTGGCGACATCCTCTGCATAACAGCCCAATGTAGCTATGCTGTTTACCTGACGTTCTTCAAGTCATTGATACAGAAATATAGCGTCATCACCTGCATGAAGTGGATGATTACGTTTGCATCTTTGGTAATCGTACCTTTCTCTTTCCATCGAGTCATACAGCTGCCATGGACGGAGATAAGTGGCGTGACCTACATGGAAACAGCATTTGTAGTGGTAGGAGGAACATTCCTTGCCTACATCTGTTCAATACGTGCTCAGAAGATACTTCGCCCAACAGTAGTGGCAATGTACAACTACGTTCAACCAATCATCGCATGTATCGTGAGCGTATGCCTCGGACTTGGAGTGTTCGGATGGAGTCAGGCACTTGCAGTAGTGCTCGTGTTCTCAGGTGTTCGCCTCGTGAACAAAAAGAAATAGAGGCAATCTCTATAGTGCAAAAAGCACACATCACTTTTTATGAATAAATAAGGAAAAATTCGATTCTATAATAATAAAGCAAGAGTAAGAGACTCTGCTAACTTCCAAAACACAAAATCTTTAAGAGAATGAAGACTGTATTAAAAACAACTGTTATTTTCGCCCTATTATTAGTATTCGTACCTGTAAATTCATCTGCCGATGAACTTCAAACAGTCATCGACGAACTACCGTCTACACTCAAGGACAGGTACAATGAAGCATGCACGCACATAGCTTGCAGCTGGGTATTAGGTGTGGCTGACACGCTCGAACAGTATTCAAAGGATAAGGATGACGACCGATTCCTTATGCTTGCATCCATGGTTCGTAGTTACAATGCGTTTGTCAATAACGACTCCACACGTTTCTTCACCAACAATGACATAACACTCGAGCTGGCAGACAAGTACAAGGACTATGACACCTACTTTTCTGAAGGACTTAACCGTGTAACGTTCTTCCTCAACATTGGAAGAAACTACTCGGCTATGAAATATTCTCGTTTCCTTGTCAGTAAAGCAAAGGAATATAAACATCCAACAGGATTGTTCACAGGTTACCATAGCATAGGCAACATATACGAGAAGATGGGACTATACCATCAGTCGCTCTTGGCGTTCAAGGAAGCTGATAGAACATTGAACGGACTGGGCGTGGAATATAACGACTACCGTAACTATTGCAGGCACGACATAGCCATAGAGAACTACAACCTCGGTAATTACGAAGAGGCAGAGCGCGGCTGTCTCGACCTCATATCAAGAAATCCGCAGGATGTACGTAGCCTCGGAGTACTGGCAAGCGTATATTTCAAGACAAACAGACAGGACAAGTTCTACGAATGCTGCAACAAGATTGACACAATCAATCCTGCATCACTCGGCAACCTTGCACAGATGTACTCCCATGTCAAGACAAACATACATGTACAACGCCTCGCAATGGACGGCAAGACGGAAGAAGCACTCAAGTTGGCTTCCACACTTCCATATCTTGACTACCAAAACCACAAGATTGACATTTACATACACTCAGACCGTTGGAAGGATGCGTTCTACTGCCTAAAGGAACTGAACACATACTATGACTCTCTCAACTATGCAGGCAACGAGAACGACATGAGAGAGATAAACGTGGAGATGGACCACCTGTACAAGACGACACAACAGGAAAAGAAGATTACAGCACTACGTTATCATGTATCCATCGGTTTCCTCCTTTTCCTCATCATCCTCGGAACGTGTACATACTTCATACATCGAAACATCATCATTTCAAGAAGCAACAAGGCACTTGCTGCCAACCTTGACAAGATGCTTGAGTACAAGAATATGCTCATGATGAAGGAATACGCTACGAATACAGAGGCAGGAAATACACCTGTCAAGGAGCATAATGACAAAGAAAAGAAAACGTCAGAAGAAAAAAACGAGTTCGACGATGTTACCAAGTACATATATGAGCTTACTACACGCCACTTGTTCACAAATCCTGACTTCGACAGAAACGCTCTGCTGGTAGAACTAAACATCCACCGTTCAAACTTCTTCATGGACTTTGAACGTCAGACTGGTTTAAGTATCTCGAAATATATTCTCAAGCAGAGAATGGAATATGCAGCCCAACTTATCAAGAATAATCCAGAATACACACTCGAAGCAATAGCAAGCGATAGTGGTATTCTTAGTAGAACGACATTCTATCGCAACTTCACGACCTATTTCGGTATCACTCCAAGTGCATACAGAAATGAACATGGAGCAGAAAGTTAATTGTAAAATAAGAAAATGTTGTGAAAATGCAATTCTCGGAAAGAGGTATTATTCAGTTAGTTACAAAATATTGAAACATTTTTGCACTAAAAGTGAAACAAACAAAGCTTCATAGTGCAAGTCTATTGTAACAATAACTTGTAATTTTGTAACGAAAAAAATGAATAATCAGGTGGATATTTTATTGGGGGCATCCATACCCACTTACCCATCCTGACATCCTCCTCACAAAGAAGACTAAAAGTTTTATTAGATTTGGTTACTAACGAATATCACACGTATTGAGCGTGTAATAACAAGATTTGGGTTATTTTATGTAATTAGGGTTATGGAATTTGTAAAAGGGCGATGGTGTGAACCATTACCCTTTTGTTTTTTAAAAACACGGACTATTTCTATTTTTTACCATTCTTCCGATTGGAGAATGGTATTATTTTATCCAATCGTTTTCTTCAGCAATAAAAGTACAGAATTTATGGGCAAATAACTTGCTCGCTTTCTAAAAATAATCATATATTTGCAACGAGTATAACCTACTACAACTTTTGAGGAAAAATAAAAACTAATCTTACAAAACCAATGAAAAAGATATTGCTTTCAATTGTACTATGCTTGAGCATGGTATCGTCATACGCCCTTGAGTTGCCAGAGATATTCAGTAGCAACATGATGCTACAGCAATCTACTGCGGCAAAGATGTGGGGATGGGCAAAGCCTAACTCCAAGGTGGAGGTGAGTGTTTCGTGGGACAAGGCTAAGTACCAAGTTACGGCTGACGGCAAGAACGGCAGGTGGGAGGTTGCGCTAAACACTCCTAAGGCAAGTTATGACACACATGCCATTACCGTCAAGGGAGATGGAGAGACTATGACGATTGACAATGTTCTCATTGGTGAGGTCTGGTTTTGCTCTGGTCAGTCAAATATGGAGATGGCACTTGGCGGTTTCTGGAACTGCCCGGTGGAAGGAGCGAATGAGGCTATTGCACAATCTGGCAAATATAAGAAAAGCATTAGGTGCGTAACCATTGAGCATACTGATGCTCTTACGCCACAGGATAAGACAAAGGGTAGGTGGAAGACGTGTGAGCCAGAGAATGCCCCTGAGTTCTCTGCTTGCGGTTATTTCTTCGCTCGCACACTTACGGACATCATTGATGTGCCTGTGGGTATCATCAACTGCTCTTGGGGCGGTAGTTGTGTGGAAGGATGGTTGCCAAAGGAGATACTGGAGACCTATCCTGACGGGCTGAAGCCTATGGATGATGCCGACTACCACAGGAAGATGGTGATGTACAACGGTATGCTTCACCCCCTTGCTGGTTACACGATAAAAGGGTTTCTATGGAACCAAGGTGAGAGTGACGTTGGCAGGGAGCAGGAATATATTGACCGTTTCACAACCATGGTGAACCTATGGAGGAAGATGTGGAACCAACCTAATGACAAGCTTCCTATCTACACGGTGGAGTTGCCACCTTATCATTATGATAACGTAAATGGTGACTGGGCGGCAAAGTTCCGTGAGGCTCAACATAAGATAGCAAAGACCCTTCCATATAGCGGATGCGTCTGCACCTCAGACCTTATCTATGACTATGAGCCAAAGCAGATTCATGGAACGAAGAAGCTGGAGATTGGTCAGAGACTTGCATACATGGCTGCCGTGAGGGACTATGATGTGAAGGGCATTGTGGCTGATGCTCCTGAGTTTGACTTCATGAAAACGGTAGAGGCAAATGATGAGGATAAGGCTGTCATTGCTGGCACGCCTGTTGCAAACAACCCTAATGACAATGGCAAGGTGACATACCTATACTTCAAGAATGCGACTGACGGCTTTGACCGTCTTGAGAATATAGAAGGATTTGAGGCAGCAGGTGCTGACGGAACATACCACCCAGCCATCGTGTGGGCAGCTTCCGACTGGAGAACACAACCGCAAGGTTGTTTCCTCAAGCTCGTGTGTCCAGAGGTGAGTGAGGTGAAGAACGTGAGGTACTGCTTCAAGAACTTCGCCA
The DNA here is from genome assembly GCA_017617575.1 of Bacteroidaceae bacterium. Taxonomy (GTDB): domain Bacteria; phylum Bacteroidota; class Bacteroidia; order Bacteroidales; family Bacteroidaceae; genus Minthosoma. The sequence goes on along the minus strand of JAFZVY010000081.1, from coordinate 6,986 downwards.
TCGGCAAGCTACATGGAATGCGAGGACTGCCAGTCGTTCCTTTCCGTACAGACAAATAACTAATATTTCAGCCCTGTGGCGAGTATATACACATCTCACCACAGGGCTGTATTGTATATTATTGACATCCCACTCTTCTGATTTAAACTTATTTCTGGAGCAAAGATACATTTGTTTAACTTCCGTGTCTATTGTATGAGACGAGCAAACTTACCATACAGTATTTACCAAGATATAATTGCAGATTTACTCATTCTCCTTGACAAATATATGATTTTGTAGGCAGTGGTTGCAAGGCATATGTAGTGACATTTGCTGAATGTGTGCGCTGCATATTTCCAAAAAGATTGGTATAAGTCTTTAAGTAAATGCTCTGGATATCCGTTTCCTCTTCCACCATCTACGAAAAGTGGTTCATAGGTATTCATGGATTCCTCACGCCTGCGCCTCATTAGTGCCTTGCGCATTGATTCAATATCCGCACCATCCATTCCGGAAACTATTTGTGTCAGAAGCATCAATTGCTCCATATATAGTAAAAGCCCGTGTGTTTCGTCAAGGACAGATGACATTTCAGGTATAAAATAATTGACAGCCTTTTTCTCTACATGCCTACGGACATATTCCTCCAATACTTTCTGTCTCATTGGCATACTTAAGGCTATAAGTATTGCCAATTCAGATATACTATTAGGACAGCATTTCTTTGCAGCATCTTTGAATCTTGAGTTAGACATATATGATACTCCATCTACCTCTTCATTCCATATTGCCCTATATGTATCCTCGTCATCAAGAGGAATACTGTCTTTATCCATCATGCCAAAGGGACTACATAGCAAGCATTTTAGAAGACTTAAGTCCTTATCTAACACAATCCTTTGTTCAACGACTCCCTTACCAATAAGGTCACGATCATGTTCAACGACATACCTCTCAATAGTGTTGGTTTTCTCGTTTAGTCTTTCTTCAACAGGAATATAGAAGTCAACATCCATATCCGCTATAATCAACCTATGAATAAGTATATTTTCTGGGATTTCTGTATTATTCTTTGTCGTTTCTTTAGGCCAAATTTGACGCGCTATTCTTTTTCCATATCTCTGAATAACCAGACTCTTAAATTTTTCATGGCTGTCAGAATCTATGTGAATATCTATAGTAGGCACATGATTCGTTTTCCCATTGACAAACTTTTCAAAAGGAAGATTGTATTCAATAGGGTCAATAGCAGTTATGCCTAAAAGGTAATTGACTACAGAACAACATTCGTTACCATTTCCAGGTCCAAACAATGGAGAGTCTAATGTTTCCTTTCCATAGCTTATGATATCCCAAATAAAAAGAATATAACCCGCCAAATGCTTCTGCTTCAGTCGGAGCAATTCTTCTTCTATTCTTTTACCTATAGTTCCGTTTTGACTTTCGGCATACTTTCTTTTTGCCGCCTCATACACCATGAATGACAGGTATTCGTCCTCATTACCAAACTGCTCTGGTATATGAACAGATGGAAATGTCTCACAATACTCATAAGGCCTACCACATGTGCTTCCTCCATAAAAAGGATTAAATCCCTGAAACATCAGTTCATCAACATTTATTCTTTCTATCATATCAAAATAAAATTAAGTTGCTGCAAAGGTATCTTGAAGGTGTGCAAAAATTCTGCACACCAAATCATAAAAACGAACAAACACAAGTTTTTTCTGTAATAATTCATATTTTTCATGGGGTATGCGGTGTTTTTGCATACCAGTACAATATCTTTGCCGATGTAAACAAACACAAAGCGTTATGATCAGCAATACATATAAAAAATATCTATGGCTGTTGAATACATTACTTCGGTATAAGAAGCTAACCTTTGCCGAGATACAGGACAAATGGATATCTTCGTCGTTGAATGACGGCACAGAGTTGTCACTTAGGACATTCCATGACCATCGTAAGGCTGTCCAGCAACTTTTCGATGTGGAAGTCATGTGTGACAAAGCAAATGGATATAAGTATTACATAGCGGGACATGATTCATTAGAACAAGATTATGCACGTAAGTGGCTGATAAACTCGTTCAATGTAAGCAATATGGTGAGTGAAGGAAAGTCTCTCAAAAATCGTATTATACTTGAAGACATTCCGCAAGGAACAGAATTCCTTCAGCTTGTTATTGAGGCGATGAAAGAAGAACGTGAGCTTGAAGTTGACTACCATCCTTTCATGGGTAAATGTGGAGTACTACATATCCAGCCTTATACTCTAAAGATGTATAACAGAAGATGGTATATTCTCGGATACATGAAAGAAGAAAATGGCATCAGACATCTGGCACTTGACAGAATTGAGGAACTGAATATTACCAAACAGACATTCAAGATTCCACATGACTTCAATGCCGAGTCTTATTACAATGACTCTGTCGGAATATTTGTAAACGAGAATCTCAAGCCAAAGAAAGTAAGAATCCGTGCTTTCAAGCCCTATGATTCATACATCAAGTCACTTCCTTTGCATCATTCCCAGGTCGAAATCAAAGACGAAAATAAGGATTATACGGATTTCAAGCTTGATGTTTGCCTCACTCCAGACCTCACGAGCCAGTTGCTCGCCATGGGAGATAAGGTTGAGGTGTTAGAGCCAAAGGAGTTGAGAGAGGGTATTAAAGATGTGCTAAATAAGGCATTTAAGAGATATTGAATTAATAATCAAAAACAAAAAAAGAACAGATATGGGTTACGACGATTTTATAAATGATGTTTTAAATCATCTTGAGAAGTATAAGATAGAGGTTTTGGGTATTGAAGAAAAGGGTGTTTACAAATATAAAGGAGAGGATATCCCAAAAGGTCATATTCTGCCATTGGATAGTAGCTTGTCACCCATAGAAGCAAAGAAACAAGTCGTCAAGGAATTCAACCAGTTAAATTGCATTAAAGAACAACCTTTTTTGATTGAGGGAAACCTGCATCGTTATGCTCATCATTTGAATTCTTCACAATTGATGTGCTACAATTTCTTCCGTCCATATATAAAGGAAAAAGGAGGTATATATTCCCCTACACAAGATTTGGTAAACTTGTTGTGTTACCATGGTATAAAATTTAGTTTAAGTGATAATGCGAAATGTCAGTTTGAATATGTAAACCAAGAACGTGAATGGACAGATGAAGATACAAATTTCGACTTCTATATTGAATCTGGAGGAAAAAGGATATACTTTGAAATTAAATTTACAGAAAAAAGTTTTGGCAATTGCGAAAATGATAAATATCATAAAGATAAGTTTGAAGGTAAATACAAAGATTTTAAGGGTGGCTACAAAGAAAAGATAAAAAAATGTCCTGCCATCAAAGAAGAAAAACGTAATATTGAGTTCGATGGAGATTTTTGCAAGAATTATCAACTCTTCCGAAATGTGATTCGAGTTACTACTCCAGATATTTTTTCCGTTTTTGTATTCGATGGAAGAAACGATAACATTTCTAAGCAGTTTGAAAGTTTTAAGAAGAACTATATTTCTGAAGACTACAAGAAAAATGTAATTGCTATCACATGGCAAAAAATAGTTGAGAATTTGAAATCATGCCATAGTGAACAATTCCACAAAAAATATCTAAAATAAGTTTAAGAACTTATACGTCTCATATTATATAATGATTCAGTAATAATGGAAGAATTAGAAATACTCAAACAAAAGAAACAGATTATCCTCCAAGGTGCTCCTGGCACAGGTAAGACCTACAAAACTGCCGCCATTGCGGTAGGCATGTGTAATCCGAACTTTTCTGATTTTACGAACCATCAGAAGGTTATGGAAGAGTACGAAAGATTACGGAATGAAGGACAAATAGCCTTCTGTACATTCCATCAGTCTATGGACTATGAAGACTTTATCGAGGGCTTGAAGCCAGAGGTAAAGGGCGATGCCGTAAAATATATTGTCGAGAATGGCATATTCAAGACTATCTGTGAGTTGGCTCATATAAAAGAAAATGCAGACATTGCTACTTGCATTGATAAATATCTCCAGACCATAAAGGGGTATGAGAATAAAAAGACTATTCCTACATTGTCTGGCAAGTCTGAGTTGTATGTGTGGTGGACAGAGGGCAATGACACCATCAGTACACGCAGCGTATCGTTAAAGAGTGAAAAAGGAGATCAGTATTCACCTTCACCCCTTAACATTGTGAAGGTTATGATGCAGGCACTTGGCGAAGGTGTAGAGAATAACTGGCGATTTTATGCCCAGGCTTTCATCAATGCGGTGAAGAAGGAGTATAATCTGGAGAATCAGGTTTCTGATAAGTCATACGTACTTATCATTGATGAAATAAACCGTGGCAATGTTTCCAAGATATTTGGAGAAGTAATCACGTTGCTTGAAGCAGATAAACGCAGTGGTGGTGGCACACATCATATCAGTTTGAAATTACCATACTCAAAGGAAGACTTCTCTGTTCCATCAAACCTCTACATCATTGGCACGATGAATACTACCGACCGTTCTACGGGAACTATCGATTATGCGGTACGTCGTCGTTTTGCTTTTGTCACATTGGAATCTAAAGCAGATGTTATAGAGGACTGGTGTAATGCTCATTTTGTACCATCCGAAGTCAAGAAGGCTGCACTTGCCTTGTTCGCTCAGATCAATGGCTTAGGAAAGACTGATAACCGTTCTTTCATTGCAAAGCACAAAGCGTCCGATTTCGAGTTGGAAGATTTGAAGGTCGGCCACAGTTACTTTATGGCAAAAGACATGGCTAGTCTCAAACTGAAGATGCGCTATGAGGTAGTTCCTCTCATCAAGAAATACATCAAAGACGGCATTCTCAGGAGCATGTCAGATGACGATAAATACTTTAAAAGATGGCAGAACGCCGAGTGCTATAATCCCTCAATAACTTATTACAAGTCAGTTGCTCGCCATGGGAGATAAGGTTGAGGTGTTAGAGCCAAAGGAGTTGAGAGAGGAGATGAAGAAAATATTAAAAGAATGTTTAACTTTATATAAATAAAAATACTTATGAAATTAGAAATCAAAAAAATCAACACGATCAAAGACTTAGGTACATGGTTCAAATATGCAGAACCTGAAGGTGGAGAATCACAATGGAAAGAAGGTAGGAGCGCAATGGAATTTGCAAGATATATGATTTCTTCAAACAACAATTTACCAAAAGAGATCTCTACGTATCTAAAAAACATTGGTTTCAAAAATGAAGACTACATATGCTATCCAGAAGAGATTACTTCCTTTGAAAATTCCGAATTTGGTAAAGGGCCTGGTAGGCATCATGATGGTTTACTTGTTTCGAAAAATTATTTAGTTGGCATTGAAGCAAAAGTTTCTGAACCGTTTGATTGCCCGATATCAAAAAAAATGGGAAATGCAAAAAACAATTCTGATAAGGGTGATAATATGCATAAAAGAATTTCTAATTTCCTCAAATTTTTAAAACCAGATTTTGGTGATGACACTTTGGAATCAGTAAATTCCTTAATGTATCAATTAGTATCTGGTTCTGTAGGAACAATAATAGAATCTCGAAATAGAAATCTATCCAATGCCGTTTTTTTAATAATAGAATTTGATGGTGATGTAAAAAAAGAAAAAAATTATTCAAAGAATGTAGAAAACAATCAAAATGCTTACAACGATTTTCTTGAATTCTTAAAATTAAAGGATAAAGATGACATAAATCGATATATTGACGTTGATGTTGACAAAGGAAAAATACGCATGTGGATAAATAAAATAAGAATCACAATAAGAAAAGAAGAATATTAAGTATTCAATACAATAATTCTTTTCACAATAATTTTACGCAAAACTAAAAACAATTATGACAATCCTTCACATATCTGACACGCATAATAGTCACAAGGAACTGGGGACGTTGCCTGAGGCGGATGTAGTCGTTCACTCAGGCGACTTCACTCGTGAAGGTACAGAGACAGAGGCATACGACTTTATGGACTGGTTCTGCGACTTGCCATACAAGCATAAGATATTCATTGCAGGCAATCATGACACTTGTATGTTTGGGGCAGAAAGCATTGAGGGCTTGCCAAATGACGTTCACTACCTTTGTGACACTGGGATTGAAATCGAAGGTGTAAAGTTCTGGGGAGTTCCTATGTTCATGAATGACCTCGTGAATGGTAAGTTGTCTGAATACTATTCACAGATACCTGACGACACGGATATTCTCATAACTCATCAGCCACCAAAAGGAATGTGTGACCTTGCAGACTATGGCAATGGATTGGAACATAAGGGTAGCGTTCTGCTGTTGGAACGAATAGAGCAACTGCACATTCGTTATCATCTATTCGGACATGAACATGACGCTTATGAAGTACATAAGCAAGGTAATGTGGTATTCTCTAATGCATCGGTAATGGATAGCAAATATAACTTGATTAACAAACCGAGATTGTTCGAAATTAATATTTGAATTGAATAAAATCTGAGAACAAATCATACTTTTTTCTAAAAAATCTCATTTTTTTCTTTGTTTCGTTCCCACATGATGGAATGATGATTTATTAGCTATTTCGTAACTTTGTGACGTTGAAGGTTTGGGGCGATAAATGTTGGGCCATGGAGATTTGTGTTTCTCTGCCTCTCTGTTCTAAGGAGGTCATCATTGAGCGATGGTAACGTCGGCTCACCACTTTGTCGTGCCCCAAACTCATCCGAAAGATCTCGTTGGCATCAACTTCAAACCTACCAATGCCGATGGCTACATCGCATACTTCCGCCCAACCGCCCCCCCTTCATCCCCCCCTATATACTACGTCCCTAAAGGGACTACGTATTAGGGGGGGGCAGACCGAAGAAATTCCGTTTCACTTCATGATAATTCGTTTGTTACGAAAAATATCGAACTGTACGGTTGGAACAATATTGCTGTTTTTTGCCGCCAAGCGGCCAGTTAGAAAAACAAAAGAAAACACAGGAAAACAAAAGAAAACAT
>JAFZVY010000080.1 GCA_017617575.1 Bacteroidaceae bacterium | reverse complement strand
CGTATGAGTGTCATTTCGATTTGGATTTCAATAAGATGAATGAGGCGGCTAAAGTCTTACTTGAATATGAGGATTTTGCTTGTTTTTGCAAGTCTCATACCGATGTAAAGACTACTTTATGCACCATTACCGAGGCAGAATGGAAAGACTTGGGTGACGGTTGCTGGGTGTTCGTGGTAAGCGCAAACCGATTCTTGAGAAACATGGTTAGGGCCATTGTCGGTACGCTTGTTGAAGTTGGTCGTGGCAGGATGACAATAGGCGAGTTCAGGCTCGTGATAGAGGGGAAGAAACGCACTCAGGCAGGCGAGAGTATGCCGGGAAATGCACTTTTCCTCGTTGATATAAAGTATCCAGGATAAAAAAGATTATGGTGTACATGAAAATTGTACATTGTAAATGCTAAATTGTACATAAAAATGGTTTGGTTATTATTAGCTTTCACATCCGCAGCATTGCTCGGATTCTATGATGTATTCAAGAAACAGGCACTCAATGGTAATGCGGTGCTTCCGGTACTTTTCCTCAACACATTATTCTGTTCGCTGATATTCCTTCCGTTCATTCTTCTGAGTGCCTACGGAACATGTCTCGACGGCAGTATGTTCTATGTGCCCGTAGTAGGGTGGGAGGTGCATAAGTACATTTTGATGAAGAGTCTCATCGTACTTGCCTCTTGGCTCCTCGCATATTTCGGAATGAAGCATATACCACTTACAATCTATGGCCCTATCAATGCCTCTCGTCCAATTCTCGTACTTGTCGGTGCGTTGCTGATATTCGGTGAAAGACTGAATGTATATCAGTGGATTGGTGTTGCTTTGGCTATCGTCAGCTATATAATGCTGAGCCGTACAAGCAAGAAGGAAGGTATTGATTTCAAGCATAATAAGTGGATATTCGCTATCGTCGGAGCAGCCATATTCGGTGCTGTAAGCGGACTTTATGACAAGTATCTCATGGCACCTGTGTCAAATGGTGGAGTAGGGCTGAACAAGATGGATGTGCAGTCATGGTACAATATCTACCAATGCTTTATCATGGGTGCTATGGTGATGATTCTCTGGTGGCCTACCCACAAGAAGACAACGCCTTTCCATTGGTCTTGGTCAATAATCCTTGTCAGCGTGTTCCTTTCTGTTGCTGATTTCGTGTACTTCTATGCACTTAGTATCGATGGGGCTATGATTTCAATCGTGAGCATGGTACGAAGGGCAAGCGTTATCGTAAGTTTCCTCTTTGGCGCTGTGATGTTCCATGAGAAGAATCTGAAGTCTAAGTTCCTGGATCTTTTCCTTGTTCTTCTCGGACTTGTCTTCCTTTGGTTGGGAAGTATGTACAAGTAGATTGGATAAAGAGGAGAGTGTAAAGAAGAAAGAGTAAAAATTGTTACGAATGCAAAAATAGTTAGTGTTTTATGCACGAATATAAAGAAAAAATGCTAACTTTGCACTCGAAAATTCAAAACGGGCACCGCTTTTCAAGCGATAATCCCTATTTCCTTCGTGCGAAAAAGCACCAAAAATTGTAATTTAGGTAAGAAAATCAAACAATATGAATAATATCTTCCGCGGTCTTGGTATCGCACTCATCACACCTTTCACTGAAGATGGAGCCGTAGATTACGAGGCTCTTTCGCGCCTTATCGACTATCAGTTGGATAACGGTGCCGATTTCTTCTGTATCCTTGCAACTACCGGTGAGACACCATGTCTTTCTCTTGCTGAGAGGGCACAGATAAAGAGCGCTATCGTAAGACAGGTGGCTGGTCGTGTGCCTATCCTTATGGGTTGCGGAGGTAACAATACCGCTGCTGTTGTTGAGGAACTCAAGAATGGCGATTTCTCTGGTATTGACGGCGTATTGTCTGTTTGTCCTTACTACAACAAACCTTCTCAGGAGGGACTTTATCAGCACTTCAAGGCTATTGCCGCTGCAACAGAACTTCCTGTTGTGCTTTATAACGTTCCTGGTCGTACAGGTATCAACCTCAAGGCTGAGACAACATGCCGCCTTGCAAAGGACTGCAAGAACATCGTTGCTATCAAGGAGGCTTCCGGTTCACTTGAGCAGGTTGACGAGATTATCAAGTACAAGCCAAACGATTTCGAGGTTATCAGTGGTGATGATGCTCTCACCTTCCCAATGATTGCCTGTGGTGCTGTTGGTGTAATCTCTGTTATCGGTAATGCACTTCCTAAGGAGTTCTCTCGCATGATTCGTCTTGAGTTCAATGGCGAGTTTGAGGCTGCTCAGAAGATTCACCATAAGTTCACCGACCTCTATTCACTTCTCTTTGTCGATGGCAACCCAGCAGGTGTCAAGGCACTTCTCACCGAAATGGGATTCATCAAGAATCAGCTCCGTCTGCCACTCGTTCCAACCCGTGTGACAACATTGCAGAAGATTTCAAGCATTATCAAGGAATTGAAACTGTAGTTTTTTTATAAGAAATATAACCAATCAAAGGCTCGCAATCGCGAGCCTTTGTTAGTTTATGAAAGAGTGTGAAACTCTTGTTTAGAACATCTTTGCGACTATGTGGGCATCTTCTCCCTCGAAGATGAGAACATCTGTCACAGGCTTGTAACTCATGTTGATGAACTGCAGGAGTAGTATGACTAGAAAGTTTCTATCGCGTGAGATTAAAAGTTCAGCCATATAGTTGCCGTTTGCCACATGCTTAGGGTAGAAGTCATCTATGGCTTGGGCGAGATTATCACGATGGGTGTCAAGGATATTCTTCATGTGCTTGCCATCGACAGGCGATAATTCGATATTGTGTGCATCAATGATGCTGTTCGTTGGATTGTAAATTGCTGTGGTACGAAGCCCGAAAAAGGACTTTTTGATGCAGATACGAGCATCAGAGCAGATGGTGTTCCACAT
>JAFZVY010000079.1 GCA_017617575.1 Bacteroidaceae bacterium | reverse complement strand
TTTCATTAGTGAATCATGCATGTTAATTGCCTATTTCCATTACTGTGCCATGCATGTTAATTGTTAATTGTTAATTGTTAATTATTAATTGTCTATCTTATGGTACGCCTCGTAGTAAGGGTCGTCATTCTGTGCGTTGTAACGGTAGAGGTACAGGATGCCCTTGCGGATGATGAGGGAAGTGGTGTAACCAACGGGATGCCACTCCCAGTCGCCATAGCGGCTGTGGCTGTAGCCGTCCACCACATTGTAGGTATAGCCGTCGCCGTCGATGCTCCAGCGACCACGTGCCTTGGCAAGGTAGCCCTCGTCGTCGATGGCTGTGCGGTCAAGCTCGCCCTCGTAGGTGTCGCGGAAGTCGACAGGGAACTTGGTGTAACCCGTCATAGTGCCGTCGGCACTGAACTCAATGACGCACTTGGCATAACGCAGGATGCTGTCGTTCGTGGCTTCCTCCTCCCATGCTCCCACCAGTGCGGCACGCATGGATGCTTCCTTGTCCTCGTCATCACCACAGGAGGTGAAAAGACCTAACAGGAGGACAATACATAATAAAAGACATTTACCCAAACGGCCTTTCATCAACTGACCTTCCCCCAGCCCCTTCCTTTCAGGACGGGGAGTAGTTACATTGTTCGTTGTCATATTCATATATTGATTTTAAGTTTGTAAGTTCTTAAGTTTTTATATTTTTGAATAATTTACTTCTTCTTCTCCTTCGCATCAAAGCGGTAGTTGAAGGTCATACCGATGAAGTGATGGAGGTAGGAGCGACCTGATTCATAGCGCGACTCCGATGTCATGTTGCTACGGATGGTCTCGAGCTGGTTGAAGATGTCGTTGGCAACGAGTGAGAGGCGAGCCTTCTTCTTCATGAATTTCCAAGTAAGCTCGGCATCAGCCAACACCCTGTCCTTGTTCATCATGTCGCTGAGATAGCCACGACGACTCTCAAGCTTAGGAGTGAATGAGAAATCCCAGTGCTCCATCTTGTACTTGAGTTCCAATCCTGCAAAGCATTCCTTCTCATGGGCATCAGCATAACCCGAAAGGTTGTATGTCGCATCCCTCTTACTCATGTCACCCCAGAGCTTGATATTCCAACGGTTGCTGTCATAGCTGAGCGAAGGCTTGAAACGATAGTTGTTGACCGTGTGACAAAGCATGTCGGTGGTTTCAACGTCATTGATAATCATCTCGCGACTATAGGTAACATCCGTACCATAAGAGCACTCAACGCTCATGCGGAGAACATTGAACATCGAGCGAGTGTAGCCAATCGAGAGGCTTGCACTTCCACCACCACGACCATTGATGTCGGTGTTGACATACACGTCAGACAATCCGTTGTACTTGGAGTAGTAGCGACGAAGGGTCATGATTGGGTTGTACGACTTGCTTCCGTAAATAGCGATGTTGATGTTCTGCTGTCCCTTAGGTATAGTGTAGTAGTAGCGGAGGGTTGCACTAATGTCGCTGTACTTCTCCAATTGAGGATTACCGATGGTTACGTTGTGAAGGTCAGTGTCGTCATAGTAGCCGAGTGTCTGCATTATGTCAGGGTTGCCTTGCCACCATGAGGTGTAAAGCCAAAGTCCTGACTTGTTGTTTATTTTCCAATTGAGATTTACGCTTGCTCTTGGCGCAAAGACAGAGCGAACGGCAAGTGTGTCAATCTTGCCACGGCGATAGTCAAAGTGCTGGTTGTCGTTCCTCAATGACACCGACTCCGAGATGTTCAGGCTACCAATGTTCTGCCATGCTGAAACACTTGCCGTGTGACCGATGTTCTGATTGCGTTGGCTAAGGCTGTTTGTAAAGTCGGCAGCCATCATCGCCCCATCTCCACGCATTACGTCATTGCTGTAGTATTCGTTGGCATAGAAAATGTCGTAGTACAAGTCAAGCCCCATAGTCTTGCCAAACGAATGAGAGTACTTGGTAGTTGAGCTTGTAAGGAAGTTGTGGGTAATACTTTTCTTCTGCTGTACGTCCCTCGTATTTGTGACCGAAACAGAATCACGGTTCACGTAGTCAGCCTGATAGTCGCCGTCGGCATCGATGTCGGTATAGATTAACTTGAAGGTCTCCGAGATTCGTCCATTAGCAAAGAAGTGCTCAAGCGTCTCTTCGGTATGGATATTAAGGCGACGTGAGTCGTCAACTCTACATGAGTTCTTTGTCATACGAGGAGCAAGGTCGCTAAGCCACTTTTCCGTACTCTCCGAAGTCTCCGTGTCGATAGACTTGTCAAGCGCAAACGACCATTGTCCCGTAAAGGTTGTCTTAGCCGTCACGTTCTTCTTGTACGTCAGCGTCAGAGGTACGTTCATCCCATGATTATAGATATCGCTGGTGCTGTTCCTGAATATGTCGTTGCCATCATCCTTGAACAACTGTTCACGGCTCCATGTGGAGCGCATGTTGTCCGTATGGCTTGCCGTGGCAATAATGTCATACGAATTACGCCACTTAGATTCCTTCCACTTGCTGTCCCAAGCATGCTGATAGCCCAACGATGCTGCCTGCTGGCGAAGGTCGTTGACACCACTTGAACCACCAATCCACACACTGTAGCGAGGGCCAAAACCGACACCGCTCATACCAGCGCCACCCTCGCCCACTCTACCTGAGAACATGACAGGATTATCTGCACTTAGGCGATTAACGTCCAAACGTCCGTCATACATCTTGTTGGTGTAGCCAGCCGCCGTGACACTGCCATAGAGTTTGTCCATGAAGCTCGGCTTGATATTGATGTCGAGCACCTGCTCACCCTTGCCGTCTTCCACGCCTATGCGCTCAGCAAACTCCGACTTCTTTTCATACGTCTTGATGTTCTTCACAGCCTCAACAGGCAATTCGCCCAGCATGGCACCATCGCCAAAGACATCGTTGCCGTTCATCTTGAGCTTGACTTTCCTTCCGTTCCACTTGATGCCATCCTCAGTCACCTCGATGCCAGGCAACTTGCGGATAAGCTCGTACACACGGTCGGCATTATCCATGTGGAAAGCCTCGGGATGGAATACCACCGTGTCGCCCGACATGGTGAAGTGAGGGATGCGACCCGTCACCTTGACCTCCTTGAGCAACGCCTTACCCGGCTTGAGCTTGATGTCGCCAACGTTCACCGTGTCATTGCCAAAGAGAAGCATCGCAGATTTCGACGCACTCTTGTAGCCAAAGTAGTTGGCAGTGACCTTGGCTCTCACCGCAGCCGAACCGCCAAGAGCTCCTTCAAACCCATTCACCTTGTCCTTCTCAACGAAGAACACACCAACAGAGTCCGTCCTCACGGAAAACGACCACGAGTCAGCATAACCAACGGATGCAAGTACAAGATACACGTCCACCTCAGCCTCGGGTAATGGCTCATTAGTCATCGCATCTACCACTCGTCCCTTCAGGACATCTGCCAGAAGGGATAAAGAAAACAGGCTTAAAACAATAATCAACAGAGTTCTTTTCATGTTATTAAGGATTAGTTAGTATTATTTGAGTAAAGCCCCTCCACATCCTCCCAACAAGGGGAGGGTGACTAATGGAGGAGGCCATTGTGTTTAGTTTGTAAGTTAAAGCAAGCCAAATATGGCTTGCAATTCGTCATTATCGCCCTTGTTGTTTCGGATGACCGCCCACTGCGAGGGACGGGGGCTAAAACAACTTTGGTTTTCTCTTTCTCGCCTCTTCGAGTGACACGATGGTGTCCGTCTCGTTCTCCTTCTCTGCACGGAGATGAGCATACTTGTCGTCAAGTTCAGCCACGTACTCGTTGCTCGTGTCAGGATTAAGTATGCGCGCGGCTGCTATGACATTCTGTGCAGCATCCTTCATCCAGAGCACAGGACCACTGTACACAGGCGCAATCTTGAGCGCCGTGTGAAGCTCACTCGTAGTGGCACCGCCTATCATTATCGGGATGTTAAGACCGCGAGACTCAAGCGCACATGCCACGTTGACCATCTCCTCCAGTGATGGGGTGATGAGTCCAGAGAGACCGATGATGTCTGCCTTCTCTGCCACGGCACGTTCCACAATCTCCTCCGTAGGCACCATGACACCGAGGTCGATGACCTCGTAGTTGTTGCACGCAAGGATGACACTCACGATGTTCTTGCCTATGTCGTGCACGTCGCCCTTGACCGTTGCCATGAGCACCTTGCCAGCCTTCTGCGCTCCCTCGCTGCGACTTGCCTCGATGAGCGGCTGGAGGATGCCCACCGCCTTCTTCATCGTTCGTGCCGTCTTGACAACCTGAGGAAGGAACATCTTACCTGCTCCGAAGAGTTCGCCCACGGTGTTCATTGCCGACATGAGTGGTCCCTCAATGATGCGCACAGGGTTGCCGTACTTCTGCACCGCCTCGTCGAGGTCGGTTTCGAGGCAGTCGCCCACACCCTTCACGAGGGCGTACTGTAGGCGTTCCTCTACGCTCCCGTCACGCCATGACACCTTGTGCTCGGTACTCCCGCCGTTGCCTTCCTTCTCGGCTTCCTTCTCCGCCTTGATGCGATCGGCAAGCTCTATGAGACGCTCCGTGGCTCCAGGGTCGGTGTTGAGAAGCACGTCGTCGATTGCCTTGAGCACGTCGGCAGGGATGTCGCTATAGAGCACCTGCGTGGCAGGGTTGACGATGCCCATGTCCTGTCCCTTGTCTATGGTGTGATAGAGGAACACGGCATGCATCGCCTCACGTATGTAGTTGTTGCCGCGAAAGGAGAACGAGAGGTTGCTCATACCTCCGCTGACGTGTGCGCCAGGGAGGTTGCGGCGAATCCATTCCGTGGCACGTATGAAGTCGATGCCGTATGCATTGTGCTCCTCCATGCCCGTTGCCACGGCAAGGACGTTAGGGTCGAATATGATGTCGAGAGGATTGAATCCCACCTTGTCCACGAGGATGCGGTAGGCTCTCTCGCAAATCTCTATCTTACGCTCATAGGTCGTCGCCTGTCCTTTCTCGTCGAATGCCATGACGACCGTGGCTGCGCCCATGCGCTTTATCTCGCGTGCGTGGGCAATGAACTTCTCCTCGCCCTCCTTGAGCGAGATACTGTTGACGATGCTCTTTCCCTGCACGCACCTAAGTCCAGCACGTATGACCTCCCAGTCGCTGGAGTCAATCATCACAGGCACCTTGGAGATGTCTGGGTCGGACATCATGAGGTTGAGGAACGTGGTCATCTCTGCCTTGGCATCGAGAAGTCCGTCGTCCATGTTAACGTCGAGTACGAGTGCTCCGTCCTCCACCTGCTTGCGTGCGATGGACAGCGCCTCGTCGTAATTCTTCTCATTTATGAGACGAAGGAACTTACGCGAACCTGCCACGTTGCATCGCTCACCCACGTTGACGAAACGACGCTCTGGCGTAAGCTCCATCAACTCAAGTCCTGACAGCCACATGTTGACAGGAGGTGCGGCAGGCACATGCGGCTTCCTTCCCTCCACGAATGAAGGGTACTTGGCTATGTAGGCATCTGACGTACCGCAACATCCACCGATGATGTTGACGAGTCCTTCCTCCACATACTCACGCACCTCTTCCTCCATCATCTCTGGCGTCTGGTCGTAGAGGCCGAGGGAGTTAGGGAGACCTGCGTTAGGATGTGCAGTGATGTAGTAAGGCGCACGCTCGGCAAGCTGGCGCAGGAAAGGCTTCAGCTGACGCGCACCGAAGGAACAGTTGAGACCCACGGAGAAGACGTCGGCATGCTGAATGCTGGCAAGGAACGCATCGAGCGTCTGACCCGAAAGGGTGCGTCCTGCGACGTCGCTCACCGTGACGCTAATCATGAGCGGCACCTTGCGTCCCGTCTGTGCCATGGCATCCTCGGCGGCAAAGATACCTGCCTTCACGTTGAGCGTGTCGAAGCATGTCTCAAGGATAAGGGCATCCACCCCACCCTCAAGGAGTGCCACCATCTGTTCTGTGTAGGCATCGGCAAGCTCGTCGAAGGTAAGACCTCGCAATGCTGGGTCGTTGACGTCAGGCGAGAGCGAGCACGTCTTGTTGGTAGGTCCCACGTCGCCAAGCACGAATCGAGGCTTGTCGGGAGTGCGAGCCGTGTACTCGTCGGCGATGTCACGCGCAATGCGTGCCGCCGCGAGGTTAATCTCACGACAGTACTCCGTCACGTTGTAGTCAACCATCGAGATGCGTTGACTTGAGAATGTATTGGTAGTAATGATGTCGGCACCAGCATCGAGGTAACGACGATGAATGTCACGAATGACGTCTGGGCGAGTGATGCTCAGGATATCGTTGTTTCCAGCCATAATGCCTGGAATATCCTTGAACCTCTCTCCCCTGAAATCCTCCTCCTTGAGATGGTACGACTGAATCATCGTACCCATTGCACCATCAAGGATGAGTATGCGGTGTTTTATTTGTTCTTGTAATGACATATTGGATTTAGTGCTTAAACGCCCTTGCCATCTCGCGTTTGTCCTCCTTTTCCTTGAGGCTCTGACGTTTGTCGTACTCCTTCTTACCCTTGGCGAGGGCTACGACCATCTTGGCAAGTCCCTTCTCGTTGATGAAGACGCGAACAGGCACGACAGTGTAACCCGGTGACTTGATGTCACCCTCAAGGTTGCGAAGCTCCTTCTTGTTGAGCAGCAACTTACGTTCCCTGCGCTCCACGTGGTTATTGTACGAGCCTTCCATGTACTGGTTGATGAACATGTTCTTCACCCAGAGCTCACCACGGTTGAAGTAGCAGAACGTATCGACAAGGCTTGCCTTGCCCTGACGAATACTCTTAATCTCCGTACCCGTCAGCACAATGCCAGCCGTATAAGTATCTATAAACTCGAAGTCAAACGACGCACGCTTGTTCTTGATGTTCACCGCCGCTTGCTTTATCTCTTTTTTCTTTGCCATAATATTGTTTGAAGTAAAAGGGAATAAAGTGGAATAAAGCGTAGTAAAAAGACGTTTGTCTTTCGCCATCACAAGACGCAGAAAGCCATTCGTCTTTTATTCCCTTTTACTAAGAATTTTGCATTCTTAATTATTCATCCACGGAGTATCTTCTCCCCGTCCTGAAATGAGGAAGGAACAGTGCCCTGCTCGACGGAGGAACAGGGGTTGGGGGAAGGTCCTCCATTAGAATTTCTCATCATTCTCCATCACGTACTTAGCGATGGCAGGAGTCGTTGTCTCCTGATGCTCATCGAGGAAGTCATCGCCGAGATCGTTAAGCTTTTCAAGCTCCTCGTAGATGGCCATGAACTCCTCATCGTTCATGTCCGCCTCCAACTTCTCACGGTTGAGATGGTACTCCTTCTTTGCCTCGAAGATAAGCTTTGAGAGGTCACGAAGCCCCCACTCCTTCTTGAGCACAAGTGCAAAAGGACCCTCAAGCACATATCCAGCATAACCATTGACGATAAGCTGGATAAAACCGCCCTCCATCACCTCATCCTTGAGGTAACGGTAGGCAAGAAGCGTGTGCTGATCCGTGTTGAGCATCGACATGTTGTCGGCAGTAAGTCCGCCACCCAGTTGCTCAATATAGAAATCAGTAACGAAATCAATAAATTCGGCAGCCGACTTCTCCTTGTAAGCCTTCTCAGCCACCGCCTTATCTATATGTACATTATTCATCCTTGGTCAATTTTTTGCAAAGATAGGAATTTTAAAATTAAGAATTAAGATTTAAGAATTAAGATTTTGCTAATGAGGCAAACGATTATGCAATCTTTGCGCACAACTTGCCTCCAAATCTTAATTCTTAAATCTTAATTCTTAATTTTCCTTAGAACCATTTCCTGAGACGCAAGAAGCTCACCAAGTTCTTAGCCATGCGAGCTGTCTTGAACGCAGTCATGGCATATCCCACATATTTAATATAAGGGACGGCAGAGTCAAGTATGGAACTCTCTGGGACAAAACTGTCAACGATGTCCGATTGCAACTTCTCCACACCCTTGCTCAAGCGACGACTCACCACCGCCTTCTCCGCACGAAGCTCCTCAAGGGAGCTGTATTTCTGAACCTGTTTCATATCGTCAATCGTTTTCTTCATCCTCATCCTCGTCATCATCCTTGTCATCATCCGCACCTTCCTCCGCACGAAGGATGGAAGCTGAGATGGCAGCCACCACCCTGTTCTCAACCAAGCGAACACGGAAAGCATAGAAGACAACGATGATGAGCAGGAGAGTTCCACCTACAATATAATTAGCCAGAGCCTCGTCGCCCACGAGCGCAGAAAGACTCTTAACAAGTCCGGCACTCAGAAAGAACAAAGCACATGTGCCAAGGGCAAACATCACCAATGCCACAACGACAAACGTCGTGGCAACAGTAAGCTTATCCACCGCCTCAAGCTTGAGGTAACGACACAGCAAACTAATCAGCTCACGCTCCTCCTTTGGCACCTTAATCTTTCTACCACCTATCATACTCACGCATTGTTTACGCAAGATGAATCATCGTCGGCACCAACCTCTTCGTAGTCCTCATCGTCATCTGAAGGAGCAACGGCATCCTTAACCCTGCCGACAAGCTTCTCCAGTTCATCCTTGTCCAACTTGATTCCACTCTTCTCAAGAGCTTCACGAATCTTCTTGCGTGTATCCTCACCCTTGCCAGGAGCAAGAAGAAGACCTGCTGCCGCACCCACTACTGCACCGCCTATGAAGGCAGCTGCTATTGCCAAACCATTACTTTTTCCCATAACTTTAACCTTTTATCAATAGTTGAAAAACACAGAAAAAACACTTCAAAGCACCAAAAACGCGCCTAAAAGCATCCAAAAATACTTCTTTCAGCCGAGAAAACGGAAAAATTTAAGCGTTTTAACATTTTTTTACACTTTTCATATCAACGGATACAAAAAAACAACATACCTTTGCAGTACACCTTTTGAAAGTAAGATGTACGACAAATAAAAATAAGACGTACAGCAAACATGAAAAAGGTGTAAAGCGAAAGAACAAACATAGTACAAGAAGTTATTTAATCTATAAATGTAAGAAGAGATGAGTATTCCATACAGAGTAACGCCGATGAAGGACAATATCAGCAAAAGTCCGAAGAAAGGCTACTACGCACAGGTTGTGACAAAGGGCACTATCGACACGCTGAGCCTCTGTCAGGAAATCTCATCAGGCTGCACACTCACGGTGGCAGACCTCAGAGCAGCTATAGAGGCAATATCATCTTCGGTTGCAACAAATCTGATGAATGGCTACAACGTCTACATTGATGGATTGGGAACATTCTCAGTATCGGCAGAATCGAAACTTGTGGAGAGCGAAGACGAGTTAAGGGCTCCCTCCGTCAAGGTGAAGAACATCAACTTCCGTTCAGCCGTGCGACTAAAGAACACTATCAAGAACTCAAGCTTTGTCAAGGTTGAGAAATAAAAAAAAGATTTCCAAAACTGAGAAACAAACAACTCAGCATTGAGAAACAAAACGAAACCAAATTCTTAAAAAGCTAACTACACAACATCCAATCTTTATATAATTATGAGAAAGCTTTTCA
Source organism: Bacteroidaceae bacterium (assembly GCA_017617575.1). GTDB lineage: Bacteria > Bacteroidota > Bacteroidia > Bacteroidales > Bacteroidaceae > Minthosoma. The sequence continues at coordinate 23,066 of JAFZVY010000079.1, read as the reverse complement.
TGATGGGCATTGCGCTCATCGCAACAGTATCATTCATATCTTGTAAGTCTTCAGAAGAAGCAAACTGGAAGAAGGCATACGAGCAGGCAAAGAATCAGGAACTCTACACTCAGGACGATTCCGACCCAGTAGAGGTTGCACCAGTAACTCCAAGAGAGGAAACTCAATCATACACAAGCATACGCCAGCGTAGGTCAAGCACAACAACCACTACAACTACGACTGCAAAGCCAGCATCAAACGAGATTCGCCAGGAGCGTCTCGATGTCGTAGGCGGCGGAAGCATCAAGGCTTACAACGTGGTTGCAGGCTCATTCAAGAGTCTCGACAATGCCAACAAGCGTAAGAACGAATTGGTTGAGAAGGGTTACAGCGCCCAGATTGCAAAGAACCCAGACACAGGAATGTTCCGCGTCATCGCTTCTTCACATGACACAAAGGAAGCTGCAACAAGTTCTCGCGACAAGCTCCGTAGCGCATACAAAGACGCTTGGCTTCTCTACAGAACATACTAATTTGTCAAAACCCGTTTGGGCGGTACAATCATAAGCATCGATTAACAACATAGTACCGTCCTACGGATTACACATACTACTTATAAAACTTAATTTCTTTTTGGTAAAGGTGAGAATATACATGTAAGAATTTTAAGCGACAAGCTGCTGCGAAGCATCTTGTCGCTTCCTTTTTAATATTATTTAAGCATAATATAAAAGGTATCTCAACTTTTTTTCGTAATTTTGCCGCGTTTTATTATAAATTACAGAGAAAGTATACATACAATACAAATGAACGATTTCCCGTTTGACGAACTGATGGAAGAACTCCCTTCAGAGGGAACACTCTCTTTCATCGCCAACATAGAAAAGACAAAGATTACTGACCAGTCAGTGGACATGAACGACCCACTGCCTGTATTGCCAGTAAGGAATGTCATGCTTTTCCCACTTTCAATACTGCCTATCAGCGTGGGAAGAAAATCATCACTACAGATTGTTCAGGAAGCATCACACAAGAACTCATCCATAGCCGTCTTCTCACAAAAGGACGACAGCGTGGAATTTCCAGATATGGGCGACCTCTATGAGTACGGTTGCCTCGCAAAGGTACTCAAGGTCATAAGCCTTCCAGACGGCACAAAGATGGCTGTCATCCAAGGCTTCCAGAGAATAAAGCTACTTGACGTCGACACAACAGGCGACTTCCTCACGGGACACGTGGAGAATGCGCCAGAGGAAGAAGTACCAAGCGCAAGCGACAAATACTTCAAGGCTCTCATTGCAACACTCAAGGAGACTGCCATCAAGTGCTTCAAGGGCAGCAACCCAAGCGCATTCATGGCTCTCACAAACATCACTGAGCCAGAGGCTATCGTCAACTTCATCTGCACGAACATAGACGTGACAAACAGCGAGCGATACCCTCTCCTTGCAATGCACACGCTCATCGACAGAGCCAACGCACTCCTCACCATAGTTGACCGCGAATACCAGTTCCTTTCACTCAAGAACCGTATTCAGCACGACACAAGGGAGAGCCTCAACAAGCAGCAACGCGAGTATTTCCTCCGTCAGGAGATTCAGAACATACAGCAGGAACTGGGTGAGGACGACTCCAACTCCGACATCAACGAGCTCATAGCAAAGGGTGCTCAGAAGAAATGGGGAAAGAACGTGGACGATGCCTTCAACAAGGTAATCAAGAAACTGAAGCGCACAAGCCCTCAAAGCCCAGAGTTTCAGGTTGACTACACATACGCACAGACGATGCTCAACCTTCCTTGGAACGAATATACCAAGGACAACCTCAACATAAACAATGCCGAGAAGGTTCTCAACTCTGACCACTACGGCATGGAGAAGGTAAAGGAACGCATCCTTGAGCATTTGGCGGTTCTCAAGATGAGAGGCGACTTCAAGAGCCCTATCATCTGCCTTTATGGTCCTCCGGGTGTGGGTAAGACATCACTCGGAAAGAGCATTGCCACAGCCATGAAGCGCAAGTATGTACGCATAAGCCTCGGAGGTCTCCATGACGAATCAGAAATCAGGGGACACCGTCGCACATACATTGGCGCAATGCCAGGACGCATCATCAACGGAATAGCCAAGGCTGGTTCATCAAATCCAGTGTTCATTCTCGATGAGATTGACAAGATAACTCAGCAGAATATCAATGGAGACCCATCATCTGCCCTCCTTGAGGTTCTCGACCCTGAGCAGAATACGGCTTTCCATGACAACTACCTCGACATCGACTTCGACCTCTCTAAGGTGATGTTCATTGCAACGGCAAACAACATCAGCACCATTCCAGCACCACTCCTCGACCGTATGGAACTTATCGAGGTAAGCGGATACCTCACAGAGGAAAAGATAGAGATAGCAAAGCGTCACCTTGTACCAAAGAATCTCGAGAACCTCGGCATGAGCAAACTCGGCATCAAGGTGGGCAAGCCAGCACTTGAGAAGATTATCGAGAAATACACAAGGGAATCAGGCATACGCAACCTTGACAAGCAGATAAACAAGATGCTTCGCAAGGCTGCACTCGAGATAACTCGCTCTGGCGAAGAAAATACCAAGATGGAGTTCAAGCCGGGTGATCTTACTAAGTATCTCGGTCCAGAACCTTACGACCGTGACAAGTACCAAGGCAACGACTATGCAGGAGTTGTCACAGGTCTTGCATGGACTGCCGTTGGAGGTGAGATACTCTTCATCGAGACAAGTCTCAGCAAGGGCAAGGCAGGCAAGCTCACCCTCACTGGTAACCTTGGTGACGTGATGAAGGAATCAGCCGTTCTTGCACTCGAATACCTCAAGGCACATCACGAGATGCTCGGCATCCGCCACGAGATATTCGACTTCTGGAACATCCATATCCATGTGCCAGAGGGAGCAACGCCAAAGGACGGTCCTTCGGCAGGTATCACCATCGCCACTTCACTCGCATCTGCCCTCACCCAGCGCAAGGTACGCCCATACCTCGCCATGACAGGTGAGATAACACTTCGCGGAAAGGTTCTTCCTGTAGGAGGAATAAAGGAAAAGATTCTTGCAGCAAAGCGTGCAGGAATAAAGGACATCATGATATGTCACGAGAACCGCAAGGACATCGAGCAGATTCCAGAGAAGTACGTCACGGGAGTGACCTTCCACTATGTTGAAAACGTGAAGGACGTGCTTGACTTCGCACTCCTTGACGAGAAGGTAGATAACCCTCTTGACCTCGAATCAGCAATAGAGGAAAAGAAAGAGGACAAGGATTAAAGACAAGAAATGACTTTTACAGTACAAAATACAGATAGCAAGACAAATGCCCGTGCAGGTCTCATCACCACCGACCACGGACAGATACAAACACCAATATTCATGCCTGTGGGAACCCTCGCAAGCGTGAAAGGTGTACACCTTCACGAGATAAAGGATGATATCAAGGCTCAGATAATCCTTGGCAACACATACCACCTTTACCTTCGTCCGGGTCTTGAGGTAATCGAAGCAGCAGGAGGACTTCACAAGTTCAACGGCTTTGACCGCCCTATGCTTACCGACAGTGGTGGCTTTCAGGTTTTCTCTCTTGCAGGAATCCGCAAGATTCGTGAGGAGGGAGTAGAGTTCCGTAGCCACATCGACGGGAGCAAGCATAAGTTCACACCAGAGAGCGTGATGGACATTGAGCGCACGATTGGTGCCGACATCATGATGGCATTCGACGAGTGTCCTCCTGGCACAAGTGACTACGAATATGCAAAGAACTCACTTGCCCTTACCGAGCGTTGGCTCGACCGTTGCATCAAGCGATTCAACGAGACTGAACCAAAGTACGGCTACAACCAGTCACTCTTCCCTATCGTTCAGGGATGTACGTACAAGGACCTTCGCCAGAAGGCAGCAGAAAACATCGCCAAGAAAGGAGCCGACGGTAATGCCATCGGAGGACTTGCCGTAGGCGAACCTACTGACGTGATGTACGAGATGATAGAGGTTGTCAACGAAATCCTTCCAAAGGACAAGCCTCGCTACCTCATGGGCGTCGGTACTCCTATCAACATACTCGAAGGAATAGAGCGAGGAGTGGATATGTTCGACTGTGTGATGCCTACCCGCAACGGACGCAATGCCCAGATATTCACAAAGCACGGAACAATCAACCTCCGCAACAAGAAGTGGGAAATGGATTTCTCCCCACTCGACCCAGAGGGTACTTCATACGTTGACGTAACATACACAAAAGCATATATTCACCACCTCTTCAAGGCACAGGAACTCCTTGCCTTGCAGGTTGCAAGTATCCACAACCTTGCCTTCTACCTTTGGTTGGTAGGAGAGGCACGCCAGCACATCATAGCCGGCGACTTCGCCATTTGGAAGGCAAAGATGGTAGAGGAACTTGGTAGAAGATTGTAATTATCACCCAGAGACAAAAGTATGGCAAAAATGACATCGTGGAGCAAGATAAAGGATTGGTGCGACGAGCACAACCCTGTGTCAAGACTTGACCGATACATCATCGGTAAGTTCCTTGGCACATACTTCTTCTCAATTGCCCTCATCATTTCCATATCGGTAATATTCGACTTCAACGAGAACATCAACAAGTTCTTGCAGAACAATGCGCCAATGAAGTCCATCATCCTTGATTATTACGTGAACTTCATCCCATACTACTCCAACCTCTTCAGTCAGTTGTTCGTATTCATCTCGGTAATATTCTTTACTACCAAGCTTGCCGACAACTCGGAGATTATTGCGATGATGTCCACAGGAGTAAGCTTCAAGCGACTTATGCGACCTTACATGATTTCGGCAGCAATAATCTGCACTCTTACCTTCGTGTTGGGAGCATACGTCATTCCAGCTTGTAACGTGACGCGAGTAAAGTTCGAGAACACGTACAAGAGGAAGAAGTACCTCAACACTTTCACGTCAAACGTGCAACTTGAGGTTGACTCAGGCGTGATAGCATACATAGGAAGGTATGAGGACACCCAGAAAACGGGTTGGGACTTCCAGCTGGACAAGTTTGAGAACAAGAAACTGGTAAAGCACCTTCAGGCAATGACCATCCAATACGACACATTGTCCGAGGAACCTTACCACTGGATTCTCACCAACTACCAGACACGTGACCTCAAGGGACTCAAGGAAGAGTTAAACAGTGGCTACAGGAAGGACACAATCATCAAGTTCGAGCCACAGGACTTCCTTATTACCAAGGGACAACAAGAGACACTTACCACTCCTAAGCTCAAGGAGTACATAGATAAGCAGAAGGCACGCGGATTCGCCCAGATTAAGGAATTTGAGGTAGAGTACCACAAACGAATAGCAAGTCCGTTTGCGGCATTCATCCTCACGCTAATCGGCCTTTCGCTCTCTGCACAGAAACGAAAGAATGGTATGGGATTCTCATTAGGTATAGGCCTTGCGCTTAGTTTCACCTACATCATGTTCCAGACAACATTCGCAACATTTGCGACAAACGCAAATATGGCTCCATTCATTGCGGCATGGATTCCGAACATCATCTTTGCCATTATCGCCTATTTCGTTTATCGCAAAGCACCAAAATAGAATGAGGGAAAAGCATCCCCCATTCATAATGATGACAACAAGATAATATGTATTTTGACGAATTACCATTAGACGACGACATTCTCGACGCACTTGATGCAATGAACTTCGAGACATGCTCGCCAATACAGGAAAAAGCTATTCCGCCAATACTCGAAGGCAAAGACATAATAGGTATTGCACAGACAGGTACAGGTAAGACTGCTGCCTATCTGTTGCCTGTACTCAACCAGCTGAACTCTGGCGACTATCCACAGGATGCCATCAACTGCATCATCATGTCGCCAACACGCGAATTGGCTCAGCAGATTGACCAGCAGGTAGAAGGTTTCGGATACTTCATAGACGGAGTGTCCAGCGTTGCCGTGTATGGAGGTAATGATGGAGCGCGCTTTGAGCAGGAGCGCAAAGGTCTTGAGCATGGCGCAAGCATCATCATCGCCACTCCGGGACGACTCCTCAGCCACCTTGCAGGAGGACACATCGACCTCAAGCGCGTGTCATTCTTCATCCTCGACGAAGCAGACCGCATGCTCGACATGGGATTCTATGACGACATCATGAAGATAGTAAGCTACATGTCGCCAGAGCGTCAGACAATCCTCTTCTCCGCAACAATGCCAAATGAGATACAGAAACTGGCAAAGAACATCCTCCATGATCCAGTGGAGATAAAGATTGCCGTTTCAAAGCCTGCCGAGAAAATCAAGCAGACGGCTTATCTCTGCCATGACGGAATGAAGGACAAGATTGTCGAGAGCATCCTCTCAGACGAGACACTCGACCGTGTCATCACGTTCGCATCATCAAAGCAGAAGGTAAAGGAACTTGCACGTGCCATGAAGCAGAAAGGCTTCAAGGTGGAGGCAATGCACTCCGACCTCGACCAGAAGGAACGCGACTATGTAATGCACGAGTTCAAGAACAGAAGGATAAGCATCCTTATAGCAACGGATATCGTGAGCCGAGGCATTGACATTGACGACATCCAGCTCGTCATCAACTATGACGTTCCTCGCGACCCAGAGGATTACGTCCACCGTATAGGTCGTACCGCACGTGCCAATCGTGATGGCCAGGCTGTTACACTTGTCACTCAAAAGGATTACCACCTTCTCAGACGAATCGAGAAACTTATCGAGAAGGAGATCGACAAGCCAGAGCTTCCTGAAGGTTGTGGTGAGAAACCAACAATGCATGAGCGAAAGGAAGGTGGAAGGAATAACAACCGCCACGGCAGGTATGGCAAAGGCAATGGCCACAAGCCAAACAATGGCAAGCGCAACGGTCATGGAAACAAGCAAGGAGACAAGCCAAGCAACCAGCAAGGTGAGAAGCCAAACAACAAGCAAGGCAACAAACCTGCACATGCCCACAGAAACAATCATGGCAACAAACCAAATAACAAGCAAAAAGTCAATAATGGTAGCATAAATGATAGCGCATCTGTGAATTAATTATAAAAAGTGTTCATTTTTTTTAATTTTTATGCTCAGACGGCAACAATCATTTTGAGATAAACATCAAAACCATTATATTTGCATATAAAATTAAACATAGTTCTTGACAAACTGACAAATATTATATTATCCAAGATGACAAAAGCATTCAAGACTGCTGTCTTTACAGCACTTGCATTCGCAAGCATCAACGCTTACGCGCAAAATGGCGTAAACTCTCCATACTCTCGCTCAGGATTCGGCCTCATGGCTGACCGCTCAATGGGATTCAACAAGGGTATGGGTGGTATAGCCCAAGGATATAGAGACGGACAGTCAATCAATACTGCAAACCCAGCATCCCTTTCTGCCTGTGACTCCTTGACAGCATTATTCGACTTAGGATTCAGCCTTCAGAACGGTAACTACAAGATGGGCGGCATTCAGCAGAATGCGAAGAACTCAAGCTTCGACTACTTTGCATTCCATTTCAGAGCCGTCAAGGGTTTGGGTGTTGCCGTGTCAATACTTCCTGTTACCAACATCGGCTACAACTTCACTTCACAAAGTGAGAATGTAGAAGGTACTGACGTTAAGACATACTCGTCATTCACAGGCAACGGTGGTCTTCATCAGGTACAGCTCGGCCTTGGATTGAGAGTGGCAAAGCCACTGTCCATTGGTGCCAACATCTCTTACCTCTATGGTGACTACAGCCACACAGTAAGCATGCCATTCAGCAGTACAAGTTCTTCAAGCAGCTCAAGCATCAGCACCATAACAAAGTATTATACAGCAGACATCAGCACATACTCACTCGACCTTGGTGCACAATACACGCAGAAGCTTTCAGATAAGAACAGCATGGTGTTTGGTCTCACTTACTCCCTTGGACATGATATCAATTGTGATGCACAAAGAACCATCATGTCAGCCAACTCATCAAGCGGAACAAGCGAATCTGACACAAAGACAAATCCAAACGCCTTCCAGCTCCCTCACTCATTTGCAGCAGGTGTTACGTTCTACCACTCCTACAAGTTCCTTGCAGGTATTGACTATGAGTTTCAGAAGTGGGGCAACGTCAAGTTCCCAAACAACCAGACAAACTCAAGTGAATACCAGTCAACGACAGGTCAGTTCAATGACAGGATGAAGATTGCCGCAGGTCTTGCATGGACTCCAAACATCTTCTCGACATCAAGCTATGCCGACGTTATCACTTACAAGTTTGGTGGTTTTTATTCCAAGTCCTATGCCAACGTGGAAGGCGTCAAGTTGTCCAACAAGCCATACGAGTTCGGTCTCACAGCAGGTATGACTCTCCCACTTGCTAACAAGAACACCAACGGCGGCACGCCAAAGTTGAACGTGTCTTTCCAATGGGTTCACTCTAACATTCCATACCTCAACGCCACGACAAACGTACAGGACAAGTTGACAGAGAATTATCTCCGCCTCAACCTTGGTTTGACAATAAGCGACAGATGGTTCTACAAGTGGAAGGTTAAGTAATGGCAACAACACAAAAAAGGTGATTCTCCGAAACAAATAGGATTTTGCCCCTACAAAAAGAGTGTTTTTCACCTGCCCCACTCCAAATAAATACGCTTTATTTGCAGCCATAAAATAACCATCGGCTCAGGCAGCAGTCGGAACCGAGGTACTTTTGAACAAATAAATAAACATTGATAATAACTAAAAACTAAAATACCTATGATGAAAAAATCTTTAATTATCAGTTGTGCACTCGCAGCATTTGCGTTAGGTTCTTCAGCACAAGACCTCCGAGGCACAAGATTGGAAGACCGTATCGGTCATGGACAAGACAGTATTGATGTTCGCCAAGGATTAAGCCTCTATCAGAGCTACTTCAAGCAGGGCGATTACCTTGAGGCAATCGAGCCATGGGAGATAGCATTCAAGAAGGGTCCACTCTCTCAGAGCCGTGTATATACAGATGGTGCATGGATGTTCGAGAACCTTATCAAGGCTGAGACTGACGAGGCAAAGAAGAATGAGTACTTCGACAAGTTGATGAAGATATATGACCAGCGTCTCCAGTATCTCGACGCTCTCAACTCTTTCGCAACAAAGAAGACATATACAACAAAGGGCTACATCCTCTGTCGCAAGGCAACAGACTACTACTACTATTGCCCAAAGATGAACAATGAGGAGGCATACAAGATGTTCCGTTCAGGTATCGACGATGTAGGTCTCAACACAGAGGCATTCGTACTTTACGCATTCATCGACTGTTCTTACCGTCGTTACATGGGTGACAAGGAGAATGTTGACAAGCGTACTGACTTCATCCGCGACTACATGGAGTGTAACGATATCTGCGACCAGCTCCTCGGACAGGCAAAGGAGTTCGGTGAGTCAGATACTATCCAGGCACAGAAGATTGTTGCCAACTACCTTCCAACACAGGTACAGTGCAACGACCTCTTCGTCCAGTCTGGTGCAGCTGATTGCGAAGCACTTGAGCGCATCTACTCAGCAGGAGTTGAGGAGCACAAGAACGATGTAGAGTACCTCGATGCTGTCCTCAAGACACTTGAGCAGTTCGAGTGCGACAAGAGCCAGATTTACTTCAAGGCATCAGACTACATCTATGCTATCAAGCCAACTCCACGTGCAGCCATCGCAAAGGCAAAGCGTCTCATCGAAGGTGGTGACACAAATGGTGCCATCAAGCTCGCTCAGGAAGCTGTGGATATGGAGAACGACGAAATCAAGAAGTCACTCTATGCTTACTCTGTAGCAGCAATGTACTTCAAGAAGGGCAATGCTTCAAGCGCACGCCAGTGGTGTAAGAAGGCACTCCAGTTCCAGCCATCACTCGGTAAGGCATACCTCCTCGAGGCAAGCTGTGTGGCACGTCTCGCTTCTGGTAACAACCTTGAGAAGAGCAAGTACTACTGCCTCGCATACGACAAGGCTCTCCGTGCCAAGGCCGTTGACCCAGCTTGTGCTGGTGCAGCAAACAAGGCTTGTGGCAACTATGCCGGTCACTTCTTCCCTAAGTCAGAGGCATTCTTCCAGGGCTTGAAGGAAGGTCAGGCAGCAACAGTTCTTGGCGAATCAACAACTATTCGTCTTAACAACGCACGATGATAAAGAATCTCACATATAAACTAACTATAGCAGCGGTAGCCTCTACCGCTGCTATGCTATTTTCCTGCTCGTCCGACAACAAGGGTGACCATCCTGACATCGGCATAAGGGATTCCATTCCAGTGCTCATGTCAGTAGGCGTGTCAAGTTCCGTTTCCGACTCAGGCATAATCAGTTACAAGATTATCTCGGAAGACTGGTACTACTACGACAAGAAGGAAGTTCCGTATCATGCCTTCGAGAAGGGACTGTTCATCGAGAAGTTCGACAAGTCGTTCCATGTCGTGGCATTCATATCATGCGACACAGCCTACCACTACGAGACCAAACGTCTGTGGGAGATGAGGGGACGAGTGCTCGTGAAGAACCTGAAGGGCGAGACCTTCAAGACCTCACTACTCTACTGGGACATGGGAACCCACAGGATATATTCAGACCGCTACATGGAGATAGAAGGAGAGGAACAACAGCTGTCCGGCTACAACTTCTCATCCAACGAGACGATGACGGATTACAAGATTTACGGTTCCGTCGGAGCGTTCCCACTGAGTGAGGACAACACCGAACCGACACCTGATGCAGAGATGATGCAAATGGCAGATTCGGCACAAACAAAGCAGTAAGATTGCTATATTTTAGCCTTTCTTACTGCTTTTTTTTTGTTTTATAGCATTATTTACACATTTATAAGGAAAATTATAACTAACGATTCTTTGACTGTCCTTTTTTTTTTGTATTTTTGCGTGTTATTTGTAGGTCGCACGTCAAAACGACCCAGGAATAATTAACTAACTACAGATAATATCAATTGAAAACAAAATAATAATAACAATAATAAAAAATTAAAAATGGCAGCATTACAAACAATCCGAAACAGAGGCATTTTGCTTGTTTCTGTTATCGCATTTGCACTCTTCCTCTTCGTCATCGGAGACTTCCTCCGTGGAGGTGAGGTGCTCTTCCAGCAGTCAAAGCAGAATGTTGGAGAAATCAATGGAGAGAAAGTCTCTATCCAGGAGTATCAGGACCTCACAAAGGAGTATCAGAACTTCTACGAGGTAATGTCACAGAAGTCATCATTCTCTGAGCAGGAGCTCAACCAGATTAATGACGAGGCATGGAACAACTACATCCAGAACACACTCATCAAGAAGGAGTGTGACGCTCTCGGCCTTGCAGTAACAGACGAGGAAGTATCTGAAATCCTCAAGAGCGGTCAGAGCCAGTTCCTCCAGACTCCAATCTTCATGAACCAGCAGGGTCGCTACGACTATGCAAACGTTCAGGCATTCCTCAACGCCTACAAGGAGGCAAAGGAGAACGGACAGCTCAACTCAGACATCGAGAAGGTTTACAGCTACTACATGTTTGCACAGAAGGCAATCCGCAACCAGCTCCTCGCACAGAAGTACCAGGCACTCCTCGCTACTTCATTCCTTTCAAACCCAGTCGAGGCTAAGGTTTCATTCGAGAGCCGCAGCAACCAGACTGACATCCTCCTTGCAGCAGTTCCAATGTCATCAGTTGCCGACAAGGACGTAAACGTAACAGACGAGGAAATCCAGAAGAAGTACAACGACGAGAAGGAGAAGTTCGCCCTCCCACAGGAGACACGCGACATCAAGTTCATCGACGTAGTCGTAACTCCAAGTGCTGACGACAAGGCAGAGACAGAGAAGGACATGAACGAGTGTTCAGACAAGCTCGCAGCAGCACAGAACGCATCTGAGGCAGGCGAGGTAGTACGTGCAAACTCTTCAATCCTCCCTTACTCTAACGTGCTCAAGGCAAAGGAGGCATTCACGCTCACAGGTGGTAACATCCGTTTCACAGCCATCTCTAACCTCCTCGACTCAGTAGCAGTAGGAACAGTGACAAAGCCAGTTTACGATGCTTCAACAAACCTCTACTACACAGTAAAGGTAATCGACAAGGCAACAAAGGCAGACTCTGTTCTCTACCGTCAGATTGGCATCATGGGCAAGGACGAGGCTGACACATCAGCAAAGGCAGACTCAATCCTCAACGCTATCAAGGGCGGTGCTTCATTCAAGGAAATCGCAAAGAAGTACGCACAGCCAGGCGACTCAACATGGGTTACATCAGCACAGTTTGCTAACGCACCACTCGACGAGGACAACATCAAGTACATCAACGCTATCTACAACGCATCAAAGGGCGAGGTAATAAAGCTCAAGTTCTCAAACGGCTCAAACGTAATCATCCAGGTTATCGACCAGAAGGACTTCAAGCCAATGTACAACGTTGCAGCAGTAGTAAAGTCACTCGAGTTCTCTAACGAGACATTCAACAACGAGTACAACAAGTTCTCTTCATTCGTATCAGCCAACCAGTCAGTAAAGGCTCTCGAGGACAATGCAGCAAAGAACGGCTACACAGTATATCCAGTAGAGAACCTCAGCAGCGCATCACACAACATCTACAACATCAAGGGTACACACGATGCTCTCCGTTGGGTGTTCGAGAACGCAGAGGTAGGCAACATATCTGAAATCTACGACTGTGGCGACCACAACCACCTCATGGTAGTTGCTCTCACAGGCATCAACGAGAAGGGTTACTACTCACTCGACAAGGTAAAGGAGTATGTAAAGCAGCAGATTGTAAACGACAAGAAGGCAGAGAAGATTATCGCATCAGCAAAGAACGCCAAGGACTTCGCAAGTGCAGCAAAGATTGCCAATGCCGTTACAGACACAGTACGTAACATCACATTTGCCGCTCCAACATTCGTTCGCAGCATCAACGCAAGCGAGTCAGTCCTCAGTGCAGCAGCATCAAAGGCACAGAACGGCAAGTTCGTAGGTCCTGTAAAGGGTAACTATGGTGTTTACATGTTCCAGGTAATCAACAAGAACAAGACAGCTGAGAAGTTCGACGCAAAGGCAGAGCAGGCAACAGCAGCTCAGAACATCTCACGTTCAGCATTCTACGGAATCATGCAGGTTCTCACAAAGAAGGCTAACATCACTGACACACGTTACAAGTTCTTCTAATCAGGACGACATAACATAACGACAAAGGTGCGAGGCAAACAATTGCTTCGCACCTTTTTTTGTGTTTCTCCCATTCACATCACGTACCCACAGTCAGGCAGAGCACTCCCCCACCTCATAATTATCAATTAGACTTACAAGCTATATACACCAACGATGGGCCACAACCATCAAACGTTATGCCAGTGGTGTACGATGACTCAGCAAAGGAACGTAGCTCCTTGGCTGCCGTGCTCTTGGCAAGACCAGTGAGGCGCATATAGTCGGCAACACGCAGCATGTGATGCTCAGCAATGAAAGCCTGCGCCTTGGCAAGACGCTGTTCCACGGTCAGGCGACTCTGGTTGATACGCCCTATGCCACCACGCTCAAAACGGCAATGGAGGTTCAAGTCCCTCAACCATTTCTTGTCCGTGCGGAACAGCACCTTCCTTACCTTTAGGCTCGCAGCATTTCTGCGCACGTCGCCGTCCAGTTCCTCCACATCCTTGTCATCCTTCACTCCAATGGAAAGACTGAAGCTACCCAGACCGTCAATGCTCACGCTGTAGCCTTGCAACAGCAACTCCGTGATGCTTTCCCTCATCCTCATCAGAGCCATCTCTGCTTGCGGCTTTGACATACCGCACAAGCTCATCTGCTGCACGAGGTCGTCCTGCGTCATATTACCAAACGTCTCTGGTCTGTAGTAGCAATCAGATTTGATGCTATCGTTTGCCTGTGGCATTTCCTGCTTAATATACCTTATCATAATCAAGAATATATTTATTAGTTCCAACTAAGGAAAGTTTGAGTTAGTATTAAGACTAATTTATTTTTTCACTATAGAAAATTCATTTTGCTACCAAAATAAATCGTCTATATAGTTTGAGACATTCATCTCATACCTCAAGACATTCATATTAAAGTTCAAGACCATTGTCGCAAAGTACGACATGAACGTCTTAGATTACAAAGCCGAATTATTTTAGTAGAAAAACAAACTTTCATCAGTAAGATTACAGATTTGTTTCAGTTGCAAATGTACTTTATTATAGTATAAAACACAAAAGATTCTGAATGATTAACGCATTTTGGACGACGTACATCACGATAAATATGTCAATTGCAAAATGAAAAACACACAATAGTAATAATATTTCATTTCATATAGCAATGCCTTTCACTTATTATGGCTACATTTGTCACGAAATTAGTTAACGATAATATTTACGAGATATATGAAGAAGATAATAGTTGCCATTGCATCCGCACTTGCTGTGATGGGATGCACGAGCCAGAGGATGGCGGAGAGGGAGGTGCTTTGTGGGGGATACACGAAGTTCCGTAAGATGACAGCAGAAGAGAGGACGCTGTTTGCTGATACATACAAGAGTGAGACACAGCTCACTCCGAGTGCCGTTGCCACTCAGGTGGTGGCTGGCATGAACTATAAGTTCAGGTGCAAGGACGGCAAGAAAAACACATACGAGGTGGTAATATACAAGCCTCTGCCTAATCAGGGCGAGCCTGTGGTGAGTAGAGTCACGAAGTGCAATGGGGATGAATAATGCATAATCGGAATGCGAAATGCGGGATTAGGCTTTTGTGACATCCATTCACTCTGTGGGAACGCCTCGACTTGTTACTCACCACGATAATTACTCATTACTCATTGCTCATTACCCTCCCCCTACTTCTTCCTTAGTCCTGGGACTTTGAAGGTAGGGTTTTCTTCCTTGTTCTTATACTCGCCATTGATGCTGTCGAGTAGTGACGGATTGAGTTCTGCCGCTTTCTTGAAGTCGTTGGCTGCACCTTCACGGTCGCCGAACATGATGCTCAACTGGGCGCGTATGATGTATGCCTCGGCACATCGCTCATCTTCGTTGATGGCTGCCGTTGCCTCTACCGTTGCGGTAATGAGGTCCTTGTTCTTTATTGCCTCTTTGGCTGATTCTAAATGACTGTTCATAACACACCTTCCCCAAGGGGAAGTCGGAAATTAAAAGTTAAAAATTAAAAGTTAAAAGTTTAGTTAAAAGCGAGAAGTTAATAAGTTATGACGCTTCACTAAATTTGGTGGTTATGGTGCTAAACTTACCTTATCCCCATTGACCATTATTTCCTCTTCGTCTGCCATAAGTCGGAGTGCTGAGTGAAGCTGTTCCGATGGTATGCCAAGCGATGTGAGGGATTCCACGGAATGTGCTTCGCCATCTGACAGATGCTTGCGTATGACACGGCAGGCATCCATCGTCTTGCGCTCTTCCTCGTTCATGTGCTTTCGCTTCAGGCACACATCACACTGTCCGCAGTCTTCTGTCACTTCCTCACCAAAGTACTCGAGAAGGAGGCGGCTTCGACATGTGTAGTCCGAATAGGCGTACTCTATCATATTGGCGATGCGTGTCTTGTAGTCCTTCATTCGGTCTTGATAGACGGATGGGGCAAGGTAGATGCGTTCGGTATCCACTCGCGGACGTGTGAAGGTGATGGTAGGCACGCTTCGGTGTGGTATGTACTCGATGATGCGGTTCTGGCGCATGGACTTGAGGATGGCATATATGCGTTCGGGGCTTAGCCCTGTGTAGTGTGCTATCATCATTTCCTCGATAGGCACGCAATCGGCAAAGACTCCGGTGTACATTCGGAGTATGGCCTGTGTCACGGTGTCTTGGTCCTGTCCGTTGTCGTTGAGTCGGTAGAGTGCTTCCTTTCGCACAAGTACCTTGACGAGGGAACGGAAGTCCTGATTCTCGTGATACTCGATGTAGCCTGCATTGGTGAGCAGTCGGAGTGCGCTATCTGTATGGACCGGGAACTGACGGAACACGGTACAGAACTTCTCAAGGCTGAAGTCGAAGGTACGGCCTTCTGCCTCTCCCACTCCGACCTGAAGGAAGCAGCTCATGTTCTCGTAGGTCTGACGTATGTAGTCGATGTCCGGGTATGTCTCCGGCACTCGACGGGTGAGCGTTGCCTTGTCTCCCTTCTCCACAAGCAGGACTGCATACGATGCCTGTCCGTCACGTCCTGCTCGTCCTGCTTCCTGAAAGTAGGCTTCCATGGAGTCTGGTATGTTGTAATGTATGACGACACGCACGTCGGGCTTGTCTATTCCCATGCCAAATGCGTTGGTTGCCACCATGACTCGGTTACGTCCCTTGGTCCAGTTGGTCTGTCGGATGTCCTTCTCGGCTGCCGTGAGTCCTGCATGATAGGCATCAGCCGTGATGCCGTTGTCAAGGAGGAAGCGTGCTATCTCGGTGGTCATCCTTCGGCTACGCGTATAGACTATTGCGCTACCCTGAGTCACTCCATTGAGTATTCGCAACATCTCGTCTGCCTTGTTGGTGGTGTGCCTCACGACATATATGATGTTCTTGCGCTCAAAACTCATGGAGTATGCCCGATAGTCCGGGAACTCGAGCTTGTCCTGTATGTCCTTCACCACCTCCGGTGTGGCGGTTGCGGTAAGTGCAAGGACTGGCACATGGTACGGAAGGACGTGGCGCGCCTTGGCTATCTCAAGGTATGAGGGACGGAAGTCGTAACCCCATTGTGACACACAGTGTGCCTCGTCAACGGTAATCATGCACACCTTGCGCATACGCACGAGCTTCTGCAGGAATAGTTCCGTGGCAAGTCGCTCAGGCGAGAGATAGAGGAACTTGTAGTCGCCAAGGATGCAGTTGTCGAACGTGCGGACTATCTCGTCATGCATCATTCCCGAATAGACGGCTGCCGCCTTGATGCCTCGCGCCCTCAGCTGTGTGACCTGGTCCTTCATCAGTGCAATGAGTGGCGTGACGACTATACATATACCATCCATGGACAAGGCTGGCACCTGAAAGCAGATGGACTTGCCGCCACCAGTAGGCATTAGTCCAAGTGTGTCGTGGCCTTCACAAACCGAGGTTATGATTTCCTCCTGAATACCTCGGAAGGAATCATAACCCCAGTACTGTCGTAATATGTCCAAGTATGTATTGTTCACAATTCTTCGCGTGCCTTTATATCTTCTATAAGCAACTGTACTTCCCCACGCTTGTGGGTGTTATCCTCTATGCTGTAGGCTATGTCGAACGAACGCTTCGTCTTGATATAGCGTGCCTGGGCACTCTGTCCGAAGGCTATTCCGTTCATCACCTTATTAGACTCTCCATCGACGAGTTCGAGCTTGATGTGCTCCTGCTCACGTCCCACGACCTTGCTCGTACCGTAGTCGTACACTTGGCGCGTACAGAACACAGGCTTGATGTTGTCAGGTCCGAACGGGCGCATCTTCTTCAACTCAAGGTAGAGACGCTGGTTGATGTCGGAGAAGCTTATCTCCGCATCTATCTCAAGGCTTGCAAGCGTCTGTTCCGTCTCAATGTGTGTGGACACGTACTGCTCAAAGCGTTCCTTGAAGGCTTCCACGTTCTCCACCTTCATCGAGAGACCTGCCGCATAGGTATGGCCTCCGAAGTTCTCAAGAAGGTCGCCACATGACTGTATCGCCTTGTACACATCGAATCCGCTGACACTTCGTGCAGAGCCAGTCACCACATCACCGGAGCGAGTGAGCACAACCGCAGGTCGGTAATAGACCTCGGTGAGACGTGACGCAACGATACCGATGACTCCCTTGTGCCAGTCCTCATTATATATAACGATGGCAGACTGGTTCATGAGTTCAGGTATCTTCTCCACGATGCTGTTGGCTTCCTCCGTCATCTTCTTGTCGAGTTCCTTGCGCTCATCGTTGTACTGGTTAATCTGGCGTGCCTTCTCAAGTGCAGCCTGATAGTTATGCTCCACAAGCAGGAGTACGGACTCCTTGCCGTTCTGCATACGGCCAGAGGCATTGATGCGAGGACCAATCTTGAAGATGATGTCGGACATGGTGATGTCCTTGCCTGTAAGTCCGCACACGTCAATGACCGCCTTGAGACCAACGCTCGGATTGTTGTTGAGCTGTCGCAAGCCGTGGTATGCCAATATACGATTCTCACCCATTATCGGCACGATGTCGGCAGCAATGCTGACCACCGTGAGGTCAAGCAGAGGGATGAGAGTGCTGAAGCTGATGCCATTGCTTATGGCAAAAGCTTGCATAAACTTAAATCCTACGCCACAACCAGAGAGGTCGCTGTAAGGATAAGTGGATTCCTTGCGCTTGGCGTTAAGTATCGCCACGGCAGGAGGTAACACTTCATCAGGCACATGATGGTCGCATATGATGAAGTCGATGCCTTTCTCCTTTGCATAGGCAATCTCGTCGATAGCCTTAATGCCACAATCAAGAACAATGATGAGCTTGACGCCTTGTTCCGCAGCATAGTCCACGCCCTGAATCGAAACGCCATATCCCTCTTCGTATCGGTCTGGGATGTAGCACTCAATGTTGCTGTAGAACTGCTGGAGGAAGCGGTACACAAGAGCCACGGCAGTACAGCCGTCCACATCATAATCGCCATAGATCATGATGCGCTCCTTCCTACCCATCGCCTCGTTAAGCCTTTCCACCGCCTTGTCCATGTCCAACATAAGGAATGGGTCGTGCAACTCATGCAAGAGCGGACGGAAATAAGACTTTGCAGCCTCAGGAGTAGTAATACCTCTACCGACAAGCAACCTGCTGACGATTGGCGTAATGCCCACCGCGTCAGCCAGGGCTTTCGCCAAGTCCTCTTGTTCCGTTGTAGGAGGTGTTAGATTCCATTTGTAGTCCATTTATATTTATCATTTTTTTCTTCGTATTAAATTGCATCGGTCCGTTCCGACGCTTACATATAATTAACTCCCTTAAACTGCTATGTAACATACAAATGAAACAGCAACACAGTTAATTAAGGGATACACTTATACATTATAGTTTGTAAAGGTAAAAAAAAATGATGATAAAATATGAACAATACAAGCAAAAAAATCATAAAACACGACAAAATACTCACATTTGTGATAGAAATGCCACATCAATCACAGTTTATCGGATTATTTGCCCTCATCCTACACATAAAAGCATATATTTGCATAGTCAGAGTTATCGAGCCAATGAAAAAGACAGGGAAATACATACTTGCACTCTTCATTATCCTATGGTCGTTTGGGGCAGACAGAGCCAATGCCCAGCAGATGACATGGGACGACTTCGTGGAGCGTTACCACCCTTTCGACGATGACTCACGCAACGATATCCTCTTTGACGAGCTACTCGAAATACACACCAACAAGATTAACTTTAACAACACATCGGAACAGGAGCTTGCACAGCTTCCTTTCCTCTCCTCATCACAGATTAAGGACATACTTTATTATATAGTAGCCAACGGAGCCATGGTTTCGCTTGGCGAACTGATGTACGTACCATCCATCGACAAGGACACTCGCCAGTTCCTCCGCCTCTTCTGCTATGCAGGCGACACGCCAAACAAGATTACGCCATCACTTTTGCTAAGCAATATAAGGAACGAGGTGACCGCACGAACGGACATACCTTTCTACACTCAGGAAGGCTACAAGGACTATCAAGGAACGTCAGATAACAAGCACTATGAGGGCAGCCGACTATACCACTCCATACGTTACAGGCTAAACAGCATGGAGCACCTTCATTTAGGCATACAAGCAGAGAAAGACCCGGGCGAGAAAAGCATAGACTACATGACGGGCTATGCACAGATACAGGACATAGGTTGCATCCAGAACGCAATCATAGGCAACTACAGGATAAGCTTCGGACAAGGACTCGTGGTGAACACAGGCACAAGCTTCGGCAAGGGCATGATGTTTGGCAAGATGGATAAGATGGACAGAGGCATAACAAGACACTCTTCACTTACCGAGGCAAACTATTTCACGGGAGGTGCCACAACCATTAAATGCAAGAGTTTCCTTATTTCCGCATTCGCCTCATATAGGAACATAGACGCCAACATCAACAAGGACGGCACAGGAATAACGTCACTCAAGACAGACGGATTGCACAGAACGATACTCGAGAAAAGCAAGAAAGGCAACACGTCCGTAACGGACATTGGCGGTAACATACATTGGGAGCGCAACAGCATACAGCTGTCAGCAACCATGGCTTACACCCACTTCTCCCTTCCTTTGATGCCGAAGTACGACACGCCAGCATCCCTGTACAGATTCCATAATGCCAAAGGCAATGACTTCCTTTCATACAGCCTTTCCTACGGTTACAAGGACAGGAAATGGGCTTTCCTTGGCGAAACGGCATCAGGCAACAAAGGAGGAATAGCCACCTTAAACACCATCATCTGGAACATGAACCCTTCAAACACACTAACACTCATACAACGCTATTACAGCCACAAGTATGTTTCCATAAACAGCAATGCCTTTAGCGAAAACTCCTTGCCGCAAAACGAGCAAGGCATCTTCATTGGCTGGAACAGCAAGGCAATAAGAAGGACAACCATTGACGCTCATCTCGATTTCTACTACTTCCCTTGGTTGAAATATCAGGTAAGTAGCAGTTCACATGGCTTTGACGGACTTGTTCAGATAAGCTATACCCCATCAAAGACCCTCGATTTTGCCCTTCGCTACAAGATGAAGAGCAAGCAAAAAGACTTTGTCTTTCACAAATCTAAAACAGACACCATCAAGGCACTACTCTACAACACCTCCCACAACCTGCGACTATCATGCACATACAACGCCACAGACAAGCTTTCCTTCAAGACAACCCTCAACGGCATCATGATAGACTTTGACCCAAACAACAAGGAATACGGCTATGCCATAAGTGAGCAGGTGCAATGGAAAAGCAACAAGACACGCTTCAACATATCAGCCACATACTTCAACACAGACACCTACAACGCACGTATCTACAGCTATGAGCCAAGCCTCCTCTACACCTTCGGCATGTCCAGTTACTACTACGAAGGCTTCAGGATTATAGCATTGGCTTCCATTCCACTTACCCCAAACCTTACCATCACAAGCAAGATTGGCACCACCCATTTCCACAACAAGCAAACCATCGGTCCAGGCACGCAATCCATCCTTTCCCCTCACAAGGAAGACCTACAAATTCAGCTTCGCCTCAAGTTTTAGCCAAAGCAGCCGTCCCAGCAGTTCCATTGCAGTCTCCCATCATCAGCAGCCACCCTTGGCAGTCCCCTCTTTACCAGCAGCCGTCCTTGGCTGCTTCCATGCATTCCCCTTTCGCAGCCGTCCTTGGCTGCGTCTCTATCCCTATGCTCTCTCTCCATTCCTGCCCTCTTCTGCCGCCCCATTACCGCATCCTTCCCTTTTCTTGCAGCCGTCTTTGGCTGCTCCCCCATAATTCCGCACTATTATTTGGCATTTAGCGCACTAAGTCGTATCTTTGCATCAAAATAGACAACATAAACAAAAAATGGAAAAGATTATACTCACAGGCGACCGTCCTACAGGTAAGCTCCACATTGGTCACTATGTAGGCTCATTACGCCGACGCGTGGAACTCCAGAACTCAGGAGAGTTCGACAAGATATTCATTATGATTGCTGACGCTCAGGCCTTGACTGACAACGCAGATAACCCAGAAAAGATTCGCCAGAACGTTATTGAGGTTGCTCTCGATTACCTCTCTGCAGGTCTCGACCCAAACAAGTGCAACATCTTTATTCAGAGTGCCGTTCCTGAACTCACAGAACTTAGCTTCTACTACATGAACCTCGTGACGGTAAGTCGCCTCCAGCGCAACCCAACTGTCAAGTCAGAGATTCAGGCTCGCAACTTCGAGGCAAACATCCCAACAGGCTTCTTCTGCTACCCTATCTCACAGGCAGCAGACATCACCCTCTTCAAGGCCACTACAGTACCAGTAGGTGAAGACCAGAAGCCTATGCTCGAACAGACAAACGAGATTGTACGTCGCTTCAACAATATCTATGGTGAAGTGCTCGTAGAACCAAACATACTTCTTCCAGACAATGCAGCTTGTCTTCGTCTCCCAGGAACAGACGGCAAGGCAAAGATGTCCAAGTCACTCGGCAATTGCATCTACCTCTCTGACTCACCAAAGGAGCTCAAGAAGAAGGTTAACTCAATGTTCACAGACCCACTTCACCTAAACATTGAAGACCCAGGTCACCTTGAGGGAACATACACAGATGCCGAAGGTAACGAGCATCACTACCAGAATACTGTATTCGTTTATCTTGACGCATTCTGCGAGGACTCTGACTTCGAGAAGTACCTTCCAGAGTACAAGAACCTTCAGGAGCTCAAAGACCACTACATGCGTGGCGGACTCGGTGACGGAACTTGCAAGAAGTTCCTCCTCAACGTCCTTAACGACCGTCTTGAGCCAATTCGTCTCCGTCGTAAGGAATACGAGAAGGACATCCCAGGCGTTTACGAGATTCTCAAGCGCGGAACAGAAGAAGCCCGCAAGGTCGGTGCCAAGACCCTTGCAGAAGTACGTCACGCCATGCGTATCGACTACTTTGACGACAAGGAGCTCATTGCAGAGCAGGCAAAACGTTTTGCAGAGCAAAACAAATAAAAGCACAACAAACATCCCACAATACGCCAAAAGGCTCGCACACCATCCGTATGCGAGCCTTTTTTGTATCTTCTACTCATAACTTCACACTTCACTCACCCTTTGCGCGCACATCACCATGCCTCAAGAGCCGTCCTTGGCTCTTGCCTTTCATGAAAAACAAGCCAGCATTACTCCACTGTACGCAAGCCTGCTTTCCGTGCGCCAGCCCAACTTTTAACTTATAATTTATAACTTTTAACTTTTCTTTGTGCAAGCACAAAGAAAAAGCCTCCAGCATTTCTGCTGGAGACTTCCTAAGAAGGCGGCGACCTACTCTCCCACATTGCGGTGCAGTACCATCGGCGCGCTCGGGCTTAACTTCTCTGTTCGGGATGGGAAGAGGTGGAACCCCGAGGCTAAAACCACCCAAGTA
>JAFZVY010000078.1 GCA_017617575.1 Bacteroidaceae bacterium | reverse complement strand
TTTGGAGAAAACCTCGCTTAGAGACCTGA
This sequence comes from Bacteroidaceae bacterium, assembly GCA_017617575.1. GTDB lineage: Bacteria > Bacteroidota > Bacteroidia > Bacteroidales > Bacteroidaceae > Minthosoma. The sequence continues at coordinate 22,513 of JAFZVY010000078.1, read as the reverse complement.
TTACGATTTCACGTGCTTCTGTCAATCTCAATCAAAATGTCAAAGAGCGTACTTTGTTTGATAACTTATAAAGCAGTGCGAATTTATTGCACCAGTACTAATAACACATACAGAAATTCACTCGAACTGTACGGTTGAATTCACTCGTGTTTCAAGTGTAGCCACTGTACTATGCGACATAAGGATACTAACAACTGAAAATGTATCACATGAAGGTACAAAATAGATTACAAAGTTTATCAGAGGATTTTTAGTCAAAAGTCAAAAAAATTAATGCAATTGCACTTCATCATAGAAATTATAATTATATTTGCACAAAAAATATAATATGAAATATGCTCTTGTTACTGGTGCGTCCAGAGGTATAGGCAAGGCTTGTGCTATCAAGATAGCACAGATGGGCATCCCCGTAATTATCAACTATCAGAATAATATTGATGCCGCAAAAGAGACGTTGGCTCAAATAGAGGAAGCCGGCGGTTCAGCCGAGTTACTCCAGTTCAATGTAGGAAACGTGGAAGAGGTGGATGCCGCCATTGACCAATGGGAGGCAAACCATCCCGATGACTATATTGCCTATCTGGTAAATAATGCAGGTGTCCGTCATGACAACGTAATGTTCATGATGCCACTTGACGATTGGAATTCAGTTATCAACACATCACTTAATGGTTTCTACTATGTCACACGTCGTCTTATCACTAAGATGATGATGCGTAAGCATGGTGGAAAGATTGTCAATATGGCTTCGTTGTCAGGCATTAAGGGTATGCCCGGACAGACAAACTACAGCGCAGCAAAGGCTGCCTTGATTGGTGCAACAAAGGCTTTAGCTCAGGAGGTGGCATCACGTAATGTTACCGTAAATGCCGTTGCACCGGGATTTATAGAGTCGGACATGACAAAGGAACTTCCTGTGGACGAACTCAAGAAGCTTGTTCCGATGAACAGGTTCGGTACTCCTAAGGAGGTTGCCGACCTCGTTGGTTTCCTCCTTTCAGATGCAGCATCATACATCACTGGAGAGGTTATTTCGATAAATGGTGGACTTTACACATAAGATATGGGAAGAGTTGTAATAACGGGCATGGGTATATGGTCATGCCTTGGAACGGATATAGAGACAGTTAAGGATTCGCTTTATCACGGTAAGTCGGGAATAATACTTGACAACGACAGATTGATGTACGGATATCAGTCCGGACTTACTGGTGTTGTGGAGAAACCAGCCCTCAAGGGTGTCATTGACCGCCGTCTGCGAATGGGCATGAGCGAGGAGGCTGAATATGCGTATATGGCAAGTAAGCAGGCTTTCGAAATGGCTGGTATTTCGCAGGACTACCTCAACGAGAATGAGTGTGGCGTTATCTTTGGCAACGATTCTTCGGCAAAGCCTGTGATTGAGGCTGCCAAGATTATGGAGGAAAAGCATGATACCCAGTTGATGGGTAGCGGTTATATCTTCCAGTCGATGAACTCAACCGTAAACATGAACCTCAGCACTATCTTCCATCTCAGGGGCGTGAACTTTACGGTAAGTTCTGCCTGCGCCAGCGGAAGCCACTCCATTGGCCTCGGCTACATGATGATTAAGCAGGGTCTTCAGGATATGGTACTTGTCGGTGGTGCACAGGAAACAAACTACTATTCAATGGCAAGTTTCGATGCCCTGAACGCATTCTCAAAGAGGATGGATGAGCCTACAAAGGCGAGCCGTCCGTTTGACCGTGACCGTGACGGTCTCATTCCAAGCGGTGGCGCAGCCGCACTTGTCCTTGAGGATTACGAGCATGCCATAAAGCGTGGTGCAAAGATTCTTGGAGAGGTGGTTGGCTATGGATTCTCAAGCAATGGCGGCGGTATCAGTCAGCCAAGCGACGTGGGCTGTGAGATTGCCATGTCACGTGCCATGAAAGATGCCAACGTAACAGTTGACGATATTGATTATATCAACGCCCATGCCACAAGTACCCATCAAGGTGATATGTTCGAGGCTATAGCCTTGGATCGTCTGTTCCGCGGACATCGTGCATTGATTAGTTCCACAAAGGGAATGACTGGACATGAGTGCTGGATGGCTGGTGCAAGCGAGGCTGTATATTCATTGATTATGATGCACAACAATTTCGTTGCACCTAATATAAACTTTGAAAATCCTGATGAATATTCCGAGCACCTTAACCTTGCAACAAAGACTGTAGATACTGAGGTCAAGACTATCCTTAGCAACAGCTTTGGTTTCGGAGGCACTAATAGTGCGTTGGTAATAAAGGGTATTCAAGTTTAGCTTGTAGTTAAATTGTAGTTAAAATGGAGTTATATAGGAAGTTAAAAAGACGCATGATTGTTCGCGGATTTTTTTGAAGAACGAAAAGTTCTAAATTTTCGTTTATCAAAAACCACTTTGCGATGGACATTCGTCTTTTTTACTCCACTTTAACTACTCTTTAACTCCTTTTTAACTCCTTGCAAGTAAAGCGTCAGCTGAACTTGCGAAACTTGAATAAAGGGTACTTCTAATAATTAATAAATTCTTCGGAATTATCTCTGACTCAACCACAATAACTATGCATCTGTTTTCTTCTTTAGAAAAAAAATACACACAGGAACAATTATCAGCTAAGGAAGCTCAGCGCATGGCTGAGTTCATTGCCTGGGGACCTATTGTCTTTCAGGCTTCACGTCTGATGATTAAGTTTGGCATTTTGGACATCATACGTGACAGCAGCACAGGTGCCACACGTCAGGAGATATGCGAAAAGACCAAGTTGTCGGACTATGCTGTCAAAAGCTTGTTGGAAGCGTCACTCTGCATCGGTACTGTACTCGTAGATACAAATACCGACAGATACACTATTTCCAAGACTGGATGGTTTCTGCTGAACGACCCTGCCACACGTGTAAACATAGACTTTAATCATGATGTGAACTATGAGGGAATGTTCCGATTGGAGGAATCACTTGTGAACGGTAAGCCTGAAGGTCTTAAGCATTTCGGCAACTGGCCGACATTGTATGAAGCCTTGTCAAGCCTACCGGAACAAGTACGTAATTCATGGCTCGGATTCGACCATTTCTATAGCGATTCATCATTCCCCGAAGCTCTGGAAATCGTCTTTGGCAAGTACCACACGCGTTCGCTTTATGATGTGGGAGGCAATACCGGAAAGTGGGCGTTGAAATGCGTCGGCTACGACAAGGATGTAGAGGTAACCATCCTCGACCTTCCCCAGCAGATAAAGATGATGGAGGACAACATAAAAGGTAAGGAAGGTGCAGAACGAATAAAGGGTCATGCAATAAATCTTCTTGACAAGAGCTGTCTCTTCCCAAAGAGAGAAGGTGGACTTGATACAATATGGATGTCACAGTTCCTCGATTGCTTCTCAATGGATGAGATTGTCAGCATACTTACCCGAGCTGCCAATGTGATGACAGAAGGCACACGCCTTTTCATCATGGAGACACTATGGGATCGCCAGCGTTATGAGCCTGCCGCTTTCTGCCTCACAATGACATCACTATACTTCACCGCCATGGCAAACGGTAACAGCAAGATGTACAATACAGAGGACTTGGAGAAGTGTATCGTAGATGCAGGACTTGTCATAGAGGAAATACACGACGGGCTTGGACAGGGACATAGCATCGTTGTTTGCAAAAAGAAGCAAGAACTGTAAAACATCCTTCTACTCCAAGCAAGTAAAGCGGAAGCGGAACTTGCTAAAGTTGAATAAAGAGGAGTGTTTGCATATTATCTAAAATTTGACTAACTTTGCACCCGAATAATTGGTAATTAGTAGTATTGTATAATGTTTGACGTTGCTAAACTGCTAAATATGTGTAACATGTACGACTTACATTCCGCATTTTCTTAATTGCCTAATTTCATTAACAGTTGTAATAAAAATAACTTAACAATATGAATCGTACTGAAATAGAAGAAAAGGTAAAGAATTTTTTGATTGAAGATCTCGAAATCGAAGAGGACAAGGTGTTCCCAGATGCCAAGTTAAAGGAAGACATGGGTATTGACAGCCTTGACTTTGTTGATATTGTCGTTATTGTAGAGAAGAACTTCGGTTTCAAGATCAAGCCAGAAGAAATGGCTGGTGTTGATACTTTCACAAAATTCTGTGATTACATAGAAACAAAGGTAAAATAATAGATGGAACAACAGTGGGCAGGTACGACATACGGTAATGGCTGGATGCATCGATGGCTTATCAGGATGTTGAGAGTTATGGATGTACGTATCCTTTATGCTTTTGTTGCCGTGTTTGTCATTCCTGTCTGTCTCATACTCAACCCAAGTCGTCGTACAGCATACTATTATTTCCGTCATCGAAGGAAATACGGAAGATTAAAGTCTGCTTGGAAGACCTATACCAATCATTGCATCTTCGGCACGGTCGTCATTGACAGGTTTGCAATGTATGCCGGCAAGAAGTTCAAGATTGATGCCGTAGGCAAGGAACGATTTGACGAACTCACACAGCAGCCTGATGGTTTTCTGATGTTCAGTTCGCATATTGGAAACTACGAGATTGCAGGATACACATTCTACACGGAATCGAAGTCGATAAATGCTCTTGTCTTTGACGGAGAAAAGGCTTCGGTAATGAGTGGCAGAGAAAAGATGTTCAGCGACAAGAATATCTTTATGATACCGATAAAGTCTGACATGAGCCATCTTTTCCTTATAGACAAGGCTCTTCATGATGGCGAAATCGTAAGTATGCCTGCCGACCGCATCAATGGTTCCCCTAAATACATTGAACTTGATTTTCTTGGAGCAAAAGCTAAGTTCTCACAGGGAGCTTTCAGCGTTGCAACAATGAGGGGACTGGCTGTACTTGCCGTGAATGTGATGAAGACATCACTTACAGGTTATACCGCCTATGTCACAGAGCTTGAATATGACAAGAGCGCATCACGTAAGGAACAGATAAGTCAGTTGTCAAAGGCTTACGTTCGTGAACTTGAGAGGATACTGGATATGTATCCTGCACAGTGGTATAACTTTTTTGATTTCTGGAATTAGATGAATGCAAAAGAGCCTACAGAGAATTTCTTACGTAGCATTGATATACATGAGCTTCTGCCACAGCAGGAGCCTTTTGTGATGATAGGCACGCTTGTGAAATTTGACATGACGCGCACAGTCACGGAACTGACGGTATCGGCAGACAACTTGTTTGTCGATAATGGGTATTTCTCAGCATCAGGTCTTATAGAGAACATAGCCCAGACGTGTGCCGCACGTATAGGGTACGTAAACAAGTATATCCTGCTTAAGGGAATACAGTTGGGATTCATCGGTGCTATCCGTAACCTTCAGGTAAACGAACTTCCAAAGGTGGGTGACACCATCACAACAACAGTGGACGTCTTGGAGGAAGTATTCGGAATGACTCTTGCAAATGCGGTTGTTACATGTGGCGACAAGGTGCTTGTAACATCAGAAATGAAAATAGCAGTAAGGGAGGCTGAGTGATGGAAAAGCTTTTCGCAGAAAAACAGATAGAGATTCGCTTCAGTGAAGTGGATATAATGAATGTGGTATGGCATGGTTCATACCCTTTGTATTTTGAGGATGCCCGTGAGACATTCGGCAAAAAGTACGACTTAGCCTACCAGCGTTATATTGACGAGAAGGTCTTTGCACCTATCGTCGAACTGAACATCAAGTATCGCCGTCCATTGAGATACGGTATGAAGCCTATAGTGCGAATAACGTATGTACCGACAGAAGCTGCCAAGGTTATCTTCGACTATGAGATTGTCGATCCTGATGATGGCACTGTATTTGTGACGGCAAGAAGTATTCAGGTATTCATGGACCAGCAATATCAGTTGCTCTGGGATAATCCTGAGTTCTATAGACAATGGAAAGAAAGATGGCAATAAAGGTTCTATCCACTAATATAACATCACCCATCGGGATGACGACAGAGGAGAACTATCAGGCTGTAAAGTCAGGTCGTTCTGCTTTGACACATTATGAGGGGAAGTGGGGACTGTCAGAGCCTTTCTGTGCATCACTCTTTACAGATGCTCAAAATGAGGCAATGAGGAAGAACGGATACACCCGATTCGAGTCTGTCATCCTCCATTCCATCAACGATGCATTGTCTGGTACAAGCATTGATATAACGAGCAACAGGGTCGTGCTTATTGTAAGTACCACGAAGGGAAACATCGAGATTCTTGACAACCCTGAATGTGACGAGGAAAGAGAATATCCAGCCTCAGCCGCACAGAAGATTGCCGATGCCATAGGCGTAACGACAATGCCGATAGTGGTTTGTAATGCTTGTATCTCTGGAGCGGCAGCTCAGGTTCTCGCTTTACGTCTTTTGGATGCAGACCTATATGACTATGCAATTGTCACAGGTGCAGATTGTCAGTCTCCATTCGTGGTGAGTGGCTTCCAGTCATTCAAGGCTGTAAGCGACGAGCCATGCCGTCCTTTCGACATAGAAAGACTGGGACTGAATCTTGGAGAAGCTGCTGCCACAATTATATTTGGAAAAGAAGACAAGCCTAATGTGTCATGCACATCACATGAAGATTGGGCATTATATAGAGGATGTGTCCGCAACGATGCTTTTCACATCAGTTCCCCTTCACCTAAGGGCGATGGAGCGTATGCTACATTGAACACCATACTTGCCGATGTTGCCAAGCAGGAGCTTGCAATGGTTAGCGTACATGGTACTGCTACCATGTATAATGACCAGATGGAATCAAAGGCAATACAAAGGGCAGAACTATCTGACGTGCCAGTGTCTGCACTCAAGGGCTATTTCGGACATACCATGGGGGCAGCAGGATTATTGGAGACAATAATATCCATGCGTAGCATTGATGATGGTTTCATCCCTGCCAACCGAGGATTTGAAGAACTTGGCGTGAGTGGCAATATGGATATCACTTCTGAGTCACGCACAACGAATAAGAATGCTTTTGTCAAGATGATATCCGGTTTCGGAGGATGTAATGCCTCTCTGCTGTTAGGCAAGTCATTGGAACTGCCAACAACGGATTCCCGTAGTGATATAAAGCACCAATATACAATAGTGAGAATTTCGCCAGAAAAGGTCGAGATAGATGGCAAGGTTTTCCATACAGAGTGCAAAGGGAAAGCAATGCTTACGGAAATATACAAGTCACAAGTGGGCGACTATCCTAAGTTCTACAAGATGGACAGCCTTGCACGACTTGCTTTCGTTGCTTCCGAACTACTAATAAAGGCAGTAAAGGATATTGATGCAGAGCACACTTCTGTAGTGCTGTTCAATCGTACATCATCTATCGTCTCAGACAGACAGCATCATTCGGAGATGATGAACCTTCCAAGTCCTTCAGTATTTGTCTATACTCTCCCAAATATTATGACAGGCGAGATAGCTATACGCAACGGTCTAAAAGGCGAAACATCCTTATATATCATAGACAAGAAAGAATGGTCGTTGATGGATTCAATAGCCGTTACTTGTTTTTGCGAGCCTGATATCCACCATATAATCTATGGTTGGGTGGATTATAAGGACGACATGAACTTTGAAGCAGAAATAAAGTATATATAATATACCATAAAACAATGGAAGAATTAATATTGACATTAAAGAAACAGATAATTGAAGTCCTCAATCTTGAGGAGATGACACCAGAGGAAATAGAGACAGACGCACCTCTTTTCGGTACAGGTCTCGGACTTGACTCTATTGATGCACTCGAACTAATCGTACTTCTTGAGAAGGAGTATGGTATTCGTCTTGCTAATCCTGCAGAAGGCAAAGACATCTTCAAGAGCGTTGCTACAATTGCAGAATACGTTCATAAGAATAGGACAAAGTAAAAGCTTCGGATTAACTGCCGCCTATCCAACCTCATAATTATATCAACATGAGCATAGCAATAACTGGTCTTGGAATCGTTTGTGCCATAGGTAATGACATTCCTTCGGTTCTCGCCTCACTTCGTCAGAAGAAGTCGGGGATAGGAACCATGCATTATCTCCAGTCAGAGCATACAGAACTGCCCGTGGGAGAGGTGAAACTCTCTAACGAGGAGATGGAGTCCATGCTTAACCTTGACAAAGGCGAAGCATGGAGTCGTACCACACTTATGGGTGCTATTGCTGTGCGACAGGCTCTTAAACAGGCTAACATCGACAGACTTGATGGTAAGAAGGTTGCCCTAATCTCAGGAACAACGGTCGGTGGAATGGACGTAACGGAACGCCATTTCAAACTGATGCAGGAGTCTGACGAGATGCTTTCAGTCATTTCAAAGCATGACTGTGGAAGCACGACTGACGATATTGCCAGAATATGTGGATTGGATGGTGCAGAAACCATAACCGTGTCAACAGCATGCTCATCTGCAGTAAACTCCATCATCATCGGTGCGGAAATGCTTAAGACGGGCGAAGCCGACATCGTTATTGCCGGCGGCACGGAAGCATTGTCCAAGTTCCATCTCAATGGTTTCAACACATTGATGATTCTGGACAAAGAGCAATGCCGTCCTTTCGATGCCACTCGTGCAGGGCTTAACCTCGGCGAAGGAGCTGCATTTGTCGTGATGCAAAAATCTGCTGATGCAGAAGACGACAAGGCACTTGCGTATGTCTCAGGATATGGTAACAGGTGTGATGCCTTTCACCAGACAGCATCGTCAGAGGATGGTGAAGGTGCATATCTTGCAATGACAGAGGCATTGGCAATGGCTGGACTTAAACCACAGGATATTCATTATATCAACGCTCATGGCACAGGAACTCCGAACAATGACCCAAGTGAGAGTGCCGCAATACGACGTGTATTTGGAGACTCCATACCACCAATATCAAGTACCAAGGCTTTCACGGGTCACACAACATCTGCATCGGGTTCCATAGAGACAGTTTTCTCAATCCTTGCCATGCAGAACGGATTTGTTCCCGCAAGTCTCGGATGGGAGAAACAGGATGACAACTGTATCACGCCATCGACAGGAATTAACAACATTGACATTGAGAATGTGGTGTGCAACTCCTTCGGATTTGGAGGAAATGACAGTTCCATAATTCTCAGCAAAACGCCACATACAGAGGATGAGGCTACAGCCCAATATGTAGTAGATGTACTTGCAAAAGATGAAATAGAAGATATGGAATCCTTGAAAGAAATAAAGGAGTTTGTATTCCCTATCGAAGCCCGAAGAATGGGAAAACTGATGAAGGCAAGTTGTCTTACTTCCATGCGTGTGCTTAGGAAAGCAAACATTGAGCGACCAGATGCCATCATCACAGCTACGGCAAACGGAATGCTCGAGACAAGCGAACAGTTCCTTCAGGATATTTGCGAGAATGGCGAGCAGTTGCTAAAACCGACACTGTTCATGCAGAGCACTCATAATACTATTGGCAGCGCTATAGCCATTCGTCTCAAGTGTCACGGATACAACATTACCTATACACAAGGAGAAAGGTCTCTTGAATGTGCAATGAAGGATGCGGAACGCCTTATACGTACAGGTAAGGCAAAAACAGTCTTGGTTGGCTGCCATGACGAAGCAACACCTTTGTACTGCGGATTCATGAAACGACTTGGTTTACCAGAACCAAAGATGATAGATTCAAGAGTAATCCTGTTGGGAAGAAAAGACTAAGCCTATGCAACTATTCTTACTTGCAATATTACAAAGTTTATTGCTTTCTGGCGGTCAGGTGTTTCTGAAAATAGCACTTGGCAGAATGGAGCAATTCGGATGGAACTGGAGTTTCTTCAGTTCCGTACTGCTTAATTGGCAGTTTGCAGCATGTGGACTTTGTTATGGTGCAGGAAGCGTACTATGGCTATATATCATCAAGCATTTCCCATTTAGCATGGCATATCCTATGGTATCATTGAGCTATGTGTTTGGAATGATATTTGCCGTAGTGGTGTTTCATGAGAGCGTTGACTATATCAAATGGATAGGAATATTATTAATAATGTTAGGATGCTATCTTATTGCCAAATGAAAAAGATACTATATATAATACTGATGTGCCTCACTCCCGTTATTGCCATGGCGCAGAACGAAGGAGAGCAGAAAATCATACAGAAAATCAGCAAGGCTGCCCAAAGTATGGCGAGCATGCAGTGTGACTTCGTGCAGACGAAGCACATGAAACTGCTGAACGACAATATGGTTTCGTATGGCAAGATGTATTATCAGCAAAGCAGTAAGCTTCGTTGGGAATACACATCACCATATACATACACATTCATCCTCAATGATTCAAAGGTTCTCTTGAAAAAAGGTAATCGTAATGACGTTATCGATGTCAACCAGAACAAGATGTTCAAGGAGATAGCCCGAATGATGATGAACAGTGTGGTGGGCAAGTGTCTCACAGACAAGAAGGATTTCAAGATATCCGTGGCAGAGACACCAGAGCAATATGTTGCTACACTCCTTCCACAGAAGAAAGATATGAAACAGATGTTCTCCAAGATTATTCTGTACGTCAATAAGCGCCAGCTCACAATAGCAAAGGTAGAGATGCAGGAGAAGAAAGGAGACAACACTGTCATTGAGCTAAAGAATATACAATTAAACAAGAATATCAATGCTTCGACATTTGCTATCAATTAAGTGTTTGCTCGTATTACTGCTGCTATCTGTTTCATCTGAGCTATTCTCGCAGGTTCAGTTCCCGGACAAAGATGGTGAACGAGCAAAATATGACGTGAAGATAGACATCAGGAAAGCCTACATCAGTGGCGTATGCATGATGATGAAGGATGAAGGCATCGTCAAGGCAAGCATTGTAAATGAGTTTGGGCTTTCAGCCGTGGACTTCACATATAATCCCAGCAAGGACAAGGTGAAGATACTGAACGTGATGAGCAAGATGAACAAATGGTACATCAGGAGAGTGCTAAGGAAGGATTTAAGGAACATAATGCACCAACTTCCACAAGGTATCTACACTTACGAGAACAAGAAACAGCATATAATATATACATTCAACCCGTTAAAGGATGATACTAAAGAATAGTCTGTACACTATCGTTGCAAAGAACGATACAGAAAAAGGTATCGTTTTCCGTATCCGACTAAATAGTGAACATACAATATATAAGGCTCATTTTCCTGGCCAGCCTATTACTCCAGGCGTCTGTATCACTCAGATAGCAAAGGAGCTTATTGAGGAACATAGGAATGAGTCACTGGAGATTAAGGCTATAAAGAACATTAAGTTCCTGTCTATAATATCTCCTGACGACGTTACGGAGATTGACTATAACATCACAAGCATAAAGGAAGAAGAGGATGCAGTGAAATCCCAGATTTCAGTAACATCTGGAGATGTCGTTTATGCCAAGATATCGTTAGTATGCCAGAAACAGTAGAGCAGGAAAAACTCATCGCTCAACGCAAGTTACTTCGTGAAAGAGGTATATGCGTTGTGATTCCGACATTCAATAATGTTGGAACCATTGCTGATGTAGTACAACGTGCCAAGGTTCAGTGTGACGACATCATCGTTGTATGTGACGGAGCAAACGACGGCACACTTGAGGTCTTGCAGTCGATGGACGGTATCACTCTTGTAGCCTATCCCAACAATGCAGGCAAAGGTGAAGCCCTTAAACGTGGCTTCAAGAAAGCACTTGAGATGGGCTTTGCATACGCAATAACACTCGATTCTGACGGTCAGCATTTCCCAGAAGACATACATATCATGCTTGAGGCATCATGTAAATATCCGGGAGCATTGATAGTAGGTGAACGCAAAGACCTTGAGCTTGTACAAAGAAGTAGAGGCAGTAAGTTCGCCAATAAATTCAGCAATTTCTGGTTTTGGGTACAGACGGGCAAGGCTCTGAAGGACACACAGACAGGTTTCCGCCTTTATCCTCTCAAGAAGCTATATGGACTGTCATTCCTCACATCAAGATACGAGGCAGAACTTGAGCTTCTTGTCTTTGCTTCATGGCATGGAGTGAACATTGTGTCCGTTCCTGTTAACGTGTATTATCCTGCACCAGAGGAGCGAGTGTCACATTTCCGCCCTGCAAAGGATTTTACGCGTATATCCATACTTAATACGGTTCTATGTTTCCTTGCCATAGTATATGGACTACCTCTCCGTATTTACCGTGGAGTGATGATAATACTCAGAACGATATATTCGTTCATGTTCTTCCTGATATTCTCCATGTTCATCATGACGCCAATAACGGTGGTGTATCTGAAGATAGGAAAGATAACAGATAAGAAACGTTACCATCTTCATTGCATCCTGAACTTCATGGCAAGGTTCGTACTCAAGATACATGGCATACCGGGAGTGAAATTTTCAATAAGCAATCCTCATAACGAGGACTTTGAGAAACCTGCGGTAATCATTTGCAACCACCAGTCGCACCTGGATCTTATGACAATGCTCATACAGACACGCAAGCTTGTAGTGCTTACCAACGACTGGGTATGGAACAGTCCATACTATAGCTATGTGATTCATAAAGCCGAGTTCTACCCTGTTTCAGCAGGTGTGGACACGATAATGCCAAAACTTAAGAACCTCGTGGAACGTGGATACAGCATAGCCGTATATCCAGAGGGAACACGTTCCGTAGATTGCAGTATCGGTCGTTTCCATCAGGGAGCATTCCATATAGCCCACACTCTCGGCTTGGATGTCATCCCACTTGTATTATACGGAGCAGGAAAGGCTTTACCAAAGAAGGATATGCACCTCACAAAGTGGCCTATCCGAATTGAGATAGACAAACGTATCACACCGAGTGAGCTCAACACATTCGGAGACACGTTGAAACAACAGGCGTCATATATGCGCCAATATTATAAGAAGAGATACTGGGAGATAGCAAATAAGATAGAACAAGATGTCTAAGGTTGTTATTATAGGAAGTGGATTGGGTGGCTTGTCCTGTGGCTACATCCTGCAAAAGAATGGTTATGACGTGACCATACTTGAGCAAGGTGTACAGATAGGCGGTTGCCTGCAATGTTTCACACGTAAAGGTGCCAAGTTTGAAACCGGCATGCATTTCATTGGTTCATGTGCCGAAGGTCAGACTATGAATGCGGTAATGCGCTATCTCGGTTTACTTGATGACATTAAGCTAAGCCAACTTGACACTACAGCCTATGACAAGATATGTCTGGCAGGTGAACAGTTCCACTTTGCCAATGGCAGTGAAGCGTTTATTGACAAGATGGCTTCCTACTTCCCAAAAGAAAAGGATAATCTTGCAAAATACATGTCCATCGTCAATCAGGTGGCATCAGCATCAAGGCTCAAGTCTCTCACATCAGATATCCGTGACACTCATTTAGAGACAGAGTATCAGATGCGCAGCATCAATTCCATTCTTGACGAATTGTTTGGTGACGAACTTCTCAAATCCGTTCTTGTCGGTAACATACCTCTTTACTCGGCAGAACGTAACAAGACACCTTTCTCACAACATGCGTTCATAATGGATTTCTACAACCAGAGTGCATTCCGTATCGTTGGTGGCAGTGATGCAATAGCAAAGTCGCTTGCACGCTCCATAGAGGTAATGGGCGGTCAAGTGATGACACGCAAAAAAGTTATAAGGATTGAATGTGATGACACTCATGCAAAAGGTGTCATTACTGCTGATGAGAACTTTTACGAGACAGACTACGTTATTAGCACCGTACATCCAAACAGGATGCTTGAGATGCTCGACACAAAACTTATACGTCCAGCATTTAGGACACGTATTACAAGCATACCAAACACTGCTGCCTGTTTTGGCGTATATGTCAAGTTCAAGGAGAACGTCGTGCCATATATGAACTCAAACTATTATGGCTATGTGGACAACACTCCATGGGGCTGTGAACATTACACGTCTGCAGAATGGCCTAAGGGATTCCTCTACATGCACATGTGCCATGAGGATAAGCCACAATGGGCAAAAAGCGGAGTCATCCTCTCATATATGAACATGGAAGATGTAGCACAATGGACTGGCACAGAGATTGGTCGCAGAGGAACAGACTACGAGGCGTTCAAGGCATCTAAAGCAGAGGTACTTATGCGTCAGGTGGAGAAACATTTCCCTGGCTTCATGGATTCCGTTGATTGCTATTTCACGTCCACTCCGCTCACATACATAGACTATACAGGAACAGAGGACGGTTCTATGTACGGAGTGTCAAAAGATATAAATCTTGGCGTTGCTGGAAGGGTTCCTTACAAAACCAAGATACCGAACCTGTTGTTGGCAGGACAGAATGTCAACTCTCATGGTATGATGGGAGTTATCGTTGGTACAATAGTCACATGTTCAGAACTGGTACCAGCCGACGTTATTTACGAACAAATCAAAGAGGCAAACAAACAATGAAAAAAAGTGCAATCATAATAGGAGGAGGACTCGGTGGACTTTTCACTGGTGCGATTCTTTCAAAGGAAGGTCTTGATGTCACAGTGGTAGAGAAGAATACTACTGTGGGTGGAGGCTTGCAGACATTTGTACGCTTCGGTGAGTCTTTTGACACAGGAATGCACGTCATTGGTGGAATGCAGGAAGGCGGTAACATCCGCAAGATATGCAAGTACCTTGGCATACTCGACAAGATACATATCAAAGATGTTGATGCCGACTGCATCGACAGACTCTATTTCGCGGAAGACAAAAAGGAATACAAGATAGCAAAGGGACGCAAGAACTTCGTTGAGTCTCTTGCATCCTATTTCCCAGACCAGAAGGATAACCTCACACGATATGTGGATGCCATGTTCCGTATCACGGAGGAGCTGGACCTGTTCTATCTGCGTCCTACAAAGAATGACATATTCATGCACTCCGAGGACTTCATTAAGTCGGCAGATGCATTCATTGCACAATATATAACAGACGAGCGTCTCCAGCACATCGTGGCATATATGAACCCACTGTATTCAGGAAGGGGCGACATGACACCTGCATTTGTACATGCCATCATTTCTGTCCTGTACATCAATGGTCCAAGCCGCTTTGCTGGTGGTAGCGGCCTCTTTGCAGAAGTTCTCAAGAACCTCATCATTGACAATGGAGGCAAGGTGTATGTGAATGAGGCCGTGGAGACGATTGTGACAGAAGATAAAAACATCAAGAGCATCGTCACGGCAAAGGGACGTGAGCTTGTGGCAGACTACTACATCTCAGCCATCCACCCTTGTACAATGCTCAAGATGCTTGACAATCCAAAGGTATTCCCTAAGTCTTACAGGACAAGACTTGAGGAAGTTCCCAACTCATATTCAGCCTTCACGCTTAACATCAAGCTAAAGCCAAACACATTCAAGTATTTCAACTATACTGCTTATTACATGAGCAAGTATAATGAGATATGGAACTTTGGCAGGACGGACAACCAATGGCCGCTGGGATTCCTATACATGACTCCACCGGAGATAGAACAGGGAGAATACAGCACAAAGCTCATCGTCACAGCCCCTATGGCATGGGAATATGTGAAGAAATGGGAGAACACAACCGTTGGTCACCGTGGCGAGGAGTATGAGGCATGGAAAAAGGAATGTTGCGAGAAACTCCTCGACATGATGGAAGAAGTGCATCCTGGCATACGTGATTGCATTGACAAGATAAACACAGCCTCACCTCTTACCATCCGTGACTACTACGGAGTGAAGGAAGGCGGCATGTGTGGTTTCTCCAAGGATTATAAGAACATCATTCTTTCACAGGTACCTGTGGTAACCAAGATACCGAACCTACTGCTGACAGGGCAGTGCAATAACCTTCATGGCTTCTGCGGTGTTCCTCTCACAGCCATCGTTACAAGTGAGGTTATCCTTGGAATGAATTATGTAATAAATAAAATAAATGAGCTATAGACAGATACTGATAATACTGACATTGCTACTCCCATGCACATTGCCCATTGAAGCACAGAATGGGATTCGCATCTGGGAAGGAACAAACGTGGATGCTTCGGACGTCACCTTGACGGAATATCCACCAAAAGGTGAAAACAAACATATTGCTGTAATAATATGTCCGGGAGGTAGCTATTGTTGGCGTGACATGAAGAGTGAGGGCAAGGATGTGGCTCTGTGGCTCAGCAAGCATGGAATAACAGCATTTGTCATACGATATAGGGTACAAGGCATATTCCAGTTTATTACGCACAGCCGATTGATAATAAAAGGCAATCAGCATCCAGACATGATATCCGACCTGCAAAGGGCAATACAATATGTACGTGACAATGCACAGACATACAACGTCGATGCAGACAAGATAGGCGTTATAGGTTTCTCCGCAGGAGGACATCTTGCAATGAGTGCAGGCGAGATGTTCTCAACCGATTTCCTCGGAATGTTGGGAATAGAGCCAACATCATCTCTCCGACCTGATTTTGTAGGTTTGCTCTATCCTGTTGTCACGTTCACGGAAAAGTGTACGCACGGTCGTTCAAGGCGAGCCCTATTAGGTGAACTTGGACAATACAACAGGACATTACGCGACTCACTGTCACTTGAGAAGCATGTGGCAGCTGATTGTCCACCAGTTTTTCTCGTAAACTGCAAGGATGACCCAACTGTGGACTATCACAACTCAGAGTTACTCGATTCTGCCCTTACGGCACATGGAGTGAGGCACAAATATATACAATACCAGACTGGTGGACATGGTTTCGGCGCATCTTCAAGGAAGGGCACTGAGGAATGTCGCCAATGGAAGGACGAGTTCCTCAAATGGCTTGACGAATTGTTCACGGTTGTTCGGTAGAATCGCGGCAAAGGAAAAGCCAGAAAAGGCTGATAAACAATCGGCTAAAGGCTGCACAAAACATAGCTATTAGTCGTGTAAGAACAGGCATCCCAATGCAGTCTCTCAGACTAGCGCTAGTTTGCGCGCAGACTAGCATTAGTTTGCATTACAGACTAACGCTAGTTTGTACTACAGACTAGCGCTAGTCTGAGAGACCACAAAATATGCAAGCAAGTAAACGTAAATTTGATTGATTGCTTATGAATAATTTTGATGATATCCGCCCATATACAGACGAGGAAATACCTGATGCCATGCAGCGCATAGTTGCAAGCACATCTTTTCCTCTTGTGGCGTCATACGTTTTCCCGGAAAGGACACTGGATGATGTTCGCAAGGAGCTGTTGACCTACAAGACGATTAGGGACTTCCAGATGGGAGTGATGTATTGGGCAAACAAACAGATTATGAAGAGGAGTATCTCGGATTTCACCTATGGTGGTCTGGGACAGCTCTCTACAGATACGAACTATCTTTATGTTTCAAATCATAGGGATATCATGCTTGACGCCTCGTTGATGCAAAATGTTCTTACGGACAATGGCTTTGACACCTGCGAGATTACCTTTGGAGCGAACCTCATGCAGGGACAGATGGTCATAGACGTGGGTAAGTCGAACAAGATGTTCAAGGTGGAGCGTCCCGGCGGAAGCATAAAGGAGTTCTATAAGGCAAGCCTGCATCTGTCTGACTATATCCGTACGGTCATTACCGAGAAAAAGCAATCAGTGTGGATTGCCCAGCGTAATGGCAGGACAAAGGATGGCATTGACCGCACAGACCAAGGTATAATAAAGATGTTTGGCATGAGTCGTACCGACGATAAGGTCAAGTCACTCGCACAACTGAATATCGTTCCTGTGGCTGTGTCGTATGAATGGGAATCATGCGACATACTGAAGACCATTGAATTGTACGAGCGTCGTCAGGGACCATACATCAAGAAGCCGGGTGAAGACCTCAATAGTATTCTTACTGGCATTACCCAGCCAAAGGGACAAGTGCATATTGAGTTCTGCGAACCGATAACAGAAGACGAACTGAAGCAACTTGGGGAGTGTACTTCGTGCGAGTTTCATAAGAATGTTGCCGAGTTGATTGACAGACGCATCTGCACGGCATACAGGCTTACGCCTAACAACTACATTGCACATGATATGTTGTACGGAACAAGTGAATATGCCAATATGTATTCTCCAGAGCAGAAAGCCACATTCGTCACATACATGAAGCAACTGGAAAAGTATGAATTGGATTGTGATGTGGAGGCCTTGATGGAGATATTCCTTGGCATCTATTCCAATCCTATAGATAGCAAGAAACAATTCAGTAAATGATACTAAGAATATACGATTACCTCAGTAGGCATGCCACCGTGTTATGGTCATCCTTGATTACCGTGACAACGCTGCTTGTGTGCCTTGTGTTCGGGCTTTCATACAAGGAGGACATAACCGACTTCCTTCCTATGGGAACGTCCGACAGGGAAGCCCTGTCCGTATATCAGGACATAGCTGGCGCTAATCGTATGTTTGTCATGTTTCGCAATCCTCATACGAGTGATAGCAAAGAGGAAGGAGCAGACAGGGTGATAGAGGCTATCGATTGCTTTGCCAACTCATTGGAGCAAAGCGATTCGCTTGGCTGGTGCACTGACCTCACAACTACCTTTGACATGGACAAGGTGTCTGAGGTAATTGACTTTGTGTATGAGAACATCCCCTACTTCCTTGTAGAGGAGGACTATCAACGCATGGACAGTCTGTTAGCATCGCCTGAGTTTATCCATAAACAGCTAAGTGCTGACAGGGAAATGCTGATGTTCCCTTCTGGTGGATTCATGGCTGAAAACATATCACGTGACCCTCTTGGACTGTTTACGCCTATTGCACAGAACATTCATGGCGCAAATAGCCAGATGAAGTTCGAGATGTACGACGGCTATATCTTCACTCCAGACATGAGCCGTGCAATAGTGATGATGACATCACCATTCGGCAATAGTGAGACAGAGCAAAACAGTAAGCTTCTTCATCTCTTTGAGGCTGCTCTCGACTCCATGTCCGTCAGCTATCCAGACATAGAGACACAGATAGTCGGAGGACCAGAGATTGCCGTGGGTAATGCTTCGCAAATAAAGAGCGACAGCATCCTTGCAGTCACACTCTCTGGCATACTCATCATATTGTTCCTGTTCTATTCATTCCGCTCTCTACGTAACATCCTGCTCATACTCCTGAGCATAGGATGGGGATGGTTGTTTGCAATGGGAGGCATATCGTTGTTCCATGATGAGGTGTCAATAATTGTCATCGGCATATCAAGCGTGATATTGGGCATTGCCGTGAACTATCCTCTGCACCTTATTGCCCATACCAACCATGAACCAGATATGCGAAAGGCATTGCGTGAGGTCTTTGCTCCTCTTGTGGTGGGAAATATCACCACGGTAGGCGCATTCCTTGCACTTGTTCCATTGCAGTCAACGGCACTACGTGACTTGGGACTCTTTGCCTCTCTCCTGCTTGTGGGCACAATAGTGTTTGTTCTCATCTACCTACCTCATTTCACGGAAAAGTCTGTCATGAGGGAGCACCAGAGCAAGGTACTTGATGCATTGTCACATGTCAAGCTGGAGAACAACAGGGTGTTTGTCGGCATCGTAGTTGTTGCAACCGTTATCCTTGGCTGGTTCAGCCTCAGCACGGAGTTCGACTCTGACATGGCTAACATAAACTACATGACTGACGGACAGCGTGAAGAGATGTCCTATTTCCAGAATCTCCTTGCGACCGACACAACATCATCTGCACAGACCGTATACGTCGTTTCTTCGGGTAAGAACTTTGACGAGGCTCTCGCACTTAGCGGTTCAAAGCAAGACATCATTGACAGCCTTATGAATGTAGGGCTTGTCACATCACATAACGGCATCACGCATTTCGTTAGTTGCAAGGCAGAGCAAAAGGCACGCCTTGAACGTTGGCATAAGTTTGTCAATGAGCATCACGAAGATTTTAACGAGCGTCTGGTTTTGGAGGCAAAGGCCAATGGTTTCAGCGAAGATGCCTTTGATGATTTCCGTTCATTGATTGACGCCACAAACAACATGCATCCTCAGGAGTGCGATTATTTTGCGCCTCTTACGGCACAGATATTCAGCGGAAACATCAGTCAGGACAAGTCTGTTAGACGCTACTCCATCGTGGATGTCATCAATGTCAAGGCTGATTGCGTTGATGACGTCAAGTCACAGTTGGCTGGCAGCTTTGACGTGAAGAGTATGAACGGTGCGCTTGCAGACAACCTCTCCGACAATTTCAACTATATCGGCTGGGCTTGTTCCATCATTGTGTTCCTCTTCCTGTGGTTCTCCTTCGGACGCATAGAACTTGCCATACTCTCGTTCCTGCCTATGGCTGTGAGCTGGGTATGGATTCTTGGCATAATGACGTTGTGCGGCATAAAGTTCAACATCGTGAATGTCATCCTCGCAACCTTCATCTTTGGCCAGGGTGATGACTACACCATCTTCATGACCGAGGGATGCCAGTATGAGTATGCACATCGCAAGCCTATGCTTGCAACATACAAGAGTAGCATACTACAGTCTGCAACAATAATGTTCCTCGGCATTGGCACACTCATAGTGGCAAAGCATCCTGCATTGTCATCACTTGCCGAGATTACGATAATCGGAATGTTCTGCGTGGTACTGATGGCTTACCTCATACCACCACTTCTGTTCAAGTGGCTTGTCATGAAAGACGGACAGTATCGCAAACATCCTTTGACTCTCATGTCAATGCTTGGCTTGAGACATAGGAAAGAGGATGGTAGCATGGATTATTATACAGGACTTGTACGTGACCGTTACCTCTACAAGGGTCGCGAGATTACCACTGCCGTTAATCGCAGCCTTGGGAACTGTGACATGTACTCATGGCTTCAGACAGAGACAGCGAGCAAAGTGGTTGTTATACATAATGCAGGATATGGCGAGTTGGCACTTCTGTATGCCCTCTCCCATCCTAACACTGAAGTCGTGGCTGTGGAGGCTGATGCCGAGCAACTGGAAATAGGACGCATAAGTGCTATGGACATCGTAGGAAACCTTACGTTCCAGACGAGCGTCAGCGAGACATCCGACGCGACAATATATGATTTGAAAAAATAACAGACAAATATATGAGACAAAGAATTATTGATTTATTGTCAGACAACCTTCCAATGGTTAACTTGGAATCTGACTTCCTTTTCAGCGAACTTGATTCCCTTGGAGTGACTACAATTCTCATGGTTCTCTCCGAGGAATACAACATTCATCTTGACTCAAAGGACGCAACCCCTAAGAACCTAAAGACCATCGACAGCATCGTGAAGTTGGTCGAGACTAAACTGGCTGAAAAATAATGCATATATGAAGACCATTGAGGATTATCTGAGACATAATGCGACCCACTATCCCGATAAGGTGGCGGTGATGTGCCATGGTACGGAGACATCATATTCGGAACTCTATGAGCACGTTTGCAAAATGGCAGAACAGCTCAGAAACGAGACAGACTATCGTCCGGGTACTTGCAAGGTTATTGTCAACAGCCAGGACTTAGACTTCCTTGTTAGATATTTCGCCTTGCATCTTGCTGGATACGTTGCCGTTCCAGTCGAGATGGACTGTCCTGATTCACGTATTGCGGATATTGAAAGAGCGGTCACAGGTGAGTCCTTCGATAAGTCAATAGCCGACATACTCTTCACCACAGGCACTACAGGCAATTCAAAGGGTGTTGTCATAAGCCACTCCGTCATCCTTGCCAATGCAGAGAACCTCGTTGACGCCCAAGGATTTACTCACGATGTAAAGTTCGTGGTGAATGGTCCTCTCAATCACATAGGCAGCCTATCCAAGATATATCCAACCGTCATGGTTGGAGGTACGCTTGTAATATTGGAGGGAATGAAGGACCTCAACGCCTTCTTCGATGCTCTTGACTATTGTGGCTCATGCATTGGAACATTCCTCGTTCCTGCAAGCATAAGGATGCTCATACTGTTCTCCAAGGAACGCTTTGCGGAATATGCAGACAAGATTGACTTCATCGAGACTGGTGCAGCCCCGATGGCTGAATCCGACATGAAACTATTGTGCGAGATACTTCCTCATTCAAGGTTGTTCAATACGTATGCATCCACGGAAACAGGCATCATCGCCACGCACAACTTCAACTCCTCCCTATGCGTAGCTGGCTGTCTCGGCAAGGCAATGAAGAATTCCAAGTTCTTTATTACAGAAGAAGGAACAGTCGCTTGTTCAGGAAAGACCATCATGACAGGTTACGTTGGCGACCCAGCAAAGACGGCGGAGATACTGAAAGACGGCATTTTATACACAGCGGATTTCGCACGCATAGACGAAGAAGGCCGCCTTCATCTCATGGGACGAAAGGATGACGTCATAAATATCGGAGGCTTCAAGGTTGCACCTACAGAGGTGGAAAACATTGCACTCTCCCACCCTTCTGTAAAGGACTGCATCTGTATCACAGGCAAACACCCAGTAATAGGTACTGTCCTCAAGCTCCTCGTAGTAACAAAGGACGGAACGAAACTTGACAAACACTCATTGGCGTTGTACATCCAATCGCAAGTAGAACGATACAAAGTACCTCTACTCTACGAACAAG
>JAFZVY010000077.1 GCA_017617575.1 Bacteroidaceae bacterium | reverse complement strand
AGGATAGCAGCTTTGGAGAAAACCTCGCTTAGAGACCTGATTACGATTTCACGTGCTTCTGTCAATCTCAATCAAAATGTCAAAGAGCGTACTTTGTTTGATAACTTATAAAGCAGTGCGAATTTATTGCACCAGTACTAGCCGATAACTATTATCTAATTTATGCAGAAGGTTAATTTAAGTAGGAGGGGGCGGATGATGCTTTTTGCCATCTGCCCCTATGTTTTTTGTCCAAATAGGTACGGTAGAAACGCTTTGTGCCATGCAAAAGACTAAAAAGGAGGGAGATTGTTTGTGCTTCTCGCAAATAATGGCTAAGTTTGCAATCGTTCCGTAGCTCCTTTCGCTTCGGTGGATGAGGCTTGGAACGTTTTTGTTTAAAAAGGCGTTACTTACGCTTTGTTCATTGGCGTACAAGAATCTGACAGTTCTAATTACCACCAATAGCAAAGCAACGGTTGACGTCCATGACAAGTAATATTATTTGATACGCGACTTTACAGATAGCCAGTATTGGCTATTTGTATTGTTTGCGTATCTATGATGTTCATATTGGCGTGGGCTTCGGCGTTGCTCGTTCTTGGTGGTTGGGCATGTCAGAGCCTTTGTACGCGGGACGAGTAACAAGGAAACTCCCACGCTTTTTTTGTTTGTCCTTTGTATAATGTCTCGTGTTTTGGGAGTTGGAAGACACAAAACCAGTTTGGCGTGAACTCTATTCAAACTTTTCTACAGCATCGTTGCAAGCTATTCATTACGGCTGTTTTGTTAGTGTGCGCGTCGTCGGCAAGTGCAACGTCAACCGACGACAAGATAGTCATCAGTACCACAAGCCTCAATCCGGGAGGTGAGACCGCTACCGTCACGGTGGGCATCGAGGGCAATACTCTTTATTCTGCTTACGAGATGGATTTGCTCTTGCCAGCAGGAGTGAGCATTGTGTATAACGCCAACGGCAATCCTGATGTCACAATGGTGAAGGGTGCAAGCAGCATCTATCCTTCCACAGTCGATGTGGATGGCGAGAAGACCTACAGTCATCTCTTTGGTTGCAGCTACAATGCCGTGGGTGCAAACGTGCTCCGTGTGTCTTGCCTCTCTACTGCAAGCGAGAACTTCACAGCCACATCTGGTGCTTTGTTCCGCTTCACGGTCAAGGCTGGTTCTTACACCAAGCCAAGCGACCTTAACATCACGGTGAGCAACTATCATCTTATCACTCGTACGGCTGAGCAGAATGAGCCAAAGGAAGCGCCAGTTGGATGCGTCACGGTGACTGACAAGTGTAGTGTGCCAGTGGCTATATCTTCCGTCAACAAGTACGGCACGGCAGTGTTCCCATTCTCCGTTGCGAGTGTTCCAGAGGGCTTGGCTGTCTATTCCATCAGCGAGGCAGAGGGTGACAATCTTATGCTTCAGCGTGAGGAGAGCATAGATGCTTTCACACCTTATATGTTATATGCAGAGAATGGATTCACGGGAACATTCACGGGTAAGGTGGATGTGAGTCGCTGGGTAAGCACATCGCAGAGTGGCTACCTTATCGGTTTGTTGGAGTCAAAGTCAGTGAGCGAAGGTTTCATTCTTCAGAACAAGGGTGATGGAGCGCAGTTCTATATGGTTGCACCTTACACTTACGCCCTCTCCGCAGGCAAGTGTTACCTCAAGCTTGACTCCAATGTGACTTACTCACGTCTCCGCTTTGTTCATTCTGACGATGTCAATGGCATAGAAGTCACGCCAGCCATTTCAACTAATGGTCGTATCTATTCCATTGAAGGCATTGAGGTGTCACGTCCACAGTCAGGACACGTCTATATTCAAGGTGGTAAAAAGATAATATATTAACTACATGTAGGATAATATATTAAGTAGAAGTAAGAGAATATATTAACTCTAAATCAGTATATATATGAAACAAAATTACTTTAGAACACTCATCGCATCACTCTCTTTACTCGTTAGCATCTGTGCTAATGCGTATGATGCGTATATTGATGGAATTTACTATAATTTTAATGGAGATGAGGCAATTGTGACTTACGGAAGTAGTTACATTTCTTATAAAGGTGATGTTGTAATTCCAAGTACCGTTGAGTTTAATGGAAAGACTTATAATGTAACAAGCATAGGTAAAAGTGCTTTTTATGGTTGTAGTGGTCTGACAAGTGTAACCATTCCTTCGTCAGTCACAAGCATTGGTGGTGGTGTTTTTGATGGTTGCTCAAATTTGGAGGATATTGTAATTCTTGGCGATTTAGTAACCGTAAATGTTACAGCTTCGGAAAATTTTTCATCTTTGCATAAAGCTATTGGGGAAAATAATCTTGCAAATGTGTCAAGATTGAAAATTATAGGTTCTGTAAACGGCTATGATATTATGATTCTTCGTAACAAAATGCCTGCATTGAAGTTTCTTGATATGTCGGAAGCTACGATTATTGCAAGCGATTATATGTATGTTTACGACTGTACTACACAGGATGATGTTTTCCCAGATTTCGCTTTTTGCGACTCTACTACACCTTTGGTGAAAGTTGTGTTACCGAATTCTGTGAAGTGTATTGGAGACGGAGCTTTCTACTCTTGTGAAACTTTGCGTTATGTTACTTTTGGAAATGACTTGCAGTGTATAGGTACTTCTGCTTTCCATAAATGTGGTTTGTCATCTGTTACTTTTGGAAATAACTTGCAGTCTATTGGTCCTACCGCATTCACTGAATGCGGTTTGTCTTCTGTTTCTTTTGGAAATGGATTGCAGACTATTGACAATTTTGCCTTTTGTGGTTGTGCAGGATTGTCTTCTGTTGCTTTTGGGGATGGGTTGCAGGTTATTGGAAAAGGTGTTTTCAAAGAGTGCACAGGTTTGTCTTTTGTTGTTTTTGGAAATGACTTACAGAGTATTGGAGAGGAAGCTTTCTATGGCTGTTCAAGTTTGGCTTCTGTTACTTTCGGGGATGGTTCGTATAGTATTAGTAGTAGAGCTTTTTATGGCTGCTCAAGTTTAACTTCTATTTCTTTTGGGCATGGTTTGCATAGTATTGGCGATTATGCTTTCTCAAATTGTTATAATCTGTATTCTGTTGCTTTTGGAAATGACTTGCAGCGTATATATAAATACGCTTTCTCTAATTGTGCTAAATTATCTTCAGTGCAATTTGGTAAGTCTGTAAAGACTATTGGAGAAAGTGCTTTTTATAATACAAAACTTGCTGAAGTAAAGATTCCAAGCTCGGTAACGAGCATTGGATATAACGCATTTAGTAGTTCTTCTGTTTCTTCTTTGCAAAATGTCTATGTATATACTATTGAACCTACACCAATATCACAAAGCACGTTTAGTACAAGTACCTACAATGGTACTCTTTATGTTCCAAAGACATCGTACTATAACTACTACTATGATACTCAGTGGTCACAATTCCAGAATATAAAGGAAATTGATGTTGAGTATGACCACTTCCACGTGGATGGTGACTACGAACTTGACGTGTCAACAGGCGTGGTAAGTGGTGAGCCAGATATTGAGATTAATGCAGGTGGTGGATTCATCATCGATGCAGGAACAGGCAAGACGCAGAAGGCGGATGAGGTGACGATAAACGTGAGCGCATCAACGAGCGGCTCAATCATCACCAATAATAACATCTCGGCTAAGACATTCACAGCCAACATAAGCGTGAACTCTAACCTATGGTACTTCATCACGTTCCCATTTGACGTGGACTTGAAGGACGTGAGCTGCAATGGCAGCTACACATTCGCCACATACAATGGCAGCACCCGTGCCGTGAACGGCAAAGGCGGATGGCAGACGGTGACAAGCGGCAAGCTTGAGGCTGGCAAGGGTTACATCTTCCAGTGCAACACGACGAACACCCTCACCCTGAGCGTTAAGTCGCCACAGTTTAGAGATGGTAACATCTCTACCTCACTCAACACTTACTCTTCTTCAAGCGTCAATAATGCGAGTTGGAACTTTGTGGGCAACCCATACCCAGCATACTATGGCGTGAAGGACCTCGGATTCGATGCTCCTATCACGGTATGGAACAAGAGCAAGAGGACATACGAGGCTTACAGCGTGCAGGATGATGACTATGTGCTTTCACCTTTCGAGGCTTTCTTTGTTCAGAAGCCAGATGCAACGAACGCCATCCGTTTCAGTGCCGACAAGCGTATGACATACAAGCAGACTCAGGCTCTCGTGAGCAACGCTCGTAGCCGTGGTGCAAGGGCAGTAAGCAACCGAAAGGTCATTGACATCATCATGAGCCGTGGCGAGGTGAGCGACAAGACTCGTCTCGTGGCAAACGCTGAGGCAAGCCGTGACTATGAGTTGGAGTGCGATGCAGCCAAGTTCATAAGCAGCGATGCAGAGGTGCAGCTCTACACACTGGACGATGCAGGCGTAGAGTATGCCATCAATGAGCGTCCGATGGAGACAGAGACAGTGAAGCTCGTATACATAGCCAAGGCAGACGGTACTTACACCATCAGCGCAGGACGCATGGACGAGGACATGGAGCTGTACGACAGCGAGACAGGCATGACCTTCCTCCTCAGCAATGGCGACTATAACTTCACAAGCAAGGCTGGTACATTCAACAGCCGTTTCACGATTCGCAGGATAGACAATGCCACAGCCATCAGCGAGCTTGCAAAGGTGGGCACAGAGGTGAAGACTACTGCCAACGGCATCAGCATAAGCGGTGAGCCTGCAAGCATATACACCGTGGGCGGTGCGCTCGTAGTGGCAAACGCCATGGGTGACGTAACGCTTGAGGCTGGATGCTACGTGGTGAAGAGCAACGGTGTGAGCACAAAGGTGGTTGTCAAGTAAGAGGATAGTGCTTATGAGACGTATAATGACGATAATGCTTCTCGTGGGATGCTTGCTGGGTGCAGGCATCCCAATGAGGGCACAGACATATCAGCCTACGTTCCCGGCTGAGCCAAACTCACGGTTCAAGGTGTCCTTGGCGTGCGAACCGAGTGAGGCAGGTAACCTGACGGGTGGTGGCTGGTATATGTACGGCACGCAGGTGTATATCAATACATCTGCCCGAAGCTCAGCATACACCTTTGACTACTGGGAGATGGACGGCAAGCGATACAAGGACAGTCGTAGCTTCTACTATCAGGTGACGGACAAGAACGTGAGGCTCGTGGCTCACTACACTTATCACGAACCAGAGCCAGAGCCTTACAACCCTGCGTTTCCGAGTGAGCCAGTGGTGGTGGAGCCTGTGCATAAGATAGTGAAGAGTCCTCTTTACCTTGTCTCTGCTCCATCGGGTGCTTGTTCGTTCAACCGCACGAGTGGTGCATTGGTTGAGGCTGACCAGCAGGTGAGCGTGACGGCTTATCCTAATCAGGACTTCGTGTTCAAGGGATGGTATCAGAATGGTTCGCTTATCAGCACAAGCAAGACCATCAACTATGTCATGGGTGCATCAGCCACGACGCTCACGGCTTCGTTCACGTATAATCCTGCATTCCCAACAGAGCCAGTGATGGATGAGGAGAAGCAGGAGGAGAGTGGCGAGACGGTGGATAACGGACAGAACGGTACGCTGGGTGACGTGAATGGTGACGGAGTGGTGAACACCGCCGATGCTGTGCTCCTGATGAACCTCTACCTTAGTGGCGACCCTGAGAAGCAGTTGAATCCAAAGGTGTGTGACGTGAATGGCGACGGGGTGGTGAACACAGCCGATGCCGTAGCGATAATGAATAATTATTTGAAACAATAAGCCTATGAAAAAGATATATATCATTCCTTCAGTTCGCAGTTCCCGTTTGCGTACTGCTTCGCTACTTGCAGGTTCGGCTTCTGCTCCGCAGCAACAGTCGATGAAATGGAGAACGGATGAGTCGATAGACCCAAATGGTGAGGCTCTCGCTCGTCAGCGTGGCTGCTCATCATTGGATTAACTACACATTATATATAATATAGAAACAACTTGGGACGATATTGCATCATCCCAAGTTGTTTTTTTGTTTGCGTATGTTCGTTTAACAAGCGTTTAACGCTCGTTTAATATTTCTCTTCCAATATATTCATAAGCTCTTCTTTGTAGTCATCGCCTAAATTGCGTACCTCTTACTCCTCTTACTCGGAAACCTACAGCCAAAATCATTTCTAAAGAGTAAAAAACGACGTTGTAGTTTTTACCATCAGCGGCAGTTGTCAAATATTCTTTGACAACTGAATCTTTACTTAACTCATTCTCTTTGATGATATTGACTATGTGGTAACTTATGCTTTGCTTAGAGGTGGCAAAAAGTTCTGCCATCTGTTGCTGGTTAAGCCATATTTTACCATCACGAGCGTATAACGCCACTGATGCTTTGCCATCAGTGGTGTTATAAATGATTATATTTGATTTGTTGTTCGTGTCCATAAGTATGATTCGTATTTTAAGAAAGTAAAACGTTGATAGGACTATTTATTCCTCATTATTTTGAAAGGCTTTTCCACAGGGCATCGTCTGGTACTGGTGCTTCGACGATGATTTGTTTCTGGCTCACAGGATGGATGAACTCCATGCGGCGTGAGTGGAGGCTGATGCTGCCGTCGGGATTGCTTCGCTTGGCTCCGTACTTGAGGTCACCCTTGATAGGGCAACCCATCTTGGCAAGCTGGCAACGTATCTGATGGTGGCGACCTGTCTTGAGGTTCACCTCAAGGAGGTAGTAGTTGTCGCTCTTGGCGATGACCTTGTAGTCAAGTTCTGCACGCTTGGAGTTTGGCACTTCCTTGTCGTAGGCGTATGACTTGTTCTGCTTCTCGTTGCGCACAAGCCAGTGGATGAGTGTTCCCTCTGGCTTTGGTGGCATGTCCTTCACTATTGCCCAGTATGTCTTGTGTACGTCGCTGCCTGCAAACATCTTGTTGAGGCGTGGCAATGCCTTGCTTGTACGTGCAAACATGACCAAGCCGCTGACAGGACGGTCAAGACGATGGACAACACCAAGGAACACATTGCCCGGCTTGGCATACGCTTCCTTGATGTATCTCTTGACGCTCTCGCCCAGTGGCTCGTCGCCTGTCTTGTCGCCTTGTACAATCTCACCTGAGCTTTTAGATACTATGATAATATGATTGTCTTCGTAGATTACTTGCACCTTACAATTAATTAAAAATTAAAAATCAAAAATTAAAATTTAAAATTTGGCGAATTAAGAATTAAGATTTGAGAGCATCGATGGACCCAACGAAGTAAATTAAGAATTATGAATTATGAATTAAGAATTAAGAGTTGAAGTCAACGGAGTTGTTGTGAATTAATATTTCCGCGGACAGGGTGACTCAGTTCCCTCCCTGTAGGGAGGGGTAGGGTGGGTCTCTTATTCCACCACGCTCACCTTCTTTATTCTAATCTCCTGAAGTGGTACTTCGTTGGGTGTGGTGCGAATCTTCTGGATGTTATCGACCACCTTCATGCCTTCGATGACTTCGCCGAAGATGGTGTAGTCGTCGTCGAGCCAAGGAGCGCCACCGTGTGTGCGGTAGGCACGACGGAGGGTCTTGGAGTATGTGAGTGGCGGATTGTCTGATACCTCACGTCTTGCCTCTGTCATGAGGTCTTGGAGGAAATAGCCAAGTTTATATTGTTCCCTTGCCTCTCGATAGGCTTGTATCTTTGCGGCATTGGCAGGCTCTGCCACCTTCTTGTTGTAGAGTTCCTCTGCCACCTTCTCCTCGCGTGCCTTCTCGTAGTTGTCGAGGTCGGCATCTGAAACACTCTTGCCTGTCACGATGTAGAACTGGTACTTGTCCGACATCTTGTCTGGGTTGATGTCGTCCTCGTCACGTGCAGCTGCAAGTACGCCCTTGCGACTGAAGTGTGCTGGGAACTTTATCTCGGCAGGAATCCTCTCTGTCTCCTTTGTGGTGTCAATCACCTCGCCGGGTCTATGGTCAGGGTTTCCACCTTGAATCATAAAGTTACGGACGACACGATGGAAGAGTGTGCCGTCATACTTCTTGTCCTTTATGTTCTTGATGAAGTTGTCCCTGTGTCCGGGAGTGTCGTTGTACAACTTCACTCGGATGTCGCCCATCGTTGTCTCGATGAGCACTTCCGTTTCCTTCTCGCCATTGTCCTGACCGCTACAGCTTGTGGCAATCATGGATGCGAGCAATAGGAGTGAGAGGGTGAGATGTTTCATTGTTGGTAGGAGTATTTATTTCTTGTAGTTAAAAGGAGTAAAAAGGAGCAGCTCCTTTGGAGAATTAAAAATTAAAAGTTAAAAATTAAAAGTGCAAGTCCGTTTGTTTTCTGCGAACAGAGTAAATTATACTTTTCACTTAAAACATTCGTCTCTTTACTCCTTTTTATTTCCCTTTAATACTCTTTACTACGGAAATTTAATTATTTATTATTCATCAGCAATAGGAACTCGTTGCGGAGCTGTGCGTCCTCCTTGAACTTGCCTGTGAAGTAGGAAGTACACATCGGTCCGTTGTTCTTCACGCCACGCATGGACTTGCACATGTGCTTGCCACGAAGTACGATGGCAAAGCCGAGAGCCTCGCCATTGAGGGCTTCGGAGAGCATGTTCACGATGTCGTGTCCGAGGCGTTCCTGTAGCTGTAGCCTTGCTGCACAGTAGCCAACGACTCTTGCCACCTTGCTGATGCCGAGTATCTTGCCCGTAGGACTTGGGATGTAAGCAAAATGGTATTCGCCAAAGAAAGGCATCATGTGATGCTCGCACATGGAGTAGAACTCGCCTGAGTCGCATATCATGTCGGACGAATGTGCGTCGTTGGTGAATGTAGTAATCTTTGGCTTCTGTTCCTCGTCGTATCCGCGATAAATCTCCTTGAACATACGCATGATGCGTTCAGGAGTGCCTTCGAGTCCCTCGCGGTCAGGGTCTTCGCCTATGGCCTTTATGATGGTTCTTATCGCACATTCAATATCTTGTGCGTTTGGAGTGATAGTTTCCATATTGGATTCTTTAGTATGAAGTCTATTGTTTGTCTGAGTATCTCTTTGTTTCTTTCCACGTCCTGAGTGTCGCAAGGCTGTAACCTGTATTCGCTTGCCTTGAGGCTGGCGTACTGGCTCATGTCCTGTCCTTCTCCTTCATATACGACCTTCAGCTCGTCGATGTGCTGTAGCTTTACAGCCTTGTACTTTGGCGAGCATGTTACCCAGTCGATGTCGCATCCTTCTGGCAGGGCATTAGTGCCGTTTGTCTCTATCTGCACATACTTGCCAGCCTTGTGAAGCTTTGCTATGAAAGATGGTGTAATCTGTAGTGTAGGTTCTCCACCTGTTATGACGATGTGTCGGGTAGGGTATTGCTCCGTCTCCTTCACAATGTCGTCTTCCGTCATCTCCGTGAATGACGTGAAGTTGGTGTCGCAGAAGCTGCACTTGAGGTTACATCCTGCAAAGCGTATGAATACGGCAGGCGTGCCTGTGTAGTGGCCTTCACCTTGAAGCGAATAGAAAATCTCGTTTATCTTCATAAGTCCTGTCTTATGCTGATGCCCTTTTATTTCTCGTCGTCAATGTATGTGGCGAGGTTACACTTGCTTTCCTCTACATCCACTCTCCAGCATTGTGGAATCTGGTCGCAAATCCACTTTGCGATGTTCTCAGCTGTTGGGTTGAATGGCAAGAGGTCATTCAGGTTTCCGTGGTCGAGATAGCCGTGAATCTTCTCCTTTACGTGGGTGAAGTCAATGACCATACCGTCCTCATTCAATTCTTTTGACTTGCAATGAACCCTTACAATCCAGTTGTGACCATGAAGGTTCTCGCATTTGCTTCTGTAGGAGAGTTTGAGCGAGTGGCTCGCAGAAATCTCCAGTTCTTTTGTTACGTAATACATCTTTTTAAGTTTTTTGTAGGGTTGCTTAATAACCTATGGCCGCCCCCACCCGTCCTCCCCGAGGGGAGGTGACTAATGACTGAACCCTGATATGGTTCACGCTATTCTCCGGACGGCTCTCCCCATAGAGGGGGAGATGCCCGTATGGGCAGAGAGGGTCTTTGTCTTTATTATTTCTTCTCCAATTCCTGAAGACTTTCCATCTTCTTTGTCTCGAGGAACTCGTATATTCCACACAAGTGTTCCTTTACCTTCTGATGACCGAACTCGTAAACCTTGTTGACGAGGCCGTCGAGGAAGTCACGGTCGTGGCTCACCACGATGAGTGTGCCGTCGAAGTCCTTGAGGGCTTGCTTGAGCACATCCTTGGTCTTGAGGTCAAGGTGGTTGGTAGGCTCATCGAGGATAAGCAGGTTGACTGGCTCGAGGAGGAGCTTGAGTATCGCAAGACGTGTGCGCTCGCCTCCTGAGAGAACCTTAACCTTCTTTGTACTTTCCTCGCCTCCGAACATGAATGCTCCGAGGAGGTCGCGAAACTTGTTGCGTATCTCGCCCTTTGCCACGTCGTCTATCGTCTGGAACACGGTCAACTCTCCGTCGAGGAGTGCTGCCTGGTTCTGGGCAAAGTAACCAATCTGTACGTTATGTCCGAGTTGAAGTTCGCCTTCGTGCTCCAGCTCGCCCATGATACACTTGACCATAGTTGACTTACCTTCGCCATTCCTTCCCACGAAAGCCACCTTCTCGCCTCTCTCTATGGTGAATGAGGCATCCTTGAAGATGGTGCGGTCAAATGACTTGCCCACGCCGTTGGCGATGACAGGATACTGTCCTGAGCGTGGTGATGGTGGGAACTTGAGACGGAGTGCGCTTGTGTCCTCCTCGTCCACCTCTATGAGTTCAAGCTTCTCAAGCATCTTGACGCGTGACTGCACCTGAAGAGTCTTTGAGTATGTGCCCTTGAAACGCTCGATGAAGTCCTTCGTCTCGGCAATCATCTTCTGCTGTTCCTCATACTGCTTCTGCTGTTGCTCCCTGCGCTCCTTGCGGAGTTCGAGGTAGTGAGAGTAAGAAGCCTTGTAGTCGTAGATGCGACCCATCGTCACCTCTATCGTGCGTGTCGTGATGCTGTCCACAAACTTGCGGTCGTGGCTGATGACCACCACAGCCTTGCTTGACTCCTTGATGAAGTCCTCCAGCCATTGGATTGACTCAATGTCGAGGTGGTTGGTTGGCTCGTCGAGCAAAAGCACGTCTGGGTCTTTGAGCAGGAGCTTGGCAAGCTCGATACGCATGCGCCATCCTCCTGAGAACTCGCTCGTAGGACGGTCAAAGTCCTTGCGCTCGAATCCGAGACCGAGAAGTGTCTTCTCCACATCCTCCTCAAAGTGAGTCATGTCTATGGCATAGAACTTCTCGCTGAGCGTGCTCACCTTCTCGATGAGAGCCATGTACTCGTCGCTCTCGTAGTCGGTACGAGTGGCAAGCTCGTTGTTTATTTCCTCAATCTCCTTCTCTGTCTCCTTGAGGTGAGCGAAGGCCTGACACGTCTCCTCGAATACTGTTCTTCCGTCCTCAGTCATGAGGTGCTGAGGAAGATAAGCTATTACCGTATCCTTTGGTGCTGTTACCGTTCCCCTTGTGGCTGTGCGTACGCCAGCAAGAATCTTGAGCAACGTACTTTTACCTGCTCCGTTCTTTCCCATCAGGGCAATGCGGTCTTTCTCGTTTATCTGAAAAGAAATATCCTTGAAGAGTGTTGTTCCTCCGAATTCTACTGCGAGATTATCAACTGTTATCATCTATTATATCCTATTCTTTTTTACCTTTGTGAGTTTGCAAAGTTACACCTTTTATATTAAAGAAAAAAGCATTTCGCCTTATAATCTGCCTTAGTCCGTCATTTTCAGCCTTTAAAATTCAAATCTTCTTAACCGTTGTTCGTTTTTCCAAAGTAAACCGTAAAAATCGTGTGTGTGGGCACACAAAACGCGATTTTTGCTGTGTGTGGGCACACATTTATTGATTTAAGTTAAGAAAATAAGCAATTTTTTCATTTTTCTTTAAAATTTCCTTGTCACATCTGTAGAAGTCCGTACCTTTGCAGTGTCAAAAGAAAACAAGGACATTTGATTGAGAGTTTTCTTAATCGGTTCGAGTGCTTCTGGCATCAGGATGTGAATCCTCACGTTTCCAACAAGGAAACAGATTGATTATTAAAATAGGTTAGTTAAGGTATTAGTATTAAGGTAATTGTTTTCATGGTATAATGGTTTTTTAAAGGTTATAAAAGATTGTTTTAGATAGGATAACTAAATTGAAGAAAAGTAACGACAATATGTATTCCGTCATAGGACGGAAAAGAAATACATAAGTGTTAATTAGATATAGGTAGAAAGATTTAGGAAGATAGATGTTAGTTAGTGGTAAAAAATTAAATTAGGTTTTGTTAGGTTAATACATTGATTTGTAAAAAGCGAAAGTTTAGGTTATAATTAGTATAGGTTTATAAGGTATTAGTATTTGGTTATTAAACGTTTGGATGATACAAAGGTTTGGGGGTTTGAAAATTCGAGAGAATTAACAAACCTTTTTTGTTTTTAAACACTGGTATGTTTTGTGTGGGAACACGGAAGGTAAGTTTTAAGTT
>JAFZVY010000076.1 GCA_017617575.1 Bacteroidaceae bacterium | reverse complement strand
TGTCTGGCAAATGGGAAAGGATGTCATGGACCCTTTTTTCACCACGTTTGCCTTTCTGCTTGGGAGAGTTATACCACCATCCGAAAACAGCAAGACCGATGACGGCTGCAAATATCAGTATGGAAAGAAATGACTGCATTTATTTTCCAATGTTAAACTGCTCAATGTAGTGGATGGCAAGGTCGTTAGCTAGTTGCTTGTTTTTGTCTGACATAACACCTGCCATTACGAGGATAACTTCATTGTTGTAATTCCCATAATCAGCGACACGGGCAGCTTTAAGAGGAGCATATATCTTATTGTCTTTTATTTGTAATTCCGTATCGCGATTTTTATTTGGACTCTAAACGTTTCTTTCCCATTTTTTCTCTTTTTCCTTTATACCGATGGCGTGATAATCAATCGCCATGTACCATCCTTTTCTACTCGTTGAATGTAGCCCTTAGTGGTCAGCTGCTTCAGTTGCTTGTTTACCGCTGCAACGTTAATGCCCACCTCGTCTGATAGTTTCTGGATTGTGATGTCAGGAACAGTAAACATGAGGTTAAGAATCTTGCTTGTTGAGTCGCTACGGAAGTTCACTCGTTCACCATCGAACCACCAAACATTGTCGCCACGTTCTGTAAGGAAACGAATATTGTACGTAACATCCTCTACAAAAAGCTTGATGAAATAGGTAAGGAATTGCTGTATATCCCTTTTGGAGGCATGAGCACCAAGGGCTGGGTCTGAACCAACAGTAAGGTCGGTTTTGTGCAGAGCTTCCAAATATTCGTCCTTCTTACGGCTGCGCACCACTATCATAGGATAGCCATGACGTGAAAGGATGTAGTTGACCATCAGACGAGCTATACGACCATTGCCATCCTCAAATGGATGGATGCGAATATAACGGTAATGGAATATTGCTGCAAGTTCAACCGGAGTGTACTTGCCTGATTGCTCTGCTTCATTATACCAATCAACAAGGTCGGTCATCAAAGCAGGTGTCTCTTCGGGAGAAGCATATTCAAAACGATCGCCATAACGTGTAATTACACTATTAGGACGAGTCTTATACTGTCCTGCATGAATCACATAGCTCGTTGTTTGGCCTCCCGACAGATTGCGATAGACGGTATAGTCCTCGCGAAGCAATGTCTTATGGAGGGTACGGATAAAGTTCTGGGTAAGTGGTACATCCTTCAAGCTTGCCTCTTCTGTCATCATCTTCAAGCCCACATTGCTTGCAGTCATCTCCTGAACGTCTTTTGCTTCAGCCTCACCAACAATCTTTCCGAAAAGCAGAAGTATCTCTGTCTGTCCATATGTCAGTGTATTGCCCTCGATATGATTACTATTGTAGTTGAAGTCAATAGTAAAGCGACGGCTCAGCATTTCCCTGTCTCTGTCAGAGAGAGGTTGCAGAGCTGTCCAGCGTGCCATTATGTCTTGTATCTTATCCATTCTTATCTTATATTATTTGCAAGTTTTCGTTCTTAAAGGTATACATTGTCTACCTTTTAAAGCGAATTCTTGCCTTTTTCTATCCTCAATAGCTCGTTGATATCGACTTCGAGGATTTCCGCAATCTTGACGAATGTCTCCATAGGTGGCTGGCTGGAATTGGTACACCACTTACTCACGGTAGTCGGTGCGCACTCCAACTGCTCAGATAACCATTTGTTTGTTCTCTTCTTGTCTGCAAGAACTACTTTTATTCTATTTTCCATTCTTATTTTGTTGAGGTTATTTTTACGAAATTTGATTGTACGTTATAAATATCCCTTACTTTATAAGAGTTGCGATATCTTTCATCTGAATAATTTTGTTACTCCATCTTGCGCCTTCCAAACCAAGAGAGTGTGCGGTAATAAAGAACTGTGCATTTGGATTGAGTCGGATAAGTATGTTTATCAACTCATGCTGCCAGTCAATATCAAGCGAGTTCTCTGGTTCGTCAAGCAACACGCATGATTCCTTGCAATCCAGCAGGAAAACACGAAGCAGAATCAAGAGGATTTGCTTCTCGCCAGACGACAGGTCATCAACAAATAGGATTTGCCCGTTGAAAACCACATTGAATTTGTTTCCTTCTATCTCAATGCGCTTGCCTGTCTCCTTAAACAGGTTGTTGACGATAGAGCAGAACTCCTCAACACGAACCTTCATCGCAGCTTGCTTGTCCGCAGAAGCATCAATCATAGACATTCGATAGGACATCATGGATGGACCTGTCTTCATGTCAAATATATAGAACTCCAAATCCTGTGTCAGTGCATTGCTTGTCCTTCGCTTGTCACGTATAACAATATTATCAACGGAAGGAATCAGTACGACTTGATTCTTGTCATCGATATTGCCAAGTGCCAACTTGTTTATTTCGGTCAACAAGGATGTTTTGCCACTACCGTTGATGCCAACGATGATATTCACATCATCATTGGCGACAAAGTGAACATCATAGTTGCTCCAAAGTCGAACTTTGACTTCTTTTATTTTGGAGTATGGCATAATTTGTGACCTCTTGTTTATGGTTCATCCGACATTTCGAGTGATGTGACAATCGTGTAAGGCATAGAGTCGTAGTTTGAAATACTCCTCATCCCTGAATCCATAAGCATTCCTCTTCATTACTTTTATCTTATTGTTTATACCTTCTACCTTGGCTGTAGA
>JAFZVY010000075.1 GCA_017617575.1 Bacteroidaceae bacterium | reverse complement strand
GGCCGATTTCCTTGGTCATTCCGATAATTTGATTCTCTCTCTCTCGCTCTCTCTCTCAGGTACTAACAGCCAGTCATAAATTATTAAGAATCGCGGGCGAACGCGCGTCAATATACGGCTTTCTTTGCATTAATGCAAGGAAGGCCGCTGTGTTATTTATACCCTACGAAACAAATAAATAATCAAAAATCAACAATAACAATGAGTATTAAGAAAGACTGTTTCGCGCCCTTAGCCTTGGGGCTGGGCGCAACGCGACGGGCAGCGATGCTGCTGCTTGTGATGCTGCTCACAACAACCACGGCGTGGGCGACGGACAAAACGCTTTCGGGCAGCGAGAGCTACACCGCACAGGACGGCGACGTGCTGACAGGCTCGACATCGGGCACGGTGACGATTGCCAACAATGCAAAGATTACGCTTAGCGATGTGACCATCACCGGTGGCATCGTCTGCGCAGGAACAGCGGAGATTACCCTTGTCGGCATGAATAGCGTGACGGGTGCAAGCCAAAAGGCCGGCATTCAGGTCGGCGGTTCATTCACTACACTCACCATCAAGGGCAACGGCTCGCTGACAGCAAACGGCGGCGACCAATCCGCAGGCATCGGTCTGAGCCGTGCTTGGAAACCTGCCAATGACGTTATCGGTGGCGATATTATCATCGAGGGCGGAAACATCACGGCAAACGGCAGCGTCAATGATAAGTGGGGTGCAGGCATCGGCACAGGCGTTATCTACTATGGTAACGGCAGCGCAAAGACCGCACGAATCGGCAATATCACCATCAAGGGCGGCTCAGTAAAGGCAACAGGCGGCTCGGAAGCTGACGGCATCGGAACTGGATATACCTACTACGGCTGCACCAACACCATCGGCACTGTGACCATTTACGACGGCATCGACAAGGTGGATGCATCGAGCATCAGCGAGAGCGTGACATATATGCATGTTGAAAACGAGACTGAGACCGATGTGACCGCTAACAAGTCTGACTACTTCTCCATCATCGAGGACGGCAACCGCCGTGTTATCGCACCAAAGGATGATACCGACTACACCATTACCATTGCCAATGGCATCGAGCACGGTACGCTAGAGGGCGCTGCTACGGCTAAGTATATGGAGAAGGTGACGATAACTGCCACACCAGCTCTCGGATACAGATTCAGCCGCCTTGTTGTGAAGGACGCTCAGAACAACGACGTGGCTTCCACGGACAACAGTTTCTTCATGCCAAAGAGCAACGTGACGGTAAGTGCAGTGTTTGAGCAAGCCACTCACGGCACAACGGAGTTTGCGTGGGGATATATTGAATCAGGTGATTTTGTGACGGAAGCCACCATCTACGACGGCGTGACCACAGTAAATCTTCAGCAGGGCAAAGAATACTTTATTGGTAAAGATTATCAAGAGGATCCCGAACCGGGAATGGGGTTTTACGATAATACATTCCGTTTGGATGAAGACCCGTATACAGAAGGCAGAAACATTCCGTATTCAGGCGGAACGGGTTCATTTATGATGGGCGGCTACGGCAAATTCAGGCTTAATGGCGATGCTGGCTACTACGACATCACGATGACCGATGTAGGCAATGGTAAGTGGAATGTATCTATTCTGAAAACCGCCGGTCAGATGGATGTCGTGCCCGATCAGACCTACACAGGCAGCGCCATTACTCCAGAGCCGACAGTCATCGCCGGCTCGCTCAACCTCACCAAAGGCACGGACTATGTATATTCCTACGAGAACAATGAAAATGTCGGCACGGCTAAGGTAATAGCCATCTTCCAAGGCACCTATGCATGGTTGGGCTATGTGGAGCGGACGTTTACTATCAATATCAACACCATCACACTTGTTGATAATGCAGATAATTGTGCAGACATAGCAAACCACCACGATGAGATTGCCAACGTAACACTTCAAGGTCGTACTCTCTATAAAGATGGTTACTGGAACACTCTCTGTCTCCCATTCGACGTGAAGCTCAGCGAGAGCGTGCTTGCAGGAGCTAAGGCTCGCAAGCTCACTGCTGCTTCAGTCAAAGGTTCTACATTCAACCTTACTTTCAGCGACGAGGTGACAGAGCTTGAGGCTGGTGTGCCTTACATCATCAAGTGGGAGAATGGCGAGAACATCACGAACCCAGTATTCAACAATGTGACTATTGATGCTACAGACCGCAGCTTCAACAATGGCGTGAGCGGTGACGGTCGTGTACGCTTCATCGGTACAAACAATACTGTTTCATTTACGGATGATGACAATGCGCTCCTTATGGGTGCAGAGAACACTCTCTATTATGTCAATGCTGGTGCTTGCATCCGTGCCAACCGTGCATACTTCCGCATAGGTGATGATGATGTTTACTGTGCACGTCGCATCACATCGTTCAACATTGACTTCTCAGACGAGACAACAGGCATCAGTGGCAACTGCCGTATGGATGATGCCGATTCCTCATGGTTCACCCTCCAAGGCGTGAAGCTCGCAGACAAGCCAACGCAGAATGGTGTCTATATACATAATGGAAAGAAAGTGGTAATAAAGTAAAAACGGCCCCCTCCCTGCCTCCCCGAGGGGAGGGTTAGGGTGGGGCTAAAAGTTGTAATTATGAAAGAATATATACAGCCTTCAATGGAGGCAAGAATGATGCGCATCAAGGCGCAGTTATTGGCTGGCAGTACACCTGCTGGCAAGGTGGATAATACTCAGTCGAACCTCACAGGTGATGATGCTATCAAGGTCAATACAACACCTTCTGCAGCACCAACACTTCCTTCAGGATTCTTTGAAGGTAGGTAGGACGAGAAAATTGAATGTTTGAAAAAGGGGACGTGTCCATTTGGACACATCCCCTTATTCTTTTAGAACCCGTCGCCAAAGGCGACTAAATTACCAATCTTGCTTCTCAGCTTACTTCACAACTTTCTTTTTGTCTTTTATATATACGCCAGTGGAAGGCTCTTCCTTGAGCTTTACGCCTGAAAGGTTATAGACGGCACCGTTACCATTCTTGGTCGTCGTTACGACTTCCTCTACTCCTACCGTATTGGCATAATCCTGAATGGAGCTAACGAAACCGACGTACTCGATAATGGAAGTGCCTGTGGTGGATGTAAGGCCAAAGATTGTCTGACCATTGGCAATGCTGAAAGGGTCAACGCTATTGTTTGCATCAAGACCTGATGCTGTCATATCCCATGCAATGACCACGTCCTTGTATTTCTTGCCATCCGAACCAGTGAGGGTGAATGACTTGACATAGGAAGGAGCGACGCTTGAGCCACGGTTAACACCATTGAGCCACCACAGGTAGCTGCTGCCAGATGTTGTGGAAAGGTTACGGCCACGAACGACAAGATACTTGTTGGCAAGCGGCACGTCGTAGTCGTGATTGGCGTAATCAAAAGAGAGACAGGTGTTATTCACACCTGTCCCCGAGTTAATAATAATAGTATTATTCTCAGTGTCGTATGTAAACTTACTCTGGCTTACACGGTTGGAGTCACCTGTCTTCCAGTCGTTACAATTCCACACATAAGAATTATCCTTATAGTCCTTGACTAATCGTAAGTAATAGAGGCCTGGGAGCAACGTAGTGGATGAAGCCACCACCTTGAACGTAATCTTAGCCTTTGCCTTTCCGCTGGCATCAACGAGAAGCTCTGTTGGCACAGGGAACTCCACATTGAAGAAGCCGTTGTCGTCAGCACCCTTGTACTGAGAAGGCACTGTGAACTCGCCCACCTTGACATTATCCACATAGATGCTCATGGCACGACCCTTGTCTGCCGTAATCATGCGAATCATGAGTGCCACGTTCTCCGTTACGCCCTCATTGTTTTCCAACACATACTGAACATATCCGCTACGCTGACCGTCACGATATGTCTCACCGCGATACGAACCACTTGTTGAACCACCAGAGTACTTTGCCTGATGACCCGCCTCGC
Source organism: Bacteroidaceae bacterium (assembly GCA_017617575.1). Lineage (GTDB taxonomy): Bacteria > Bacteroidota > Bacteroidia > Bacteroidales > Bacteroidaceae > Minthosoma. The sequence goes on along the minus strand of JAFZVY010000075.1, from coordinate 10,489 downwards.
TCTGCTGCTCACCCGTAGCCACGAAATCGAGGGTGCGAGCGCGAAGTGCCTGCTCTGCTGCATCTGCCTGTCCCATTGACGATGCCGCATATTCCTCTGGAGTGCCTTGGAACATATAGCAAGCATATCGTGAATGATGAATGGTGTTGAAAGGTTCAAGCTTTATCGTGCCCTTGTTGTAAGTCTTGAGGTTAAACTCAAGTTTGCTAACATCTGCCACGGAGATGCTGTCAAGTACATCTGCCCTGTTGCCGATGATAAGTGGAGATTCGCCAAGAGGCCTTACGCTTGCCACACACGCTGGCGAATGGTCCATGCGTCCCTCGCCTCCGTATTCATTCTGCAACTTGCTCTCCGTGTCCGTACGTGCTGCAAGAAGTATAGGACCATACTTGAATGCCACGTAACCCGTATAGTCAGGGCAAGCCTCAACACGAAGCTTCATAGGAAGGTCAACGCTGACCACCTCGCCCTTCTTCCAGCTCTTGGTAGTGCAGGTGTATGAGCCGCCACCCTCTACCCAGCCTGGCTTACGGATGGCAAGGGTATATTTACCAGCCTTGGTGATTGTAATCTTCGTCTTCTGCTCAAATGGGAAATTCGTTTCCTGCTTGACGCAGAACTTATCGTTCTTCAGCTCTGAAGGAACGAAGAGGTTCACAAAGAGCGTGTCGTTGTCCACACTATGAGTATAGGCAAAGTGAGCGTACTTGCTATGATTCTCCATACCAGTGCCCACGCAGCACCACATACCCTTGTTCACTTGACTATATACGCGATAGCTCTGTGGACGCAATGAAGTGAAATACACATATCCACCAGTTGTTGGGTCTTGTGTTGACATGATATGGTTGTACATCGTTGCCTCATAGAAATCAGCATACTTGACGTCGTGCGTATCGTCAAAGAGGTCTTCCGACAACTTGAGCATGTTGTTTGAGTTACAAGACTCAGGACCTTCAAGGTTGTTGATGTACGAAGCGCCATTCTTATGGTCGATGAAATGCTCGCTCACACTGTTACCGCCAATACATACAGTACGATTCTCTGCCACATCCTTCCAGAAGTTGAGCACCGTGTTACGGTAACTCTTCGCGCTGTTGCCAAGAGTAACGGAACCAGCCTTGTCCTCCTGCCATATACGTTCAAAGCCGATGTACTTAGGTACCTGAGTGTTGGCATGCTTACCGCTAAGGAAATCCTTGCTGAACGTAGCCATGCCATCAATCATATACTGATGACTATATTTCTTTGCACCGTCAAGGTACTTCTTATCCCCAAAGAGCTTATAGGCATCGGCAAGCGTCTCGTTCATGCCGCCATGCTCCCATCCGAGCACCGTCTGCATGTCAGCCGTTGAAAGCTTGCTCACCACGTTGATGCTCCAGTCGCAAAGACCACGGAACATCTCCTTTGCATCCTCATTGCCCACATACACGTAAGCATCACGAAGACCAGCAAGAACCTTGTGCTGACAATAGAATGGAACCCAACCGCCATACTTCTTAAATTCTGTAAGGTTATTGGCATAGAGGCCTGTCCATATCTGATTGATTGGCTGACCGCCGATGAATCCCTTCATTCCCTTGGTGTCATCAGCAAAAGCATCCTGACAATCATTCATGATGGCAAGGCAATACTCAAGTCGAACCTTCAGCTGAGCGCGAAGCTCCGTATGCAGGCCGTCATTCATTGCTGCGTATGCAAGTGAGAGAGCCGTAATGTAATGTCCACCAACGTGACCTTCAAGGCTCCAGTCACTCAATCCCCAGTTGGAGAATGTAGGATGTGCCTTTGTCCATCCATAATACTTTGAGCCTGTCTTGTCAGACAAGCCTGCCTGACGAATGAAAGGTGTCATGAGCCTGTCGGCATCATAGTCGAGAAGCAATTTAGCGTTAAGCTCCATCATGGCCTTATGCTGACCGTCGAGAAGCGTAACCTCAGAAAGATTAAAATGCTGTGGGTACAACTGACTCTGAGCCTGAGACTTCACGAATGGCATCAAAGCGAGTACCGCAAGGAGTAGTTTTTTCATAATAGTTCTTAAAACGAAAATAATTAAACGTTACCACTGGTTTTCATTACCAGTCTTATTAGTATCAATGTAATTGCTCGCAAAGGTAAGGATAATATCCATAACGCCCCGACTCATTTGTAACAGAAAAAGCAACCATTGTAACCAAAACGCCCCGATGATACGGAACGCGAAGATAATGTAACAAAAAGCCAACCTTCATAATTGAAAGTTGGCTAATGTATTATTTTGGATGTTATTTGTATATTAGAATTTGTATCCTATTGAAGCGGAGATGTATCCCTTATATCCTTCGGTTGAGCTTAATATGCAAGGAGAGCATCCGTTAAGCATGACAACACATGCACCACCTGACTCTATAGGAATCTCTGTGCCAATACCTCCATAAATGCAGAAGACCACAGGGAAAAGAGTGAATCCATAACGATAGGTAAACTTGGCACTTTTATCTTTGCCTGTTTTATTTTGTGCACCGAACTTCAAGAATGGCACTAAAGAAGATGAAGTTTCTTTCCTGCCATCAGAAAATGTTTCCGTCTGCTTGAGGCTAAAGAATTCTGCTGTGACCTGTAAAGTCATTCCCTTGGCTATTCTATCTTGGTTTATATCCCAGCCAATACCGACAAAAGGACTGACAGAAGCATACTCCATTACATCACCAGAGAAGAAATGACTTACACCAGCATAGGCAAAGAAAGCGGATTTGTTTTTATCGCTCTTCTCGTCATATTCATACTTTATACAGTCTTCGCCAGATGTACAAACATCATCGTGGTATATCTTGGCAATGTCAAGAATCTGGTTTGTTGACATTTTACCAATTTTGACAGCCTCAGAAGCATTTATTGATGAAGGAGCGAGGAAGGAGAATAGATTCTGCGCATTCTTTGTTATTTCCTTGTCATCAGCAGAACTGTCTCTTTCACTGTTTCTGTAAGCAACGATTTTGCCATTCTCGTTTTCAAAGAAATAAATATCGTCCCATGACAATCCCTTGACTCTATAGACATTCAGCATTCCCTTAACCATGTATTCGGCAAACAACTGATGCATCAAGCCATCATATTCCAATTCTTTTGACACATAGAGCTTACCGTTTCTCATAAAGCGATAGCCAACAATTTGTCCTGGGTAATAATACTTGTATTCGTCCGTATTGTCTGACTTGAAATAGCATTGCTGGGCGTTGATGTCGTCCGTGCGGAAGTCAATCATGCCATAGATTGTGTCGTTGTCATTGGTGATGACAAATCCTCGTTCAGGATTCTCTTGTGCTGACATCGTTATGGTTAACAATGCGGCAAGGGATGAAATAATAATTCTTTTCATTTTTTGGTTTAGATACGTTAGTTATTGTACCCCATTGAGTACGTTTATTTTCAGGTTTTCACATTCGTAGGCTACAAATGCAAGCACAAAGGTACAAAAAATATACATAAAACAATATCCAAACGGACATTTTTACTAAATTTGCACCATACAACTAACAATTATGAAAAAAATACTAACACTACTATCGTTACTAACCTGTCAGGCAATGACTGGCAATTACCTGTTTGCACAATACAACGAGCAAAAGGAACAAGCAACATCCACGAATGCACCATTGGCGCAATTTGTGGATATGCAATCACAATTATTCAACTTCAGCTGGAAGTTCAGCATGGGCAACGTTGCTGGTGCTGAACGTCTTGACTTTGACGACTCGTCTTGGCGCACCATTGACCTACCCCACGACTTTCAGTTTGAAATGCCTTGGGTGGAAGGCGACAAAAAGGACAAGAACAACATGGGGCGAGGATTCAAGGACATGGGCGAGGCGTGGTACCGAAAGACATTCACCCTTCCTGCTTCGCTCAAGGGTAGACGCATCACACTCGACTTTGGAGGCGTGATGTACTTTGGCGACGTGTATGTGAACGGTAAGAAGGTGGCAAGCACGGAGTATGGCTACATAGGATTTGAGGCAGACATCACCAAGGTTGCCAACATTGGCGGAAAGAACACCGTGGCTGTCTATGCCAATACGGGCAAAAAGAACGGTTCTCGCTGGTACACGGGCGGTGGTATATTCCGTGACGTAAAACTATGCGTGAGCAACAAGACACGCGTTGCCCGTCATGGTCTTTATGTCACAAGTGCCCCTCACGGCAACATCGTGCGCCCTGACAATCTTAATGCACAACGCATACAGGTAAATCCGCTTAACCCTCATGGAGTGGGAAACAATACGGACAACGCATCCGTGAAGGAAGCTGCATGGGATGTACTCGTCCAGATGCAGATTGTTAATTGGCAGAAGCATGACCTAACCCTCAGAGCCACACTCAAGGATGCCGACGGCAAGGTCGTTGGCACTTCTGAATGCGGAATGCCTGACCACACAAAGCAGAACAATACGGAGGTGGCACTGCCATTCATATCCGTCGAAAAGCCTAACCTATGGTCACCAGATTCTCCATACCTTTATACTGTGGAAGCCGTGGTTATGGAAAACGGTATGGTCATTGATTCCGTAAGTGACATAATAGGTCTTCGCACCATAGAATACTCGCCTGAGTTTGGATTCAAGCTCAACGGAAAGAAGACTTTTCTCAAGGGCATTGCCAACCACCACGACCTCGGAGCACTTGGTGTGGCAGCATTTGACAAGGCTATCGAACGTGAGTTCCGACAGTTGAAGGCTTTCGGTTTCAATGCCGTAAGATGTTCGCACAATCCTTATTCCGAGAGTTTTACAAAGATTGCCGACAAGGTGGGAATACTCATCGTGGACGAGCTTATAGACAAGTGGTCGGACAACGAATACTGGGGCGGCAGACAACCGTTCATGAACATCTGGCCCGACCTTATCACAGAATGGGTGAAGCGTGACCGCAACTGTCCTTCCGTTGTCCTTTGGAGTCTTGGCAACGAGCTTCAGACGGTAGAAGGATGGAGTGGATACAAGACAGACGACTGGGGAATAACGACGTACCGCATCTTTGACCAGATGCTCAAGCGTTACGACCGTACACGCCCAACCACCGTGGCTATGTTCCCTGCAAGGGCTGGTGCACAGAGAGGAACGCCTGACTTCAAGACATATCAGGTGCCACCAGAGCTTGGATGTGCAACGGAAGTGAACTCGTTCAACTACCAATGGGACGCATATTCAGGTTATTACCAATATAAGCCAGACCTTATCCTTTTCCAGAGCGAGGCGGTAACAAAGCAGCTACAGCAACCATACTACGGCATGGACAGGAAGCGTGGCGTAGGTCTTGCTTGGTGGGGTGCGATTGAATATTGGGGCGAGAGTGACGGTTGGCCAAAGAAAGGTTGGAACTACTCATTCTTCAATCACACCCTTGAGGCTTACCCACAGGCTTACCTCATCAAGAGCTGTCTCAATCCCGCAGAGCCTTTGGTAAAGATTGGCGTAGTGGATGGCAAGGGAGAAAGCAAAATGTGGAACGACATCAAGGTCGGTTCAGAACGCATCAACCAGAACTGGAACCAGAAGGAAGGCAGCAAGGTTAGCCTCATGACTTATACAAACGCAGATGAGGTGGAGCTTATCTATAACGGCAAGTCACTGGGTACACAGAAGAATGACACCACGAACATAGAAAGGCGAAACATCATCAAATGGAACAACATTGACTATGACAAGGGCGGCAAGCTCGTTGCCATTGCACGAAACAACGGCAATGAAGTGGCACGTGACGAGGTGGAGTCAACAGGCAAAGCCGTTGCCCTCAAGATTGTCATCGAAGGCAAAAGCCCACTAACCACATTCAACGCCAAGGCAGACGCATGGAAAGCTGACGGTATGGATTTGCAATACATAAAGGTGTTTGCCATTGACAGCAAGGGGCGCATTGTACGTAATGCAACCAACGAGGTAAGCATCAAGGTGAGTGGCGAGGCTTCACTCGTGGCAATGGACAATGGTGACCACTACACAAGCGACCTTTTCTATGGCATAAGTACAAAGGCAATGCAAAGCGGATTCATGCAAGCCATCCTACGAAGCACACAACATGCAGGAAAGGTAACCATTGAAGCCACATCGCCAACGCTTAAAGGTGCAAAGGCTACAATGACTACGAGGAGCAAATGATAGGTGAACATTGAACAATGTTCAAACGGTGGTCAAACACTGCTCAAGCACTGTTCAAACAAAAATGAAGAAACAAAAAAACTGTTCAGCATCTAACATTAGTGGATGCTGAACAGTTTTTATTATTCCTATTCCTCGTTTCGAGTAATATCAGAACACTTCCTCCATCAAGGTTGGGAAACCGACAACCTTGTCCTTGAATGTCTTGAGAAGCTCCTCGTTGAGTTTTGCGCCAACCTGAGTGTGCCACTTATGGAGTATGGCACTACTCTCCATCTCAAACTGGAGGGAGAAGCACTCACTGGCATCATCCTTGTGACTAAGGATGCGTGTGAGACGAGGCTTAGTGAGTTCGCCACTCTCTATTGCCTTTGGAACATACACTTCGTGCAAGAACACTACAAAGTTCTGAGCATCTGCTGTTTCTACTTGGAATGTTGTATTGTAAATAATCATAATTAACGTATTTTGCCACAAAGATAACTCATATTTTTGGCTTTACACCATTTTTCACTAATTTTGCAACAAAAATAATACTAACTCTAACAAATATGAAGTTCCAACTAACCGCGGCACTTATCATGTTAAGTGCAATGACACTGAGTGCACAGACGTACAATTTCTCATTCGACGGACGTGACAAGACTGCCACAAAGATTATCCCAACAGACATATTCACTAAGGATAAAGGCTACGGCTACGACTTTCAAGAGGTCATAGCAAGTGCCAAGGCTTCACAGACAGAGACATTTAAGTTGTCTGAAGGTATATTCTATTTCTCTGTCAATGTACCTGATGGTAACTACAAGGTGACGGTAACGCTTGGCTCAAAGAAGCAGAAAGGCAACACAACCGTGAGGGCAGAGTCACGTCGTCTCTTCGTACAGAATGCAGAGACGAAGAAGGGCGAGTTTAAGACTTATTCGTTCATAGTCAACAAGCGTAACACGACCATCAACCTGCCTGACGGCAAGACTGACCGTGTACGCATCAAGGCTCGTGAACAGAGCAAGCTCAACTGGGATGATAAACTCACGATTGAGATTAACGGTGATGCTCCTGCATGTTCAGGCATAAGGATTGAACCTGCCAACGATGTTCCTACTCTTTGGCTTTGTGGCAACTCAACCGTTGTTGACCAAGACTACGAGCCATGGGCAAGCTGGGGACAGATGATAACACGATGGTTTGACGACAAGGTGGCTGTGGGCAACTATGCCGAGAGTGGTGAAACTGCCACCAGCTTCATCGGTGCAGGACGACTGAAGAAGATTGTGTCGCTCATGAAGAAGGGTGACTACATCTTTATGGAGTTCGGTCATAACGACCAGAAGGAGAAGCGTCCGGGAAGTGGAGCATTCTATAACTACGCATACGCCCTCAAGCAGTTTGTGGATGAGGCAAGGGCAAAGGGCGTGACACCTATCTTTGTCACTCCAACACAGCGCAGGATGTTTGACGATAACGGAAAGATTCGTGAGACACATGCCAACTATCCTGAGGCAATGCGATGGGTAGCCAAGGACCTCGGAGTGCAGGTCATCGAGCTTCACGAGATGACACGCACATTCTTTGAGACCCTCGGAGTGGAAGATAGCAAACGCTCACTCGTTCACTATCCAGCAGGTACATATCCAAATCAGGCAACCAAGTTTGAGGACAACACACACTTCAACCCATACGGAGCATACGAGATTGCCAAGATGGTAATAGAAGGAATGAAGGAACTCAAGCTTCCTATCACGGAGCATCTCAAGGGCGAATATCTTCCATTCAACCCAGCCCAGCCAGACGACTGGCGCACGTTCCATTGGAATGACGGTCCTTTCATCGACATCGTTAAGCCGGACGGGAATTAGCCCCCCGACCCCCGAAGGGGGCGGCCTTACGGACGAGGGCAGGGGCAATTGATAATTGAGAATTGATAATTAACCATAAACGATAAACATATCCCCGACACGGCATTAGTCACCTCCCCTTTGGGGGAGGATGGGAGGGGGCATTTCTTTTTATTATGAAAAAGAATCTGTTTTTTTTCATCATCTTACTCATTCTTCCTCTTGCCATGATGGCGGAGGATAGAAAGGTGGACAATGGCTACACAATCAAGGCATGGAAGCATGAGGCATATATCCAGAAGGATAATGTGTGGCGAGTGAAGGATCACATGAAGGTTGTGTTCAATGAGAGCAGGCACGGAATATACTTCTATATCCGTACCGCATTCTTCCTTGACAACAACATCAATGGCGGTTCGGCAAGGTATAACTACAGCATGGTTGTTGACAGCATTGATGTGGGTGGCGAAGAGTATTCGCTTGATGATTCTACTGACGATTGTGTGGTTATAAGGATTGGTGATGAAGACGAGTATGTCAGCGGTGCCCATGAGTACAATATAAGCTATGTACTGCGAGTGCCAGATGACCGTTACGACGTGTCAGACTATCTCTATGCCACAGTATTGGGTACTGATTGGACTTCATCGGTTGAGCATTTTCAGTTTGCTCTTACCTTCGAGAAGCCATTGCCAGAGTATTTGCCACAGACACTCCGCGTGTTCAGCGGCCCATACGGAAGCATAGGCAATGACCTCCATATCGACGTTAAGGCTGACCGCAAGAGCATCTCTGGCAGCACCGTTGATGTTCCTCCTTTCAATGGCATCACTCTTTTCTCGGAGATGGAGAACGGCTACTGGGAAGACGCATTCACGGTAAGCAGCGTGTGGATGTATGTGTTCATCGCCTTGACAGCGTTTTTCTTTGTCATCGTCATGTTGTGCTTTGTCCGCAACAGACGCAGAAAGCCGCTCATGGTCATCGAGTACAATGCACCTGACGGCATCAGCAGTGCCGAGGTGGGTGTCATCATCGACGACAGCGCGGATGTCAGCGACCTCGCTTCGCTCATTGTATGGTTTGCGTCAAAGGGTTATCTCAAGATACGTGAGGTGCCTGGCAAGAAGCATATCTTCAAGAAGGACGAGATAGACATCGAGCTTACCAAGGTTAAGGGGCTTCCTAAGGATGCGCCTAAGTACCAGAAGAAGTTCTGGAAGGTATTGTTCGGCGATGGTAACACGGTGCTCCTTTCCGAGCTTGGCGACTGTCACTATGAGATAAACGAGGCAATCAATGCACTGAAGAAAGAGTTTACAGGAAAGCGTGCCTTGACATCCACAAGCTGGAAGGCTGTCCTTGCCATCCTCGCATTCTTCATCTGCGGTATAGCTGCCATCAACTGCTGCAACTGTGTAGATGTCATACATACAGGTATTGCAATATATGCAATACTGGCATGGGGAGCACTTGCATTCTGCGCATCTATTATGCGAATGTGGCGTTCAAACTACGATATGATTACATCGTTCTGGCAGAAGGCACTTGAATATGCTGCTTACATTGTACTTGGTGTACTCACCACAGGTGTGTTTGCCTTGTTCTTGTATAACGAATACGATATGTTTGTTCCTGTCGAAGTGCCTGCAGGCATCATGGCAGCAGGATGGGTTATCGTACTCTTCTTCGGTCATGCGGTACATGACACCAAGTACCGACTTGAGACAATGTCGCTCCTCCTTGGCTTCCGTGAGTTCATCGAGAAGTCTGAGTTGCCAATGCTCAAGTCACAGGTGGATGAGAATCCATCGTTCTTCTACGACATCCTGCCATACGCCATGGTATTCGGTCTTACCGACAAGTGGGCTAAGAAGTTCAGCACACTGGACATAAAGGAGCCTGACTGGTATGAGGGAACAGGCACATTGACATCAAGCATGCTTGCCGCACATATCGGCAACGCCGTTGCAAGTCAGATTGGCCGCTCAATAGCAGTAAGCAGTCACGACACTACGTCAAGCTCTTCTGGAGGCGGAGGCTTCTCAGGTGGAGGCGTCGGCGGAGGCGGTGGCGGAAGCTGGTAACGCATAATGAGGAATTAGAAATTAGGAATTAGGAATTGATACTAACATGGAAAAGAAATAGCCGTTCGGACAAAGGTGTTCCGAACGGCTATTTTTCGACTTGTACGGTTGGAAAAGTTTATATTATATAAAAGCAATAGCGAGCTGTACGTTCATGTTCCGTTGCTTATTCGTTGTGACTTTTTTGTGTCTCTACTATTTCTCTACTATTTCTCCGCTATAATAGTAGAGCCATAGTGGTGTCACTTTGGAGTCACTTCGGTGTCATAGCGAAGTCATGACGAAATCATAACGTCAGTGGTTCGCAGCCAGTACGTCGGGGTACGTACTCTCAGTACGTACCCAACGTACTGGGAGTACGCTCGCCACGTACTACGAGTACGTTCGCGACGTATTTTCAACCTTTCCCTTACCTTCCCCT
>JAFZVY010000074.1 GCA_017617575.1 Bacteroidaceae bacterium | reverse complement strand
TGATGTGATTATGTTTCTTTAGGGATGATAATGTACCATGGGAGGAACATCTTTTGTTGATGTGAAAAAGATAATTTGATAATAAAATGCAAGGAAACTATTAGGAAAGCTAGAGGTTGCTTACTTAACAGATTCCTTGCTTTGTTTTTAGATGACTGGAATTAATGTTGCGTGAGTTCGATGAAATTATAATATTGAATATCAAGTGGTAATAATGATACAACTCTTTTTACAAGAACAATAATCATTAGTTTGTTCAAATAATATGGCGTTGCTAGACTTCATCCTTAAACAATTTGATTCAAGAGACATAAAAGAAGCCTTATTTGAATATAATTGTTAGATTTTTCAAATAATTATTTTCGTCGAACTCACGTTAATGTTGCGTGAGGTGGGGGAATTTGTGTTGGGGAAATGCTGTTCGTTGGTTTATTCCTCCCTTAACCAACCTGGGTTGTTGCAAATGTATTCGTGACCAAATCGGCAACGGAGACATTCACGTTTTTCGCAATACTCCTTGGAGAGATGGATTAAAGCTTGTGAGTCGGCAGAGTGTTCGGCTATGATTCCTGCTTCTGTCCAATTACGTACAATTCGGTTGTCTTCGGGTGGAAGGGTCTCAAGTAAGTCGATTGCACGCTCTCTTAATGATTCTTCGTTTCTGTATGTTCCGTATGCGAAAAGCATTGGTGCAACACAGTTGATGAGTAATGATTCCCTTGAGGATTTTGATAAGTTAAAATTACCACTCTTTGTGTCGAATAGCTTGTAAAAGTCATCTTTATTCTTTGCGTTCATTACGTTGGAGAAAGCAAAGGAGTCATCATAATAAAGATGGGCAAGTTGAAGTATTCTAATGTGTGGGAAGTTCTGAGGTCTTAGACGTAGATAATGCCAGAGACTTCTGTCAATTGGGGTAAGTGAGAACTTCGTTTTTAGGTAAGAATACTCCTTGCATAATCTGTTGTATTCAGCTTCGCCAATACATGACAAGCCTTTGCCGTCAAGCATTCCTGCTTGACCGAAAAAGAAAGCCTTAATTTGAAATAGGTCGTCTCGATGCTTACCTATGGCATTCATTGGTATGTTGTTTGCCCATATTTCAAAGGCGTCGCCATTCTTGCCGAAGCCAAATGAACGGGCAATGGTTACGAATAGGGTGTCTTCCCAACTCTTGTCCAGACGTTCACGTCGTTCCATAATCTGAATTGTCCTCATTTCAAGTCGCTCAACCTGAAGTGCGGAAAGCCAGTTGTGAATCTTAATCTTAGGGATTGATGCCAATATGTCCTTACAGGGAGGGAAGATGTCGGCTTTTATCAGCTTCTCATAGTTGGAAAGAATATAGTTTGGGACGTCAATTTCCACCTGTGGTACTGCTTCACCACTTGGGTAGTTCAACTTAGCATCCACTTGTGAAGCTACGTGAAGGATGATGCTGTCGTAAGCAGGATTGTCATCATGCTTGTGACGAAACCAATCGCTGGTACGAAGATGTATTTCCACGTTACCAGCCCAAAGCAATCCGTCAATCTTAACCTTTGCGCCTATGAAGTCTGGTCCTGAGTCATGGTTAAGAATACCAGGATTCAAAACTTCAACAGGTTTGCCATCTGTGGTTTTCAGGTCTTTCAATGGCAATATCTTGTGTTTCCACACGTAATGCAGCACTTCTTCCATCATAGTATTCATATTATGTTGGCGTGATTTAACCTTTAATAGATTTATGCCATGTATTTGTGGCAAATATACGGATTTTAGGTCTAAGAATACCGTTAATAAATAATAAAATGTAACTTGTAAATGGAATAATGTGCAAAAAAGTGCAAATCATAACAATATTTTTATTTCTAAATGTTTATCTTTGCACCATAAATTTTACAAGAACAGAACAAACCACAAAAATATAAACATAGAAGGATGAAAATAGCACTCATTGGATACGGCAAAATGGGTAAGATGATTGAACAGATTGCCCTCAGTCGTGGACACGAAATCGTAAGCATTATTGATATTGACAATCAGCAAGATTTTGAGTCGCCTGCATTTGCAAGTGCAGATGTCGCAATCGAGTTTACTGCACCACATGTTGCGTATGGCAATTATCTCAAATGCTGGAAAGCCGGAGTGAAGGTGGTAAGTGGCTCTACTGGTTGGCTCAAGGAACATGGCGATGAAGTGCGTAAGGCTTGTAATGAAGAGGGTAAGACACTCTTCTGGGCAAGTAACTTTTCAATAGGTGTTGCTATTTTCTCAGCAGTTAACAAGTACTTGGCAAACATTATGAACGGTTTCCCACAGTACGATGTCAAGATGGAGGAAACTCACCACATCCACAAGCTTGACCATCCTTCAGGTACGGGAATCACGCTTGCAGAGCAAATTGTGGAGCGCCTAGACCGCAAGAAGGAGTGGACGATGGGTTACCTTCAGAATCCTGATGGCTCAGTAGAAGGTACGGATAACGTTGCCGAAGACCTTTTGCCAATAAGCTCCATCCGTCGTGATGAGGTTCCTGGAATCCACACAATCACCTACAATAGTGAGGCTGACCAGATAACAATCACTCATGATGCTCACTCTCGTCAGGGATTTGCACTTGGTGCAGTCATAGCAGCTGAGTTTACAGCCAAGAACCAAGGACTGCTGACTATTGACGATATGTTTAAGTTTTAACAAACGTTTAGTTAGATGATGAAAGAAGTCATCATTATTTCGAACTAAGACAACAACTGGCGTTTCCCATTGGGTGAAACCTTTCGTGAAGTTTAATGAGAGAAGCAATCAATAATTAAGACAAGAATAACCAAAGCTAACAAAGTCATGGCATTAGACTATAAAAGTTTTAAGACAACACAAGCCCGTGGCAATAAGGGCGAGGAACCTGAGAAGAACTGGGTCAAATGGACAAAGTTCTCTATTGTCACTGTATTATACCTACTCTTCCTCTTTTGGGTAGAGTCATGGATGGGTCTCATTGTCGTTCCTTTCATCTATGACATTTATATAAGTCGTAAGATACATTGGACGTGGTGGAAGGATTTGGAAAGTGACATGAGTCGTGCAGTCATGTCATGGGTTGATGCCATTGTCTTTGCGCTCATAGCCGTGTATTTTGTCAACCAGTTCTTTTTCCAGAACTATCAGATTCCAAGTTCTTCTCTTGAGAAGAGCCTCATGACGGGTGACTATCTTCTTGTGAGCAAGATTAGCTATGGTCCTCGTATTCCTCAGACACCGCTCACTATGCCACTCACTCAGCACACAATGCCATTGTTCGGATGCAAGAGCTACATCGAGTGGCCACAATGGGAATATCGTCGTGTGAAGGGTCTTGGAAAGGTTGAACAGGGTGACATCGTTGTGTTCAATTTCCCTGGTGGTGATACTGTTGCAATTGAGAATCCAACAACATTCTACAACATCTGCTTGAACTTGGATGCTGCCTACAGGAATGAGAATGGTCTTGATGTCCCAGACTTCAGGAAGCTGTCAGTTCAGGAGCAGCGTGAGGCTTACGAGCGAATGTATATGGAAGGTAAAGCCATGGTTGCTGCAAATTCCGCATACTACGGTGAGATAGTCGTACGTCCAACCGACCGTCGTGAGAACTATGTGAAGCGTTGTGTCGGTCTTCCTGGTCAGAAGTTTGAGATTAAGAACAAGGTCATCTATACTGATGGTAAGCCTATGGCTCAACCAGAGAACGTACAGTTCAATTACATAGTTTATTTCAAGAACGGTATGTATCTTACCGATGACCTCTGCAATGAGCTTGGCATAAGTGACGAAGACAGACAAATGCGTTCTGTGGGTTACATGCCGCTTACAAAGAAGGCTCTTGAGGGACTGAAGAAGTCTGGTCTTACAGATAGCATCGTGCCTGTTATTGATAACAACTTCACTAATGATGCAAATCCTGTATGTCATATAAGTAACATGGTTTACCCTCTTAATCATGACTATGGATGGACTTGTGACAACTACGGACCTGTCGTAATCCCTGCAAGGGGAATGACCATCAAGCTTGATGCTGACAATATTGCCATCTATGAGCGTCCAATCAGGACATACGAGGGCAATGACCTACGTGTGGATGGTGACAAGATTTACATCAATGGCGAGCTTGCAACGAGCTATACGTTCAAGATGGATTACTACTGGATGATGGGTGACAATCGCCACAACTCTGCCGACAGCCGTTACTGGGGATTCGTGCCAGAGGACCATATTGTGGGTAAGCCTCTCTTCATCTGGCTCAGCATAAGTCCTGATGCCAACCCAAGTAGCCGTGTCCGCTGGAACAGAATGTTCAAGTGGGTGGCTGACATTAAGTAAGTGAAAAAGTGAAGAGTGAAAGTGAAAATATATTTTACTTTATAGGATTATGAGTTCGTCTGTTTTGGTTTTTCGCGAAAGATAATTTCTCAAGAATAAACAACAAACAATCATTCGTCCTTTTACTCCTTCTTAATACTTTTTACTCCTATTTACTACTATAGAAATAAATATGATACTTACTACATCATATCTACCTCCAATAAGTTGGTTCGCTCCTCTTGTCAAGGGCGAACCAATTTGTGTTGAACAATGGGAGAACTTTCACAAGCAAACCATAAGGAACAGGTGTACGATAGATTCGCCTAACGGGGCTTTGAACCTTACCATACCTGTGGATAAGGATAACTTTGGTGCAGGAGGTAAGTGCCTGATGAAGGACGTAAAGATTTCGTACCATCTTGACTGGCAGCATCAGCATTGGAATGCACTCGAGACCTCGTATTTCAATAGCCCTTTCTTTGAGTATTTGCAGGATGATTTCCGTCCGTTCTACGAAAAGAAATGGGAGTACCTCATGGATTTCAACGAGGCACTTATCCTGAAGTGCTGCGAACTTATGGACATCGATGCAAAGATAAACCGTACGGAAGAGTTCCTGATAAATACTGATAAGGGCTCGCCTGTCCAGCACTCTGAAGCCCACTTCCCCGGCTACTATCAGGTCTTTGCCCATAAGCATGGCTTTGTGCCTAACCTAAGCATTATTGACCTCATATTTAACATGGGACCTGAAAGTGTGCTTTACCTTGAGAAGGTAAAACAATAATGTGACACGGACATAATGCTTGGTGCAAGTCGTGAACACCGTAAAAAATGTCACAATATATTTTGTGGACAAAGCAAATAGCTATTTTTGCTCGCTCGTAAAAGCCAAAATTGCACATACGATATAAAAGATGGGCAAAAATGTTTGTATTTCAAAAAAGAAGTGCTAAGTTTGCACTTGTTTTTATTGCAAAGAGAAATAAATCACTTTAAATGGTAGAAGATATAATAGCGCCGATACCTAAAGAGGTCATCAAAGCAGAATTAACAGAAGAGAAACGTCTTCGTTTCACTAACAGAAGCAACAACGAGATTTATATATGTACTTGGCAGGACTCTCCAAACATCCTTCGTGAGATTGGACGTCTGCGTGAGATTGCATTCCGTGCTGCTGGTGGCGGAACTGGAAAATCACTTGACCTTGACGAGTTTGACACAATGGATGAGCCATACAAGCAGCTTATCGTATGGAATCCGGAGGCAGAAGATATTATCGGTGGCTACCGTTATATCTTAGGTCCTGACATCAAGTTCGACAAGAACGGTCAGCCAATACTTGCAACATCGCACATGTTCAAGTTCTCCGACAAGTTTATCAAAGAATATCTTCCTTACACTATTGAGCTTGGACGTTCATTCGTGACACTGGAGTACCAGTCAACAAGGGCTGGTAGCAAGGCTATCTTTGCTCTTGACAATCTTTGGGACGGACTTGGAGCACTCACTGTCATTATGCCAAATTGTAAGTACTACTTTGGCAAGATGACGATGTATCCATCCTTCCACCGCAAGAGTCGTGACATGATTCTCTACTTCCTCCAGAAGCACTTTGGCGACAAGGAGAATCTCGTCATTCCTATGTGTCCGCTCAAGCTTGACCATCCAGAGGAGGAGCTTGCTAAGATATTCACTGAGGACGAACTCAAGAAAGACTTCAAGATACTCAACAAGGAGGTGCGCTCATTCGGCTTCAACATTCCTCCGCTCGTCAATGCGTACATGGGACTCTCACCAACAATGAAGATGTTCGGTACTGCCATCAACGATGGTTTCGGAGACGTGGAGGAGACAGGTATCCTCATTGCCGTCAACGAGATTCTCGAGGAGAAGCGTGTGAGACATATCGACACGTTTGCCAAGGAGCATCCAGATCTTATCAGGTTCACGAGTGGTGCTAACAAGGTTGTCTATACTCCATCTGACAAGAGTGAGCTTGAGGTTGACATTGACTTTGACGAAGTAAAATAAAAACACGATATGGCATTTACAAGAATTACGGCAGCCGAAGCAGCTGCACTTATCAAGAATGGTGAAAACATAGGTCTCTCTGGATTTACTCCAGCAGGAACGCCAAAGGCTACAACTGCGGAAATCGCAAAGATTGCTCATGCCGAGCATGAGGCAGGTCGTCCTTATCAGATTGGCATCTTCACGGGTGCTTCAACAGGTATGTCTTGCGACGGAGTGCTTGCAGAGGAAGGTGCAATCAGATACCGTGCCCCTTACACGACCAACTCCGTTTTTCGTGGCAAGGTCAATGCAGGTGAGATTGCCTACAACGACATCCACCTTAGCCAGATGGCTCAGGAACTCCGCTACGGTTTCCTCGGTGAAGTGGATTGGGCAATTCTTGAGGTATGTGCCATAGAGGATGATGGTAAGGTCTATCTTACTGCTGCGGGTGGTATTGCTCCTACTGTTGCACGTCTTGCAAAGAAGGGTATCATCCTTGAGCTTAATGCTTTCCATAGCGACAAGTCAATAGGTATTCACGATGTGTACGAGCCAAAGGATCCACCTATGCGTGAGCCTATCATGATATCAAAGGTTACGGACCGCATCGGTACTCCATACCTCCAGATTGACCCAAAGAAGGTCGTTGGTGTCGTGGAGTGTAACATTCCTGACGAGGCACGTGCCTTCAAGGATGCCGACCCAGTGACTGACAAGATTGGTGAGAACGTGGCAAACTTCCTTATGGGTGAGCGCAAGAAGGGAATCATTCCTCCTGGCTTCCTCCCATTCCAGAGTGGTGTGGGTACTACAGCCAACGCCATCCTTGGTGCTCTCGGAAGCAATCCTGACATGCCTGCGTTCGAGGTCTATACTGAGGTGCTCCAGAATGCCATCGTTGACTTGATGTACAAGGAGCGTGTCAAGTGCGCTTCCACTTGTTCGCTCACGGTTACGAACGATGTCCTCACGGATATGTACGACAACATGGATTTCTTCCGCGACAAGCTTGTCCTTCGTCAGTCGGAGATTTCAAACAACCCTGAGGTTATCCGCCGTCTCGGACTTATTGCAATCAATACTGCCATCGAGTGTGACCTCTACGGTCATGCCAACTCTACCCAGATTTGCGGTACAAAGATGATGAACGGTATTGGCGGTTCGGGTGACTTTGAGCGTAATGCGTTCCTCTCTATCTTCACTTGCTCATCAGTGGCAAAGGGTGGCTGCATTTCTTCTATTGTGCCATTCTGTTCACACATCGACCATACGGAGCATGATGTCAACATCATCGTTACGGAGCAGGGTGTTGCAGACCTTCGTGGCAAGAGCCCTATCCAGCGTGCTCACGCTATCATTGAGAATTGTGCTCATCCGGATTACAAGCAGCTTCTCTGGGATTACCTCAAGATAAGCCAAAAGGGTCAGTCTTGGCATAATCTTGGTGCGGCTCTCTCACTCCATGAGGCGTTTGTCAAGGAAGGCGATATGCGTAAGGTTGATTTCTCTAAGTTTGCATAACAGACTTTTCACAGTTTTTCTGATACAGAAGAGTGCTCCTCTCGGAGTGCTCTTTTTTTTGTTTTCAAGACTATGCTTCGTTCAGCAGCCATCTTTTTATGCCTCGGAAGGGTTGGGGCGGGAACCCTTCTTCCTCCTCAATGAGTCCTCATCGCTCCCCATCGCTGAAATGAGCAATTAGTAATGAGTAATAGCCATTCGGATGCTTTCCTCTTTAGGTAACTGCTCCCCGTCCTGAAAGGCGAATGAGGGCGCAGAAGAGAGACTAAATGTCTCTATGTCCCGAAATGAGGGGAGAACACTGCCATGCTCGACGGAGGAACGGGGTCGGGGGGAAGGTCTGAGTCTGCCTTGTCTTTTTGACGTTGCAAAGGTATGAAGATAGTTTTGCGGTCTAAAGAGAAAATCGATTTTTTTTCAAATAATTTTTGATTTTTTTGAAACGTGATTGATAGATAGGCTATTAACGAGAAACTATGGTTGGGTAGTGGAATGGTTGGTGTCAAGGTGTCAAGTGTCAAGGTGTCATTTTCATTCTTCGGTTTCTGATTTTTTGGTTCACTATATATAATAATAAATTTTTATTATTATATATAGTGAGCATTTGTGTGTGTATCCAAACGAATTTGACACCTTGACACTTGACACCATGACACCGAGTTCTTTTTTTTGAGGCATGTTTTTGAAAAAAAAGGAGTTAAAGAGGAGTTGAAAAGTAGTTAAAGTGGAGTGAAAAAGACGAATGCCCGTTTTGGATAAACGAAAATTAAGAACAATCAATCGTCTTTTTAACTTCCTATATAACTTCATTTTGACTACAATTTAACTACAAGCTAAACTTGAATTAAAACTGATATTCCGGTGTCATAGTGGGTGGGGTGGTGAGGGGACAAATGAAAAGACGAGCCATCCGAAGATGACTCGTCTTTTGTACATTCTTTCAAATAAAGAAGGTTTAATTGATCGCGTTGTCAATGTCTGCACCAGCCTTGAACTTAGCAATCTTCTTAGCAGGGATAGTGATTGTCTGCTTAGTAGCTGGGTTGATACCCTGACGCTCTGGACGCTCAGATACAGAGAATGTTCCAAAACCAACAAGTGCTACCTTGTCACCTGCCTTGAGAGCATCAGAGATAGCTTCGAGTACGCCGTCAAGAGCCTTCTTTGAATCAGACTTGCTCAATCCTGATTTTTCAGCGATTGCGCTTACGAGTTCACTTTTATTCATAGAAATCGTTTTTTAAGGATTTGTAATTAATATTTAGTTACTTTGTAATAAGATATTTGCTGTTAATCAGTTTATATTCATGGTAACTGCTTGTCTTATCGCTGCAAATATATATGTTATTTTTCTCTGTGCAAATAAAAAAAACAAAAAAAAATACAATTTATGCTAAAATCTATTGCTTTTATGTGCTTTTTGCTCCCTAATCAACAAAAAAAGCACTAATTTTGCACGAAAATTTTTAACAAGACATGAATATACCTCCAATAGTCAAGGGATTACTCATCCTAAATATAGTTGCATACATCTTTGCAGAGCTTTTGGGCGTGCAATATAGTGGTATGCTTGCTTTGTATTATTACAGGTCGCCTTTATTCCATATATGGCAACCCCTCACATACATGTTCATGCATGGTGGAATAATGCACCTGCTGTTTAACATGTTTGCGCTTTGGATGTTCGGACGCATCATGGAGCAGGTGTGGGGCGCACAGCGATTCCTCATCTACTATCTCGTGTGTGGAGTGGGTGCTGCCATCGTTCAGGAGATTTGCCAGGAGGTAGGTCTTTTGCATCCTTTTGTAAGTACGGTGGGTGCATCAGGAGCAGTGTATGGCGTTCTTCTTGCGTTCGGTATGACATTCCCTGACGAGAAGATTTTCATCATTCCTATACCTTTCCCTATAAAGGCAAAGTACTTCATAGGATTCTACGTGGTGCTTGAGTTGCTCGAAGGTTTCTCTGCAAGTGATGGCGTGGCTCACTTTGCCCACCTTGGTGGAATGCTCTTTGGCGCAATCTTCATCATCCTCTGGAGAGGCTTGGCTCAGAAGAGGAAGTCGGCATACGGTCAGGCTTACTGGACGCAGTCGTCTTCTGCAAGTAGCTACGACAAGGGTGACGAAAGCTTCGTAAGCAAGATTTCGGGCATCTTCAATGGAGGCAAGAAGGCTCCAAAGATGACCATTACATACGGTGACAGGAGTCAGGATTACAGCTACAACTCGCAGAAGAAACAGGATAGCGAGGAGATTGACCGTATCCTTGACAAGGTAAGGAATAGTGGCTACTCTAACCTGACAAAGGAGGAGAAGGAGACTCTGTTCAAGGCAAGCCAAAAGTAGTTTGAGGGATAAAGATAAGTATCAAGCGTAAACCCAATGAAGAAGCAGATAAAGTACACATTCATCGCTACGTTCATTGCCATAAATCTCTTTATGATAATGGCAATGATTTTTTGCGTGTACAGCACTCATTTCAATCCGCACAGGCATCCCAACCTGTCGTATGCTGGAATGGTGTTCCCTGCCATGCTTGTGCTTAATCTCCTGTTCGTGCCTTTCTGGCTTGTGGTGAAGAGGCGTCTGACTTACATTCCTCTCGTCGGCTTGCTCCTGTGTGCAAGCGCCATAAGGACGTATTGTCCGATAAACCCGTTTGCGAGCGAGGAGGGTGCGGACATAAAGTTCGTCACGTACAACGTGATGATGATGGGCGACTCCACTAAACACAACATTCCGAGCGAGAATCCAATTCTTCTCTTCCTCATGGAACAGGATGCCGACATCGTCTGCCTTCAGGAAGCATGGAACCTTGACCATGGCAATAATATCGACACGCTCAAGACAAAGTATTCGTACATTGACCATAGGGCTACGTACAACAATGTGATGACAATACTGTCGAAGTACCCGATACTCGACATCGCCGACCTCGACAATGAGGACGTGCGTATGCGTACCGTTGCCTATCACGTCAAGGTGAACGAGGACACCGTACTTGTGCTCAACAACCACTTTGAGTCGTTCAAGCTTCACGATGAGGAGAAGGAGAACTACGAGGAGATAATAAAGCATCCCGACGACAGCGGGAATGAGCAGAGGATTGACACGCTTCTCGTGAAGGTGGTTAATGCCAATAGCGCGCGTGCCCTTCAGGTTGACTGGCTTGCCGAGTACGTGAAGAATTGCAAGGATAAGTACATCATCCTGTGCGGCGACTTCAACGACAATCCTATTTCCTACACACATTATAAGATGACGGATTGTCTCAACGATGCCTATACGAGGGCAGGAAACGGACCTGGCTGGACGTACAATCGCAGCTCAATGTATTTCCGAATTGACAACACCCTGGTGAGCGAAAACATCACTCCATGTAAGGCTTATGTTGACGATTCGATAGACACAAGTGACCATTATCCTGTCATTTCGTGGCTAAAACTCAACAAATAAAGTGTTCATAGTAACTTTTTTTCGTGTCAGGTGAACAATATTAAACAAATTTTAGTAATTTTGCGCACGGAAAAATAAATCTGAATATCTTAACAAACTAAATATTCACTAAAATGCAAAACAAAGGATTTATCAAGTTTTTGGCTGTAGCATTGACTCTCATCTGCTGCTTCTACCTTAGCTTCTCGTTTGCTGCGTCTTACGTAGAGCGCGAGGCAGAGAAGATGGATGAGAAGGAGGCTGAACTTTATTTGGATTCTCTGAATACAACTAAGTTCTACCTTGGCAACTACACACTCAAGGACTGTCGTGAGACTGGTATCGGCCTTGGTCTTGACCTTAAGGGCGGTATGAACGTCATCCTTGAAGTGAGCGTTCCTGAAGTCATCAAGACGCTTGCAGACCACAAAACAGATCCTGCTTTCGTAAAGGCTGTAGCTGACGCTAAGGCTGAGACAAAGGAGGATCAGAGTGATTTCATCAACGTATTTGTCCGTAAGTATAAAGAGAACGCAGAGGGCAAGCCTCTTGCTACTATCTTTGCTACACAGCAGCTTAAGGGCAAGGTTAACACTAACTCAAGCGATGCAGAGGTTATCTCTGTTCTTCGTGAAGCTGTAAATGAGGCTGTTGACAACTCATTCAACGTGCTCCGTACACGTATCGACCGTTTCGGTGTTGTTCAGCCAAACATTCAGAAGATTGAAGGCCAGAGCGGACGCATCATGGTTGAGCTTCCTGGTATCAAGGAGCCAGAGCGTGTTCGTAAGCTCCTCCAGGGTTCTGCAAACCTCGAGTTCTGGGAGACTTATGACGTACAGCAGATTGTACCATTGCTCTCACAGGTTAACAACGCACTTCGCAACAACACACCTTCTACTGAGGCTAACGACTCTGTAAGTGCAGAGGCTGAGGCTACAGAGGAGGTTGCCGCTGCTGACTCTGCAAAGAGCGATGCTTCATCACTCCTTGCTCAGGTTAAGACAGACGACAAGAAGGCTGCAGCAAGCAACGCTGCTACAGAGGCTATGAAGAGAGAGAACCCACTCTTCTCAGTTCTTCAGCCAATGCAGGGACGTGGCGGTTGTATGGTAGGTTACGCTTTGGCATCTGATACTGCCGAGGTTAACGCACTCCTCAACTCAGCTGTCGCTAAGCGCATCTTCCCAGCTGACCTCTCACTCAAGTGGAGTGTCAAGTCTATGGACAAGGCTGGCAAGGTATTCGAGCTCTTCGCTATCCGTACTACTGGTAAGGGCGGTCGCGCTCCACTCGAGGGTGACGTCGTAACTGAGGCTAAGAATGACTTCAACCAGTTCGGAAACCCAGTAGTTTCAATGAAGATGAACTCAGAGGGTGCTCGTCGTTGGTCACAGCTCACAGAGGCAAACATCGGACATGCAATTGCTATCGTACTTGACAACTACGTATATTCAGCTCCAAACGTAAACGGTAAGATTGACGGAGGAAGCTCAGAGATTTCTGGTAACTTCACAATCGAGGATACTAAGGACCTTGCTAACGTACTTCAGTCAGGTAAGATGCCAGCTCCTGCAACAATCGTTCAGGAAGACATCGTAGGTCCTACACTCGGACAGCAGTCAATCGAGGCAGGTATCTGGTCATGTCTCATTGCATTCGTACTCCTCATGGGTTACATGATTGCAATGTACGGATTCCGTGCAGGTATGATTGCTAACTGCGCTCTTATCCTCAACTTCTTCTTCTCATTCGGTATCCTTACTTCACTCGGTGCCGCACTCACAATGTCTGGTATCGCAGGTATGGTATTGACACTCGGTATGGCTGTGGATGCCAACGTGCTTATCTACGAGCGTACAAAGGAGGAGATGCGTGCAGGTAAGAACCTCAAGAATGCTATCGACGCTGGTTACAACAACGCGTTCTCAGCAATCTTCGACTCTAACGTAACAACAATCCTTACAGGTATCATCCTCTTCAACTTCGGTACAGGACCTATCAAGGGATTCGCAACAACACTTATCATCGGTATCATCTGCTCATTCTTTACAGCTGTATGGCTTACTCGTATCGCTTATGAGCACTTCGTACACAAAGGCAAGTGGACAAGCCTTACATTCTCTACAGCTATCTCTAAGAACATGATGCAGGGAACTAAGGTTAACTTCATGGGTAAGTACAAGGTTTCATTCACTATCTTCGGAGTTCTCATCTTGGGATGTGTCATCTCATTCTTCACTCGTAAGCTCAGCCAGTCAATCGACTTCACAGGTGGACGTAACTACAAGGTTGAGTTCGTACAGGAAGTACAGCCAGAGGCACTCAAGGAGGCTATCGTTAAGCAGTTTGAGGCTAACAAGAAGTCTGACGAGGCAGTTACAGTATCTGTAATCTCAGTCGTTGGTGCAGACGGTAACACAGGTAACACAGTACGTGTTTCTACTAACTACCGCATCGATGAGGATGGCGCAAATGTTGACGCTGAAATCGAGAACACTCTCTACGACGCATTTATTGCTGCTGGAGTTGTTAACAGGGCAGTTTCTGTTGACCAGTTCCTCGACCGCGACAACCGTGAGGGTGGTTCTATCATCTCTTCACAGAAGGTAGGTCCATCAATCGCTGAAGATATCACAAGAGGAGCAGTTTATTCAGTTATCCTTGCTCTTATCGCAATCTTCATCTACATCCTCGTTCGTTTCCGTAACATCGCTTACTCTGTAGGTTCAATCGTTGCACTCGGTGTTGATACAACTCTCGTTATCGGTGCATTCTCGGCATTCTATGGAATCCTTCCATTCTCACTCGAGATTGACCAGACATTCATCGGTGCCATCCTTACAGTAATCGGTTACTCTATCAACGATAAGGTGGTTGTATTTGACCGTATTCGTGAGAACTTCCAGCTCTATCCAAAGCGTGACCGCCAGCGTCTCTTCAACGAGGCACTCAACTCATGTCTCACTCGTACAGTCAACACGTCAGTTTCTACATTCGTAGTGCTCCTCGCTATCATCACTCTCGGTGGTGAAAGCATCCGTGGATTCGCATTCGCTATGATTCTTGGTGTTGTTATCGGTACTATTTCTTCTCTCTTCATCGCAGCTCCTATTGCTTACCTCGTAATGGGTGCTCGCATCAAGGAAGAAGGCGAGGAAACAGCTGAACTCGCAAAGTAAAGTTAAGATAGAAATATCTTTGTGAAAATATTAAAAAGAGACTTTTCCATCGTGAAAAGTCTCTTTTTTTTATTCTTTGAACGTGTTTTGCGGACATTTTAAAGAAAAATACATAACTTTGCCAACATTATGAAGAAAGTGGCTTATTGTATTTGTGCAGTAGTGGCAGTATTGGCTCTCTTTGCCGCATATTCTGCCTACTCACTATTCTCATCGCCATTCAATATAAGCGAAAAGGCATACGTCTATATTGATGATGACGACGACATGGATTCTGTCCGTACAAAGATTGAGACAGCAGGTAACGTAAGTAACATGTTCGGCTTTACGCTCACATCTTACGCCAAAGGTTTTGACACGCCAAAGACAGGTAGGTTTGCCATAAACCCTGGCGAGGACATGTTCACGTTCACTCGTCACATGGCTAACGGAATGCAGGAGCCAATCAAGCTTACCGTTCCTGAGGTGCGCACGGTGGAGGACATGGAGCAAAGGCTTTCACGCATCCTCATGATGAGTAGCGATGAACTTGCCGAGGTGCTTAATGACACTACGTTCATGAAGGAACTTGGCTACACAAAGGAGAACATTCCTTGCGTGTTCATTCCTAACACATACGAGGTGTATTGGAACATCACGCCTAAGAAGCTCGTTGAGAAGCTCCACAAGGAGAAGGAACGCTTCTGGACGGACGAACGACGTGCCAAGGCAAAGGAGATAGGATTCTCCGTAGAGGAAGTCGTTACGCTTGCCTCTATCGTGGAAAGCGAGACAAGTTACAATCCAGAGAAGGCAACCATCGCAGGATTGTACATCAACCGCTTGAAGTCGGAAATGCCACTTCAGAGTGACCCTACGGTCATCTTCGCCATTCACGACTTCAGCATCCATCGCGTGACATTGGAGCAGCTAAAGTTTGAGTCACCTTACAATACGTATGTGAACCTCGGTCTTCCTCCGGGTCCTATCCGTATTCCTTCAATCAGGGGCATAGATGCCGTGCTCAACTACGAGCGCAACAACTATCTTTATATGTGTGCAAAGGAGGACTTCTCAGGAAGCCACAACTTCACAAACAACTACAACGAACATCTCAGCAATGCCCGCAGGTATCAAAAGGCACTTAATGAGAGAAACATCATGCGATAATCCCCTCTCCTTTAATCGAGCTCTCCTTTGACCGGGCTCGGTCAAAGACAAAAAAAGATAATAACAAACACTAACAATAATAATTATGGCAAAGACAAAGGTAGCCATCATCGGATATGGCAACATCGGTAAGTATGCTCTCGATGCTATCCAGGCATCTAAGGACATGGAATGTGTAGGCGTGGTACGTCGTAACGGTGCAGAGAACGCACCAGCAGAACTCGCAGGCATTCCAATCGTAAAGAACATTAAGGAACTCAAGGGTGTTCAGGTAGCAATCCTCGCGACTCCAACTCGTAAGGTTGAGGAGTATGCAAAGGAATGCCTCGCACTCGGTATCAATACAGTCGATTCATTCGACATCCACACACAGATTGTTGACCTTCGCCGTTCACTCGATGCAGTGGCAAAGGCAAACAACGCTGTAAGCATCATCTCAGCAGGATGGGATCCAGGTTCTGACTCTATCGTTCGTACTCTCATGGAGAGCCTTGCACCAAAGGGCGTTTCTTACACTAACTTCGGTCCTGGTCGTTCAATGGGTCACTCAGTAGCCGTTCGCGCTATTGCTGGCGTTAAGGACGCTCTCTCAATGACTATTCCTGTAGGTACAGGTATTCACCGTCGTATGGTTTACGTAGAGCTTGAGGACGGCGCTGACTTCAAGACAGTGGAAGCTGCCATCAAGGCTGACCCATACTTCGTAAATGACGAGACACACGTTCAGCAGGTTCCATGCGTTGACGACCTCAACGATGTTGGTCACGGAGTGAACCTCGTTCGTAAGGGTGTTAGCGGTAAGACTCACAACCAGCTCTTCGAGTTCAACATGAAGATTAACAACCCAGCTCTTACTGCTCAGGTGCTCGTTAATGTTGCACGTGCAGCCATGAAGCAGCAGCCAGGTGCTTACACAATGGTTGAGATTCCTGTTATCGACATGCTTTACGGTGACAAGGAGGAACTCATCCGTCACCTCGTGTAATCAACATCTTTTCAATAAAGAACAAGCAATAAGGCTCTGAAGTCGCTAATGACTTCAGGGCTTTTTTTTCGTCCAATTTGTAATTATAATATAGTTTTTGCTTGTTACGAGTTATTTTGCACGATTTCAACATTCAAATTGATAATAAATCCATATATTTGCCTAACGTTTAACCAAACAACACAAGTATGAAGAAAATACTAACATTAATCACTATTATTCTTGCTGCCACGACTAATACTTTCGCAGCTAAGAATGACGCAAAGAAAACCGACCGTGAAGTGTGGGTGGACATCATGTATCAGATGGCTGAACCTGTCATGAAGAACATGGCAGAGGGAAAGCTTCAGCAGGTAATGGACACTACTAACGGATGCAAGAACCTTGAGTTGTCGCCTACTTGGGACAACCGTAACAAGAAGGTTGCCTATATGGAGGCTTTCGGACGTCTCCTCGCAGGTCTTGCTCCTTGGCTTAACCTTCCGGATGATGATACTCCTGAGAGTGCAAAGCGTAAGCAACTTCGTGAATGGACACGCAAGGCAATCATAAACGCAGTTGACCCTAACAGCCCTGACCGTCTTGGATGGGAAAGCGGTGGTCAGACACTCGTTGACGGTGCATACGTGGTAGAAGGCCTCTATCGTGGCTACGACTCACTTTGGGTGCCACTTCCACAGGAGACAAAGAATCTTTACATCAAGGAGATTAAGGGTCTTCGTCGTTACGACCCACCTTATACTAACTGGTTCCTCTTCGTAGGTATGGAGGAGAGCTTCCTTATGTACGTTGGTGCAGATTATGACGCTTTCCGCATCAAGACAGCCATGAGCAAGGTTGAGGAATGGTATATTGGTGATGGTATCTATAGTGACGGTCCTTCATTCGCATTCGACTACTATAACTCATTCGTCATCCAGCCAATGTACCTTGAGTGCCTTGAGATGATTTCTGCTCGTCAGGGTGGCAACTCATACCTTATCCGTGCAAAGGACGGCAAGCGTAACTCCGCCAACAACCGTGTGAAGGAAGTGCGCAAGCGTATGCAGAAGTGGAGCGTAATCCTTGAGCGTTTTATCTCACCTGAAGGAACGTTCCCTGTTGTTGGCCGAAGCATTCCTTACCGTATGGCAGTTCTCCAGCCACTTGCACAGCTTGCATGGCGTAAGCAGTTGCCACAGGAACTTCACAACGGACAGGTACGTGCAGCACTTACAGCAGTTGCTAATCGTATGTTCTATGGTCAGGTTGAAAACCCTTCAAAGAAGGCTTCACCACTATCCAAGAACTACAACAAGGGTGGATTCCTCACTATCGGTTTCGTAGGTTCACATCCTAATGTTGCCGACTGGTACACAAACAATGGTTCTCTCTACATGACTTCACTTGCATTCATGCCACTCGGTCTTCCTGCCACAGATCCATTCTGGACAGATCCTGCCGAGAAGTGGACAAGCAAGAAGGCATGGGAAGGTGATGATTTCCCTAAGGACCATAAGTGGGACATCAACAAGGAAATCCTCTACTGGGAATAACTCTCAGCCATACTTGGCTGATTCCCTATTCTCGTATATAGTAATTCATGTATATTGTAATTCTCGTATATAGTAATTCATATATATTGTAATTCTCGTATATAGTAATTCATGTATATATTAAGCCATTAGCCGTCTTTGGCTAATGGCTCTTAGTATCAACCCTCTTTTGCCGTGAACGGCAAAAGCCAATATTTAACAAAAGATGATTAACAGACTTATAGAATTCCTTAACGATTCTCCTGTCAATTTCCTTGCTGTGGCTTCCATAGCAAAGAGATTGGATGCGGCAGGATACAAGAAATTCAACGCTACTGACAAGATGCCAGAGGTTAAGGCTGGCGACAAGTTCTATGTTACCAAGAATGATTCTTCCATTTATGCATTCGAGATTGGAAAGAACCCTCTTGCTGACGCTGGTTTCCATTTGATTTGTGCTCATTGCGACTCTCCAACCTTCCGCATCAAGCCTAATGCCGAGATGCTTTGCGAAGGTGGCGTTGTGAAGCTTAACACAGAGCTTTATGGCGGAGCTATCATGTCAACATGGTTTGACCGCCCTCTGAGCCTCGCAGGAAGGGTTATAACACGTTCATGTGATGCTCTCCACCCAGATGCTCGTATCGTCCATATAAAGCGTCCTCTGCTCCAGATTCCGAACCTTGCAATTCATTTCAACCGACAGGTGAACGATGGCGTTGCATTGAGCAAGCAGAAGGATATGCTTCCAGTGTTGGGAATCGTCAATAGCGCACTTGAAAGCAACAATCTTCTCGTGAACATCATTGAAAAGGAGGCAGGCATCAATGCAAAGGACATCATTGACTTTGACCTCTATCTCTATGACACTACTCCTGCATGTCTCTTTGGCTTGAACAATGAATTTATCTCTGCAGGAAGACTTGATGACCTTAGCATGGTTCATGCTGGCTTGGAAGCCTTGTTGGAGAGCGGAAAAGGCAAGACACCAGAAACAACCAAGGTTCTTGCCATCTTCGACAATGAGGAGACTGGTTCGCAGACAAAGCAAGGAGCTGGAAGCCCATTCCTCAGCAACATCCTTCAGCGCATAGTGCTTAGTCAGGGAGGAACGCTTGACGATTACTATCGTGCCGTTGAGAACGCCTTTATGATTTCAGCCGACAATGCACATGCTTGGCATCCTAATTATGCAGAAAAGATGGATCCAACAAACCATCCTAAGATGGGTGGAGGACCTGTCATCAAGTTCAACGCTTCGCAGAAGTACGCGAGCGATGCCGTTTCTGCTGCTATTTTTGCCAATATATGCGACAAGGCAGGCGTACCTTGCCAGAAGTTCGTCAACCATAGTGACGTGGCAGGGGGAAGCACACTTGGTAATATCCTTGCCTCTTCACTTCCTGTCAAGGGCGTGGATATGGGAAATCCAATATGGGGAATGCACTCAGTAAGGGAAACAGGCAATGCTGCCGACCACATTTACTGCATCAAGGCATTCACGACATTCTATGAAATGTAAAAACATGTAAGGCATGTTCTGAAGGGGATCTTCCTTCGGGACATGCCTAAAAACAAAACCAGAGCTACATCTATTGATGAGCTCTGGTTTCGAATAATAAGTATATTATTAGAGTTAGCCTTGGGTACAAATAAGTGTTGAATTACAAAAATATTGTAATTAAAATAGGGGAATGTATATAATACCGGGAATTGGGTATGAAATCGTTACCATGTTATAGGTATGTGGGTACACATAAAGAGATTGTAATAACAAGAGAATGTTTTTTTAATAGTTTGAGCTATTTTAAATATAAACTTATATCTTTTCGCTTAAAAAGCGTCTGTATCATTTTTTTTGACAATGCAAAGTTATGCTTTTTGTAAATTCGATACAATTTTTTCTGCAATTAATTTTTCTCTTGGTTGCGAAACGTTCATTTGTATAAAACTGATTTATTTACGATTGCATTGAGGGGACAAGCTTAAAATGCAACCTAATGCAGCGCCGAACGCACGAAAAAACTTTAAAAACAACACAAAAACTATCTCTTAATATTGTTTGCATAGTACTGGTGCAATAAATTCGCACTGCTTTATAAGTTATCAAACAAAGTACGCTCTTTGACATTTTGATTGAGATTGACAGAAGCACGTGAAATCGTAATCAGGTCTCTAAGCGAGGTTTTCTCCAAAGCTGCTATCCT
>JAFZVY010000073.1 GCA_017617575.1 Bacteroidaceae bacterium | reverse complement strand
CTGAGGATGGCGATTGCGAGCTTGATGATGGTGTCCCACTTGGATTTAGTTTCTGGCTTCATAGAAATTAAGATTTAAGAATTAATAATAAGTTGAACACAGAGGGCACAGAGGGCTTTATAAAACGGGAACTCTGTTTTTTCTCTGAGTCCTCCGTGTTCTCTGTGTTTCAAGGATTCTTGCGTTGCATTTCTGCGAGGAAGTGACCCAGTCCCCTCCCTGTAGGGAGGGTTAGGGTGGGTCTTTAGGTCTTTAGAAGCCTCCTCCGTTGTCGTCACCGCCACTTGGATTTGGTGTTGGCGTTGTGCCTCCGCCATTGTCTCCTCCAGAAGTGGTTGGAGTCATGGTGTCCTTGGTATTTCCCACCTCGATGGTGATGTTACCGGTGACATCGTCGTAGGTAACGCATTTGCTTGTGATGTAGCCACGGAAAGAACCTATCTTGTGCTGACTCTTGTAGGCAGCAAGTGCCTTGTTGTAGGCTACTGAACCGTCGCCATCGTTGGCAGACTTCTCACGGTTTATCCACTCGCTGACGGCATGGCATATAGCTCCGAACTTGTTACGCTGTCTCATCTGGGCAGCAGTAGCATGCTCTCCGTCCACTGGATTGCAGAGCTTTACGGCGTACGATGCGCCTGTCTGCTTGTTTGTCTTGGTATAGACATCGTCATGATTGCAGGCTTTGCCAGACATGGTGGCAAGTAGCCAGTTAAAACCAATTTTTGCCATAGATATAAAGCCCCCCGACCCCCGAAGGGGGCGGCCTCCGGTTAGTGGGGGGGATGGAGACCTAAGGTTAACAAATGTTGAGTATTTGAGTTTTTGTGTTTGTGATTTTTTTAAGTTTTTTAGTTTTTGCGGAGGAATTATCAGCGAACAGGGTTAAATGGATTTTTCACTGTTGACTCCGTCGAGCTAAAGGTTCACTTTTCACTTCCGTTATTCTTTTCCTTGCAGAATCATGCTGTTTCTGGCAATCTGTAGCAAGGCTGAAGCAACTCTGTAGCAATGCTACTGTTATGCTTTTGACACTGCAAAGATACTTCAGTTTGTAGTCTTCACCAAATTTTTGGGGAATGTCAACTGCGATTGGCTGCAATCCTTTGCGATGGTTAGTATTTTTTGTGTAAAATAACATAAATAAATACTTTAATATATTTGGCTATTTTGTAGAAAATCATTATATTTGTAGTTAAGAAATCTTTGTTAATTATAAACTTAATGACTTATGAAAAAAGAATTCGTAACGAAACTGGATTTGGGAATAGCTTATTTCCCTGACATTGATGCTCGCTATGCAAGGCAGAAACTGTGTGAGTACATCCATTCTGATGACACGCTGTACCAGCGTCTTGTGGATATGGGGTACAGGAAATCGGCTAAGTGCTTTACTCCATGCCAGCTGTCTATTATCTTTGAGAGACTGGGAATGCCGTGGGGTGGAAAAAATCTTTAAGGGTGATTTTTGAGGGTGAAAAAATGCCATGTTTTTTCCACCTTATATCAATATGTTTATCATATAGTTAATAGTGTAGAAAATGCAAAGGTGAGTTTTTCTTTAAAATCTTTTTATATAGAAAAAAAAAGAGAAAAACATAAAAAAAAAAGTTTTAAAGTAAAAAAATCACCCTTATGATAAAATCGGTGATTAGAAACTGAATGTCAGTTATATACACCTGATTCAAAAAATCACCTTTTGTACACCCCAAAAATCACCCTCCTAACCTGAAAAATAATGGATACCGAAGATAAGCTATTAAGAGTCAAGTCGTCAGCTGAACTCTTAGCCAATTTGTCGTTTTATTGCCTGTTAGCCGATGAAGGAAAACTATATTATTGCAATCATGATGTCCCGGTTTCATTGCCCGACTGCCTTAGCACGCCCGAGGCCATGGAACTGTGGACGAGGCTCCAGAGGGCAGGGTGGGTGGATGCGAACTACTGTCCCATTGGCCTTTCGTTGAGCAAGAAGGCTGTGCTTGCCATGGAGCTTGGCAAAAGGCTTGGGGTGTTTAAGGTATGGAAGTATTTCGGCGAGTTTTGGAACGTCAATGCTGACACTCTACGAAGTGCGTACAACAAAGCATTGTATCAGAAGAATACTTTCAATATGATTGATGAGATACAGGCATTGCTAAAGTAATGACGATTTTTTTTTCCAACCCGTACCCAACCCGTACCAGGTACGGATGCGAGAAGTTCGTACCTTTGCAACGTCATCAAGAAAATTAAGAACTAAGCGAAGCGGTCTCTCTGACCGCAGGGAAGAAATTAAGAATTAAGATTTTATTCAATGAGGAACTAAGCGAAGCGGTCTCACTGACCGTAGGAAAGTAATTAGAAATGAGTAATTAGGAATTAATAGCTATTCGCTGATAAACTCTCCTCCGCGAGAACTAAAAAACTTAAGAACTTAAAAACTTACAAACTTAATGACAAGTCCAGAGGGGTGCGGATGACTGGCCAGCTCCTGCATCCCGGACATAACAAACCACAACACAAACATTAATCTTCCCCCTCGTTCCGAAAGGACGCCCCCTTCGGGGGATGGGGGGCTAAACACAACACAATTATGAAAGCAAGATTCATCAAGGATGAGACAACTGGAGCAGTAACGATTATGTCTGCTCAGGTAACAATCAGTGACACGGACCGCCGATTAGTACTCGGCAAGTCAATCTCCTGCAAGCTGTCAGTGAGTGCAACGGATTATGGCGTGAACATCGATATTCCACGTACCCCGGAACCAAGCGACGTGACTAAGCTCTATGAGGGACGTCTGTCAGGATTCAGAGCTACGCGCAACAACAAGAACCAGAAGCTTAGCTTCGTGTTCAACGTCACACCCGACAAACTCAAGACGATAGGGGAAAAAGCAGTCCTCAAGGAAGTCAAGGAAGGAATCAGAATGATGTTTGAAACCTTGGAGTAATTAGTAATTACTAATTCAAGTTTAGCTTGTAGTTAAATTGTAGTTAAAATGGAGTTATATAGGAAGTAAAAAAGACGTTTGATAGTTCGCTGTTTTTTTTGAAGAACGAAAATTAAAAGAATTAAGGAAAATTTGTTTCACCTCATTTTCTCTTGTTTTCGTTCTCATTTTTACGAAGAATATTATAAGAAATTTTCTTTAATTTTTTTAATTTTCGTTTATCCAAACCACTTTGCGATGGACATTCGTCTTTTTTACTCCACTTTAACTACTCTTTAACTCCTTTTTAACTCCTTGCAAGTAAAGCGTCAGCTGAACTTGCGAAACTTGAATTACTAATAATTGTGCCAATAAGCTTTTTAAATTCCCCCACGGGCGAATGAGGGCGCAGAAGAGAGACTAAATGTCTCTCTGTCCCGAAATGAGGGGAGAGCAGTGCTCTGCTCGCCGGTGGGCAAGGGATGGGAGGGGGCAATCAATTATCAATTAAAACTATGTTTTCTTTTTCAACAGACATCGAGCGACTGGAAAAGGCGGATGACAAGAGGCTCGACAATATCATCACAGTGACCCTGAACGCGCTGGCAGACAGGATTGATAACAAGAAGAAGGTGCTCGATGACATCACCGGCGGGGGCAAGACGGCAAACCGCCATACCCATGCCCTGATGGATGCGATTACTACGTACCTTGACGAGTCATTCGTGGATGCCATTGCCGTTCCCAACTATGTACAGAAGCAGAAGTCGTGTCAGGACATATTCGTTTTCGTGGGAAGCCACTGGAAACAGGTAGTCCACCAGCAGTTCATCGACTTCATACGTGGCTGTTGCCGCAGGCTCGGACTCGACGAGACATACGTGGGTGACTGCGCCTTCATGAACAGGCTGATAGAGCAGCTGACATTCAGACGGTCGCAGTACAATCCACGTTCCGTACCAAAGGGGGAGGTATGGATTAACCTCATGAACGGCACGCTCGAGATATATAACGACAGGAACGTCATGTTCAGGAAACACCGTCCCGAGGACTTCTTCACCTACTGCCTCCCATACGCATACGACAAGAAGGCTGAGTGCCCTAAGTGGCTCGCCTTCCTCCATCGTGTGATGCCGGAGCAGGAGATGCAGCTGCTGCTGGCAGAGTATGTCGGCTATTGCTTCACGAAGAACCTGAAGCTTGAAAAGATGGCAGTATTCTACGGCACAGGCTGCAACGGCAAGTCGGTGACGATGGATGTCATAGAGAATGTCATGGGCAAGGAGAACGTGAGTCATGTGAGCCTGTCTGCCGTCACGACAGATGACGAGAAACGTGTGCTGTTGGACGAGAAGCTCGTGAACATATCGCCGGAAAGCAGCAAGGACATTGACTCGGCAATGCTGAAACAGATCATAAGCGGAGAGCCTGTCAGTGTGCGCAAGCTGTACGTCGGTTCGTATGTCATACGTGACTATGCCAAGCTCATCACCTCGTTCAACGTACTGCCACCTGCCGAACGTACCTACGGCTACTACAGGCGCTGGCTTCTCTTTCCGTTCAGGGTGACCATCCCGAAGGATGAGCAGGATGTCAACCTTGTCAGCAAGCTGTGTGAGGAGCTGCCAGGCATAATGAACTGGGTGCTGGAGGGGCTGGGACGTCTCATTGCCAACAAGTCCTTCACGTCAAGCGAACTGTGTACGCAGGCTCTGTATGAATACCAGAAGAGGTCAAACTCAGCCCTTATGTTCCTGACGGAGAGGTGCAAGATTGACGACAGCGTGAAGAACAAGCTAAAGGACCTGTACTCCAGCTACAGCCTTTTCTGCAATGAGGAAGGCATCATGAACAAGATGAACAAGCGTAACTTCAAGGAGCAGCTCGAATCGTATGGAGGCCAGTCAAGGTTAATGCATGGCAACGTATATTATAACGTATTCGTGGAAAAATATGAGTAAATAATTTGGAATTAGGAACTAAGCGAAGCGGTCTCACTGACCGCAGGGAAGTAATGAGGAACTACAACACCCATCAGCTCAACTCCCTTGCAATGTGCGAGGTCGTTGAAAAGTTAGGACATGAGACCAAAAAGTCAGGTGCATATCACGTGATGCTATGTCCCTTCCATGATGACCACCACCCGTCGATGGTAGTAAAGGAACACTATGCAAGGTGCTATGTATGCAACAGAGGCTTCAACGTCATTGACTTCGTAAAGGAAGACAAAAACATCACTTTCCTCGAAGCATGCGAATGGCTCTATTCCGAATTCGGAGTGGGTAGGGAATACACATCCGATACGGTGAGGGTAAGGAAAAGCACGCCTGCCATCACGAGGCTACACGCAAGGAAACCGTCACCTGTGCAAACCATGCGGCACGACTGGGCATTCACCCTCGAATACGTGGCAGAACATGTAAGTATGCAGGACAGCTTCTGCAAGTGCCTTGCATCGTTCTTTGACAAGGAAAAGATACGCTATGTGGCAGAGATGTACGGCATCGGTTGTCTTGGACTTGACGACACCATGTTTCCCGTCATTGACTCCGCCCTCAATGTACACAACATCAAGATTCAGCACTATGACACAGACCCACATTCTGCCGGCTTCTTCCACAAGGACCGCAATGCGTGGTGGTATGGCAAGAAGTATATCGAGACCCACCAATGCAGTGCATCTGCCTGTTGTGACGTACAATGTTTCTTTGGCGAGCATCTCATATCCTACTATCCGTCAAGCATCATCATCCTTGTGGAGAGTCCCAAGAATGCCATCCTCGGTACATGTGCATGGCCCGAATACGTATGGGTAGCAGCAGGCAACAAGAACATGCTTACCCGTCAGCGAATGGAATGTCTGCGCGGACGAAAGGTCATCGTCATGCCCGATGCCGATGCAGAAGAAGAGTGGCGCACCATCCTCGATGGTATGCAGGACATTGCCACCTTCATCTTCTCCGACATGATTCCCTCCTTCCGGGCAATGGGCAACAAATGTGACATCGGTGACTGGATTGTGAGGAAAATGGCCACCTATATTAAGAAGTGTTGATGTTTCACAAAAAAAAACTTATGCCCACATTTTTCACGATAAGGTGTCGAGTGTGTTGTGATGAAGAAACGTAAAAAAGGAACAAATGTATGGGCTGTATGATTTATGTTTTATGGCGAGACATTTGTTCGAACTGTACGGTTGGAAACGTTTTTGTAAAAGTCAAAAGGGCTTAAGTTGAGGTGGTGCGCAAAGCGCCTATTAAAAAAACAAAGAGAGAAACAGAACAAAAACAAGAAAAAACAGTTTTTATATGTTTAGTTGATGCGCTCAAGGCACTAATAAGTGAAACAGAAGAAAAAACATTAGGTTTTTTCTTGTTTTTGTTCTGTTTCTTGCCTGTTTTTCCAATTGGCGCTTTGCGCATGAAAGAAATATGTAAAGATTTACTCCTTGCGTCAGCTTTATTCTGTCCAACCGTACAGTTCGCATTTGTTTTCATTTAGATATACATCTGCCGAGCGTAGGATATACATCCTTTTGGATTCAGATATATATCTGCTGACAACAAAATGTATGTCTTAGAATTCAAAAAAAATGCTTAGGAAATATTAGTATTATGATTAAGAAAAATGAACATAAAAATTAGTTTCTACTTGTGTTGGTATGTTTGATTTATGGTAGAATAACAAAGGGTGTATCATATAGATACACCCTTTTGTTGTATTGATAATGAATTTATAAATGTAGCTTCATTCTCGTGCATCTTTTTACAGAAATCTGCAAATGAAGATGCCTCTTTGCTTATCTCTATTCCATATATAGAGAGGGTAGAGGTACTGATTTTTAGAACTGAAGTTGGTACACTTGTTTGTTTCTGCTCCAATGGTGCGATGAAACCTCCTTTGCCTACGTGCAAAGCGGTCATGTATGCAATAGCTTGATGAATATCGTCACGGTTTACCTCTGATACATTGACATAACTTCCAAGACGTTTGTATTTAGCATCAAGTACGATTTCTCCTTCTTTATAGAAGTCTGGATAACGCTTGCCAGTTTTGTCTTCAAACAAATAAATGCAGCCTTTTCCTTGTTTGTTCTCAGGATGCCTGAATCCTAAATTGTATTCAAGCAGAACGGTGTTTACATATTCTTCCCAGAGCCAAGCACCATCAAAGAGGATGCCATATATCTCGTCATTGCTTTCGCCATACTTCATTTCCTCCATACGGAGTATCTGAATACATAGTGACTGTAAAGGACGATAATCTGTATAGTAAGGATGAATCTTGGAACGAAGATTCTTGCTTATGATGCTGTCTCGTTTTCCATTGTCATATTGTGAAGTATGTTCTATGATGGTAGCGACATTCTCCATCGTTTCCCTGTCAACATTGAGAACGGTCTGTCCATACTTCTTTGTTTTCAAAAACTCAATGGTATGGCGTATGAGTTCTGTCATATTGTTGTCATAGCTGTATTCACGTGTTGAATATGCTATGTTGCCTGTGAAAGGTATATTTCGGGCAATATGTCTGCCTACGTCTATAGTACCTTTGAGATTAGAATCATTATGTATGAAGTTTTGATACTCTCTGTATATGCCTTGACGCATTGCGGACTTGAGAAAGTAAGGGAACATGAACATCAAAAAGTCAAACACATCTTCCTGCTCATTGTTGTGATTAAGGTCGAACAGGTTGAACGAAAACACTCTTTGCAACATATAATGAAGAAGATAATCGTTACGTCCAGTATCGAATCTGGACTTTATCTTTAGTTGAACTCCATCTACTCCGATAAATCCCATGATGTTGCCAGTAACAATGCGCACCTTTTCCGGGTCATCTGTATTTTGAATGTTTATGATGGATGATTCACCAATCTTATCATCAGACGTATCGATACTGTGCGGAAAAATGAGCAGTCCCTCATTATCCCGACACAATTCCGCTATGTTTTTTGAAGCAATAGGAAATAGGGCAGACACATTCTTTCTGTCAAATGTCTCTGCTTTCTGTTGCTCAATATTGTTGTCTGTAAGTTCAATTGACCTCATTATTTCCGTCGTTCTTTCCGAAGTATTCTTTTTTAAGTCCTTCAAGTATATTGTCAGCATCACGGAATCCACGGAGATATTCCTTCAACAATGGCTTTAAGTTCATATTCCACAGTTTGTCGAAGTCACCATTCTTGAGTTTCTGGAAATATGAAGGACCTATCATATATGCAGCACCCAAACCTTTTGTTTCTGCAATTTTATTGTTCAGGCGTGTCATACATTCCTTTGCCTCTTTTGCACAAGAAAGTACGTCGAGCATATTTTCGGTATCAGCAGGTGTTACTTCTTTCCAAGTGAAACGACGACGCATTGCAAAGTCCATACTCTCTACTGAACGGTCAATATCGTTCATCGTAGCAAGTATATAAACATTATCTGGGACATAGAAACCATTCTTGAACACGTCTCCCTCGGGTACAAGGTTCTGATATTGCGTTTGTACCAGGTGTTCAGTATTCCCTCTATATCCTGGGTCAATAGCATAGAATAACTCGCCGAATATCTTTGATGCTTCACCTCGGTTTATCTCGTCTATGATGCATACAAACGGTTTCTTGTCAATAGAAGTTTGAGTTTCTGAATTACCTATACTTTCTTTCTGTTTGTATATTTCATTAAGTACAGCCCAATATGCAGATGCGTTACATCCACGAATGGCTTCATTTACAGCAGCATTTATATTTGTGATTTCATTCAGTTTTTTTGCATTTGGATATTGTTTAGCCAATTTTGCAATTCGCTCAAAAGATACAGTATATGTTCGTTGAGAATTTGACTCTTGTGCTTTAACAATTATATTGTTGAAATTGGATACACTATCAATGTCAATTTTTCTTGTTGGTGTTCTAAGACTTATTTCATTTATTTCTCCATTATTAATTTTATCAATGAGAGCATTATACTTTTTCTCAAAAGTAATTTCATCCGATAGTTCTTGTGGTGTTTTAGAACTATCTTCGATGTTCTTGATAGCCTTTTTACAGAACTCCTTGAACACACCGTCTTTACGCTCAAATGCAATTTGTCCATTGCCATTGTCAACAGGACGTAATCCTTCTACGAAATCAGTATAGTCGTATGAAGGATGGAACTGTACAAACATAGTCTCAGCCCCCATTTCTTTAGCAATTGCATGCGCCATGTATGTCTTACCTGTGCCCGGAGCACCTGTAAGCACAAGATTATGATTTTCTTTGAGTAAATCTATATATTCTTGGTATTTGTTATCTGCCATTTCTTTATTGTTTTCTTTTATTTCATTCCCCATATAGTCTCTCATGCACCAAAATAAAGTCTGTACTGCGAGATTCAATGGTTTGTTTTTGTATTTGTCAATCTGTGGAAGCATTATTTGCTGTATCTCCTCGCCATATTCAGCTGAAAACATGTTGATGATTGACAAAAAGTGACTATATTTCTTACCTGCATTATAATGCTCAAATCCAAAGTGCTTCCAAATACTTTTATAAACTTCGTCTTTGTAGAACGTATATTTCTCAGGATATTTACATGTCAAGAATACGGATGCAGTTCGTTCATCATTGGCAAAGTTGTTGAAATCATACTCTTTGCAAGCTTCTTGCATCCCTAATTTGAAATCAGCAAGTCGTTCATCAAGAGGCTTGGATTCGTCTAACAAATGATTGACACATTCTGTCAATTCATTTGCATTTGAATTCATAAGCTTATTCAATGCTTGAATTGCAAACTTATGGTAAAGATTGACTTGTTTGTTTTTTACAATCTTTATAAAATCAATAGATTCCTTGCCCTCTGTAGCATCAAGCAATTCCCATTTGTATTCCTCATTATAATCGTTGAAAGGCTTGTATGAACGAAATGTATCAATCAGATTTCGCATCAAGTCTCTTTCTTTTGAAGTCAATGTTTCAGCCATAGTAATTCTTTGTGTTAATTCAAATGCAAATTTGGTAAATAATTATGAATTGACAAAATATGTTTGAGAATATTTAGGTACGACATCTTGCTTCCCAAATAATTTGTTTCGTTCATTAAATTCTTATTTGATTTATTTGCAAATTATAATGTTTTTGTCGAAATTTGCATTTAGTAATGTCAAATACATAATATCATATTATGGAAGAATTATTTGAAGCCATAAAACGTGATGGATTCTCTGACAATTCAATTGATAAGATTAACAATTATATAACAGATATTCAAAATGGGACAAAAGATTTTCCTCGATTCAATATATCAGAGCATGCAGGACTCTGCACAGCAGGTGCGCCTCTCATTGGGGCGTCCATCATCGCATGCTACGCGACAGCAAGCATTGGAGCAAGTCGCAATGTTGCAGGCTGCGAAAGAAGCATCCCAGCAAATTGGGAAATAGATGAGCAACAAGAAAGACTTATTGTAGAATGGGCTAAGTCCGCTAATCTATGGGTTGAAGATTCAGAAAAGATTCTTGTGAACAATTTTGGTGCTATGATAGCACAAGGTGCAGAATCTAAAGTGTATTATAAAGATGGGGACACATCTGTAGTTAAAGAACGTGTTTCTATCTATTCAACAACACAAAAGGCCTTGGATGCAATTGTGTTGCACAATACGTTGTTTCCAGAAACGGCAATGAAAGTAATTGGTTTTACCCGTGACAGTAATGGACTTTTCCGTATAATTCTTACACAGCCATATATAAACTGTCTTCGCTTGGCATCAAAACAAGAGATTGATAAAATGGTCATGGCAAAGGGATTCCATGACAATTGGAATGGTGCTGGAGTAAATTATATTTCAGACCGTTTGGTGCTTGAAGATATGCATCCTGCAAATGTATTTATTGATAAGATAACAGAGTGCCCTATATGTATTGATTGTATTGTGAAATTTGTACAAAAACAATGAGTAATTACAGAATATAAAAATGCGTCGCTACTTCCCATAAAGTAACGACGCATTTTGGTTTTCATAAGACTACCATGAAAGAGTTTTTTGATGGTAGTCTAATTTTGTTTTGATGGTAGTTTTAGCAGTAGTGACATGGTAGTCTAATTCAAGTTTCATGGTAGTCTCAGAAAAGCGGAATCGGATGGGCGAGTAGGGAAGAAACAACGAAGAATGTGATATAAAAATGAGGGTGTACCGCATGTGATGGGTACACCCTCATTGATTTGATGATTATATGTTGTGATGGGGTTTTATTTCATCTTATCCTTCCAGAGCTTGGTCATGTCCTCAAGGGTCTTGCCCTTTGTCTCTGGGACGAGCTTCCATACGAAGATGGCAGCAACGACACAGATGATGCCGTAGAGGGTGTAAACGAATGCGTAGCCGAGGCTGTTTGCCATTGGCACGAATGATGTGGAAACAATCCAGTTGAATATCCACTGGAAGGCCACGGCAATGGCTACGGCACCACCACGGATGGTGTTAGGGAACACCTCGGCGATGAGTACCCAGCATATTGGTCCCCATGAGAACATGAATGATGCTGAATAAACCATGAGGGATATCATACAGAAGAGCTGCTTTGTCTCTTCACCGTTTATTGCTCCGTCGAATGTACATGCTACTCCGATTGCTCCGAGTGCCATGCCGAGTGAGCCGACGATGAGGAGTGGCTTGCGTCCGAGCTTCTCAACCGTGAAGATGGCCACGCATGTGAAGCCGAGGTTAACGATACCGTTGAACACGGTGAGCTTCATTGGGTCGTCAAATCCCATTGCACCGTAGATACGTGGTGCGAAGTAGAGAACGGCATTGATACCTACTGCCTGCTGGAACACAGAGAGCATGATGCCCACGAAGATGCAGATGAATCCGTATGTCATGAGTGGCTCTGTCTTTACGACCATTGTCTCCTTGATGTCGTGGAGTATCTCCTTTGCCTTGCTCACTCCGTTAATCTTTGCAAGGATGCTCTCTGCCTTGGCGTCCTCGCCGATGGATGCAAGGTAGCGTGGTGTCTCTGGCACGAAGCAGATGAGGATGGCAAAGAGTCCTGCTGGTATCATCTCTGAACCGAACATATAGCGCCAACCTGTTGCGATGGTCCATGGGTCGCTACCAGGAACGAGCTGGTTGACACCCTGGCCGATGC
This sequence comes from Bacteroidaceae bacterium, assembly GCA_017617575.1. GTDB lineage: Bacteria > Bacteroidota > Bacteroidia > Bacteroidales > Bacteroidaceae > Minthosoma. The sequence continues at coordinate 89,050 of JAFZVY010000073.1, read as the reverse complement.
TCTCGATGACAGGCTGTGTGTGTTCTCCGAGGATGAAGAAGTTGGCGAAATACACGACGAGCTGTCCGAAGATGATGGCAAACTGGTTCCAGCTTACGAGCATGCCACGGATGCCGCTTGGCGCAATCTCACCGATGTACATAGGGCATACGGCAGAGGCAAGTCCCACGCCGACGCCTCCGATGACGCGGTAGATGTTGAACACGATGAGGAGTGTGAGGTTTGGTTCACCCTTGGCAAGCACCATAGTCTCTGGGTACATGGAACCCCATGCTGAGATGAAGAACATGACGCCTGCAAAGATAAGTGACTTCTTACGTCCCCAGTTGCTTGCGAGGAGACCTGAGATACTACTACCGATGATACATCCTATCAATGCACTTGAACTTGTGAAACCATGCCAGAAGTCTGTGTACTGGAAGTCTGTAGCACCCATGAAAAATGCTTGAAGTCCTTTCTCCGCACCCGAGATGACGGCTGTGTCATAACCGAAGAGCAAGCCTCCGATTACCGCTACGAGCACAATGGAGAAAAGATAGGCTTTAGAGCCATTCTCGTTTTGATTCATAAAATTTAGATGTTAGTTAATATTGTTATTAAGTTCAATTTTAGTTTTTTTGAGTTTTCGCGGATAGGGAGGGAAAACGAAGATTTAGAACTTTTCTCACCGAAGGTAAAATTAAGGAAAATTTTGTTTCTCATCATCTTCTCTAAATAAAGATGAAAACAAGATTTTTGAAACACAGAGAACACAGAGTACACAAAGATTTCTTTCGATAAATACAAAGACTCATTTTTCTTCTCTGAGTCCTCCGTGTTCTCTGTGTTGAAATAAAATTCTTTTAATTTTCGTTTTTTCAAATCCCTTTTCATCGCAAAAATACGAAAAAGGGGAGTGATGACAAACTTTTTGTCAATTTATTTGTCTTCACATCCATTATATTTGACAATTATTAACAAACGAGGGGCGTTCTTATCGTATTTATTACGAAAAGAGGATGTATTTTCGGACAAATAACGATTATATTTTGTCGAGGGGGGAAGCCTGAAAGGCTGGTGAGTTGTCCGTTGATTTATCTGGAGTTGTACAGACACACAAAAAAGGTGTGCCAAGCACGCTTGACACACCCTTATATCATAATAATGTTAAATTCAAAGTTTAGTCAACCTTGATGTCCTTGTTTACGTTCTTGCAACCTGATACTGAGTACCAGAGGATGTAAACGAGCATGGCAACGATGAGCCAGTATGAACCGAGGTAGCCTGTGAATGGACGTACCACGAGGTCCTGGAAGAATGGCATCATACCACCACCGAATACCATAACCATGAAGAGACCTGAAGCCTTGGCTGTGTACTTGCCGAGTCCCTCAGTTGAGAGGTTGAAGATTCCACCCCACATTACTGATGTGCAAAGTCCGCAAAGGAAGATGAACACACATGAGAGTGGAACTGTAGCGTTGGAAATCTCAATGAATCCAAGGTTGATGTTCAATGTTGTAGTAATGTCGCCTGTGAAGATGGCAGCAACGATAAGGATGATGCCGAGTGTTGACACTGCAATCATCTGTGTACGAGTTGAAACCATACCTGAGATGAATGTAGAAGTGAGACGACCAATGAGCATGAGGAACCAGTAGATACCTGCAAGTGAACCTGCTACGGTAGCTGCACCTTCCCATGACTCATGGCTAATCCATGCGTTCATCATACCTGGAGTGGCAATCTCAACACCTACGTAGAAGAAGATGGCGATGATACCGAGCTTGCAATGACGGAAGTCGAGTGGGGACTTCTCGTATGTTACGTTCTTGAGGTCGCCCTGTGGCTCTACAATCTTGATGAATGAGATTACAGCGAATGCTGCGAGGAAGATAACGATACCTGTGATGATGAGTGGTGCAACGTCTGGGAATGAATCCTTAGTGAGCGTACCTACGAGGGCACCTGCAAGGATTGGAGTTGCTGTTCCTGCCAATGAGTTGAGGGAACCACCAGCCTGAACGAGCTGGTTACCTGTGTTACCACCACCACCGAGGAGGTTAAGCATTGGGTTCACAACTGTGTTGAGCATACATACGCAGAAACCACAGATGAGAGCACCGAGGAGGTAAACATATACGTTGCTGACGATGCCTGAGAGAAGCTGAATACCGAGACCGATAGCACCTACGATGAGTGCGATGAGAGCTGTCTTCTTGTATCCGTACTTGATGAGCATGTTACCAGCAGGGATTCCGAGGATAAGGTAAGCGGTAAAGTTCATAAGGTTACCAGCCATACCTGCCCATTCGTATGACATACCCCAGATGTTACCGAATGGAGCAGCCATGTTAGTCACAAAACTAATCATCGCGAAGATGAAGAACATAGTTATAATTGCGACCCAGTTTCTTTTCTGTTCTTGTGCCATAAATATATTCTATAAGAGGGCTCAGGTGATAAGCCTGAGCCCGTCTTTCATTAAAGTATTTGGTTAATAGTTTGTACCTAATTAGTTGATTATGCAAGCTTGCGTGAACCGTCACCGATAACTACGTCGATGATGATTGGCTCCTTGCCGTACTTCTCCTTGAACTTCTTGACAACAGTCTTTGTGAAGTTGTCGTAAAGCTCGTCAGCAACGAGGTTGATAGTACAACCACCGAAGCCACCACCCATGATACGTGAACCTGTAACAGAGCACTCCTTAGCTACGTCGTTGAGGAAGTCGAGCTCTTCGCAAGATACGTCATACTCCTTAGAAAGGCCATAGTGAGTCTCGTACATCTTCTGACCTACAGTCTCGTAGTCGCCTCTCTCGAGAGCGTCACAAACTGCAAGCACACGGTCCTTCTCACCGAGTACGAATGTAGCGCGCTTGAGATCCTCTGCAGGAACGTCGTTTGCCACTTCCTTGAGCTCGTCCCAAGTTGCCTCGCGGAGAGTCTCAATCTTCTTCTCTGGGTGCTTAGCCTTGATAGCCCTAACCACGTTCTCACAAGAGTTACGACGGTCATTATATGGAGAACCAACAAGTTCGTGCTTTACGCAAGAGTTTACGAGAACGAGCTTGTAGCCCTTTGGATTCCATGGGAAATACTCAAACTCACCGCTACGGCAGTCGAGACGCATGAGGTTGCCATTCTTACCGTGAACAGAAGCGAACTGGTCCATGATACCGCAGTTGAGACCGAGGTAGTTGTGCTCAGTAGCCTGACCAGCCTTAGCAAGATCCATCTTGCTCACCTTGTTGTCGCCGAAGAGGTCGTTGATAGCGAATGCGTAGCAGCTCTCAAGGGCAGCAGAAGAAGACATACCAGCGCCGAGTGGAACGTCACCAGCGAATGCTGTGTCGAATCCCATAACCTTAACGCCAAGCTTCTCCATCTCCTTAGCTACACCGTAGATGTAACGGAAGTGGCTTGCCTTTGGTCCCTTAGGATCGTCGAGAGAGAACTCGTCGTAGTCCTTGAGGTCGATAGAGTACGCCTTGATGGTACGTGTACCGTTAGGACGGATTTCTGCAATCATTCCCTGCTCAACAGCGCCTGGGAATACGAAACCTCCGTTGTAGTCAGTATGCTCACCAATGAGGTTGATACGACCTGGAGAAGCATATACAGAACCTGGCTCACCACCAAGGTGCTTCTGGAAACGCTGTCTTACATCATCAATTGTTAACTTCATAATTAAATCAGTAGTTTACAAGGTTAATATTTAGTTTAATTTTTTTGTTGTCTAATCTTTGCAAGTTTTTAACTTGCTTGTAGTTAATTGGAGTAAAAGGGAGTTAAAAGAAGTAAAAAGACGATAGTCTGCCAATAAATAGTAATGAGCAATGCGTAATGAGTAATAGCCATTCGGGACAGAATATCCAACGGTGGTGCTTGTCATTCCTCATTACTTCCCTATGGTCAGTGAGACCGCTTCGCTTAGTTACTAATTTCTAATTCCTAATTTAAGTAACGTCTCTTTACTCCATTTTACTTCTGTTTACTACTTTTTACTACGGTTGTTATTATTTGACAAGAATCCCAAGAATTCCCAGCCGCCATGGCCGAGAACCCTCAGGAAATATTATGTTTAGATTGTGTCGAACTTGTAGATTGTCTTCTGGTTATACTTCTCTCCAGGGTTGAGAACTGTAGAAGGGAAGTATGGACGGTTTGGAGAGTCAGGGAAGTGCTGAGCCTCGAAGCACACAGCAGAACGACGTGGTGCTGTGCAACCGTGCTGAATCTTGAAACCAGAAAGGAAGTTACCTGTATAGAGCTGGAGACCTGGCTCAGTTGTGTAAGTCTCAAGCACACGTCCAGACTTAGGGTCTGTCAAACGTGCAGCAAGAGTCAACTCGCCAACCTCCTTCTTGTTACATACATAGTTGTGGTCGTAGCCCTGACCAAACTTAATCTGCTCGTGGTCTGCGTTGATGTCCTGGCCAATTGGCTTTGGCTTGCGGAAATCGAATGGAGTACCCTCAACCTTGAGAATCTCACCTGTTGGGATTGATGTCTCGTCTGTTGGTACGTAGAAGTCACAGTTCATCTCAAGAATCAAGTCGTCAACTGTTGGAGTTGGGTTTGCGATTCCCTGAATTGAGAAGAATGCGTGATGTGTGAGGTTGATGATAGTCTTCTTGTTTGTAGTAGCGAAGTACTCAAGGATAAGCTCGTTATCATCAGTCCAAGTGTATTCAACTGAAATCTTCACCTCACCAGAGAATCCTTCATGACCATAAGGGAGGATAGTGTTGAGTGTGAGGTTCTGGCTACCTGTCTGGTAAGCGTCCCAAACCTGAGCGTGGAGACCTGTAGGGCCTCCGTGGAGAGCGTTCTTGCCGTTGTTTACCACAAGGCTGTACTGCTTGCCGTTGAGCTGGAACTTACCGTCACAGATACGGTTGCCGAAACGACCGATAAGAGTAGAGAGGTAAGGCTCGTTACCCTTCAAGTACTCGTCGATATTGTCGAAGCCCTGAATGACGTTGGCAACCTTGCCGTCCTTGTCAGGCACCATGATTGCTACGATAGCGCCACCATAGTTAGAAACTGCTACTTCGTAGCCTTTGCTATTCTTAAGAATGTAGAGGTCTGTCTTCTTGCCATTTACCTCTCTTTGAAAGTCTGCGGGATTGATTCCGCATAGATTTTGAGATGTGCTCATGATTATATCTTTTTAGTTCGTATTAGTACGTATTTTTCAAGCTGCGAAGCCAACGTTTGATGACCCACAACAAATTTATTGCAAATAAAACTATTTTTTTTCATTTGAGCGAATAAAAACAAAGATATTTTTGCTTTTCGCTGAAACTTTTTTTTTTGAGCACGTCAAGAATGGAGGTATGTCAGAAGGTCTGCAACCACGAAACTACTTCCTCCAACGTACACGAAATCATGCATCTTTGCATCTTTTTGTGCTGCAAGGTATGCTTCGCGCACAGATGGGTAATCGTTTCCAAGAAGATTATGGTTGCTTGCCAGTTTACGAATGTCGCCACATGGCATGGCACGCTTCACACTTGCCTGCGTGAAATAGTAGATGGCATCTGTTGGCAACATGGAAAGGACGCCATTTATGTCCTTGTCATTCACCATTCCGAGTACGATGCGCATCTTGCCGCCAGTAGTCTTCAGCCTTTCGCCAATACCTGCCAACTGACGTGTTATGTCCTCAAAACCGCCTACGTTATGACCAGTATCGCATATCGTAAGAGGCTGTTCCTTAATCTTCTGCCATCTTCCCATCAAACCTGTACTTTCACATACGGATGAGAAGCCAGCCTTCACGTTGTCAACGGACAAGGTACCTCCAAGTGCCTCGTTTATGTGCTTCAGGGCGCAAAGGATAGTACGAGCATTCTTGACCTGACACCTTCCGCACAGCTCGGCATGAATCTCGCCATAGGTCTCCGTATCGTACAACACGCCACCTTCAGGCTTGAACGTGTATGACTTCACCTCCGTATCTTCCTCCGCAAAGTAAATGGACGTGCCAACCTCCTTTGCCTTGGCTTCAAACACAGGTCGTGTCTCATCAACAGTCTCGCCAATAACGACAGGTACACCTCTTTTTATAATACCAGCCTTCTCGCCAGCAATCTTTGCAAGTGTGTTGCCAAGGAAAGCCACATGGTCAAAGCTGATGTTTGTGATGATGGACGTAATAGGACTTATGATGTTCGTACAGTCAAGTCGTCCGCCAAGGCCTACCTCGATGACGGCAATATCCACCTTCTGCTCCTCGAAATACTTGAACGCCATAGCCGTCGTAAGTTCGAAGAAAGAAGGGTAGAGTGGCTCGAAGAAAGAGCGATGCTGCTCAACGAAGTCTATGACATACTGCTCCGAAATCATCTCTCCATTGACCCTTATCCTCTCACGAAAATCTATGAGGTGTGGCGATGTGAAGAGTCCCACCTTATACCCAGCAGCCTGAAGTACGGCAGCTATGGTGTGCGAAGTAGAGCCCTTGCCGTTCGTTCCTGCCACGTGTATTGTCTTATATGCACGATGTGGGTGTCCGAAGTGTTCGTCAAGAGCCTCAGTATTACTCAGTCCTTCCTTGTAAGCATCCTTCCCAATATTCTGAAACAAGGGTGCACTCGTAAAAAGATATTCAGTTGTTTCCTTGTATGTCATTTTATTATTTCTGTTCTTTTACCCAGCTCTCCAAATCTTTTTTAGATGCCTGATTCAAGAGTTTGCCTTCTTTCCAGTTCACATCAGGATAGGCTGCTTTCAAGTCTTCGCACGCTTTCTTGATGCCGCTACCGCCAGATGTGGCAAAAGGAATGACGGTCTTGCCCTTGAAGTCGTATGCCTCCATGAAGGTGTTGATGATAGTCGGACATGTGTACCACCAGATTGGGAAACCGACATAAACGACATCATAGTCCTTCATGTTTGCGAGTTTGTCAGTTATTGCAGGGCGTGATGACTTATCCTTCATCTCCACGCTGCTACGGCTCTGTTTCTCATGCCAGTCGAGGTCTGCATCTGTGTAGGCCTGCTCTGGCTTGATTTCGTGCAATGTTCCACCTGTAACCTCAGCAAGTTTCTGTGCAACACCCTTTGTTACTCCAGATGCTGAAAAATATGCTACTAACACTTTCTTCATGTTCTTATTCTCCTTTCCTTGTGAGCAAGCACTCATACTGATAGTGAGAAGCGCCGCCATTATTATGAATATTCTCTTCATGCTTGTAAAGACTTGACTTTATCTTTTGATTAGTGAAGTTAAGAAGTTAAAGTAGTTACAGAAGTTAAGACGTTACTTAATTAGGACTGAGGAATGACAAGCACCGTCAGGCAATTACTCATTACACATTGCTCATTACTCATTAACAAGCATTTGTCATAACTTCTTAACTCCAGAAAGCATAACTTCTACAAATACTTCAGTCACATTACATACTCTCCTTCAAAATCTCCGTGACATCATCCTTTGTCAGATTCAGATAACCGGCAGGATAGATGACTGTGGTTTCTGTGATGCCAGGAATCATCTCTGCTGTAGCTCCGAGTTCGCTGATGGTGAGTGGGAGACCAATCTCCAGCATCCAGTCCTTCAGGGCTTGCAGACCCTTTTCTGCCAACTGCTTGTCTGTCAGGTTCTCATCGTTGATATTCCACACGTTCTTTGCAAAGCGGACGAACTTAGGCAGACCGTTCTTCATGGCACGACGATAGTATGCCATTGAGACAGATGCTAGTGCATAACCATGAGGCGCATGAGTCCATGCTCCTATGCTGTGACCAATCATGTGCACCATCCAGTCCTCTTTCTTGCCCAGTCCTATGAGGGTGTTCAGAGCCCATGTGGCAGTCCACATGATGTTGGAACGAGCCTCGTAGTCCTGCGGATTCTTCACTGCAACACGGCTGCTTGTGATAACGGAGCGCATCAGACCTTCAGCTATATAGTCACTTGTGTTATCGTCAAAGTCGGAGAAGTACTGTTCCATGATATGGTTCATGATGTCGTATATACCAGCCTTCATCTGGTTTTCCGGTACAGTCATCGTGAACTTAGGGTTAAGGATGGAGAACTTCGGCATTAGACGGCTGTCAAACACATGTCCCACCTTGAACGTATGCTCAGCATCGGTAATAACCGTACCTGCGTTCATCTCTGAACCTGTACCTGCCATTGTCAGGATACATGCCACAGGTAGCAGCTTCTGGCTGGCATCAGGCTGTTGCTGCTTCAACCAGAACTTGTCCCAGTAGTCCCCCTCATAATATACAGAAGCAGCTACAGCTTTTGAGTAGTCACATACGCTACCACCGCCAAGAGCGAGAATCAAATCTACATTATTCTCACGGGCAATCTTTACACCCTCATTCAGTTTCTCAAGCGTAGGGTTGGTCATTACTCCCGGGTTTTCCACGATAGTCTTGCCAGCTTCTTTGAGGATAGCCACCACCTGATCGTAGATGCCGTTACGCTTCACGCTGCCACTACCATAATTGAGCAGCACAACGGGACCATAGCCACTAAGCTCGTCCTTGAGAAATTTCAAAGACTCATCACCAAAATATAACTTGGTGGGATTGTAGTAAGAAAAATTGCCTAACATAAAACTCAAATTTTTAATTTCAAATTTATGCTTCCTGTTTATATCGGTGCCGCAAAGCGGCCAATTGCATTAGTCACCCTCCCGACCTTCGGAGTTAAAAGTTAAAAATTAAAAGTTAGAAGTTGGGCTGGTTCATAACCCATAACTCATAACTTCCCAATGGAGGAACGTCATCCGGAACATATATTATTTTTTCAGACACGAATTACCACAAATTGACCACGAATTTTCATTAATTATTTTTGATAATTCGTGACTAATTGGTGACAATTCGTGCAAAAACAGCACCAAAGGTGCATTTTATAATTGTCAGAAATTAGGTTGCCGAATAGTTATAGATTGAAAAATTTTATTTAATTTTCTAAATTTTCGTTTCTAAAACTCAAACAGCAGGCGTGCGTTAATCTGACGTCCTGTGAGGTAATTAGGTACGGCATAACGGTTGCCAGTGATGTCCGTCAGCCAATAGTATGAATTGACGTTGCTGATACCGTAGATATTGAAGGCATCCAGACCGAGCCAGATATTCTTGAAGTTACGGCCAATGCTGTTGCGCACATGACGGTCCTCGTTGTCAAGCACACGATAGCTGAGTCCTAAATCCACACGGCGGTATGACGGCATACGGAACACCTGTCTCTCACGTCCTGAGTGTGGAGGACCGAAAGGAAGACCGCCTGCATAGTGACCGCGAAGCGTAACCTTCCACTTTGTCGTTCCAGGGAAGTAGTCGCTGAAGAAGAGTGCGAGGTTAAGCCTCTGGTCAGTAGGACGAGGCATCCACACGCCATCTATCTGCTCGGCAGTCTTCATGATACCGCAACTGAGCCATGAGTCCGTTCCCGGAACAAACTCTCCGTATATCTTGAAGTCAACACCTGTGGCATAACCACTTGAAATGTTACCGCCATAATATACGACACGCACGTTGTCCACATTATATGGAATGAGGTTGCTGAGAGCCTTGTAGTAAGCCTCCATCGTGAACTTGAACGGACGGTTTCCTACCTTGAACCTATATTCTCCGGCAAGTACGAAGTGAACTGAACGCTGTGACTTGATGTCGCTCTTCAGGTAGGCGTATGTGTTGCCGTTGACTGTCGTCGTGTCACGCATCTCCTTGTAGAAAGGAGTCTGGTAGTAGAGACCCGTTGAAAAGCGTATCGTTATGTTGTCATTCTTTGCAGGAACAAAGGCTACCGTGGCACGAGGACTGAAAAGAGTCTCCTTGTTGTAGCTCCAATGTGTGAGGCGTGCGCCATAGTTGAAGACAAGCTCGCCTTCCTTGTATTCCTTCCTGTACGAATCCTGCGCAAAGAGTTCGAGGTGACGACTTGTCTCCTCATTGACTGATGACATGCTGTATATAAGTTCCACGGCATCGCTACTGCGAGGAAGCGAATAACCAGCAGAGTCACGCATCTCCCATTCGCGCATGGTCTCCGACACCTTCTCAAACTTCATGAGTGCGCCATAGCGCATGTCATGCTTGCCGAAGCGGCTATGACCCGTAACGCCCACATTCAGGACGGAAGCGTTAAGTCGGTTACGTGCGTGTTCGAGGTACTTACCTATGGCAAGGTTGCTTGACGTGTTCTCCGAATTGTCAATCCAATACTCGCCACTAATGTCGTACGTCTCACGCTCGGTAGTTCTGAAGGCAGAAAGGTTAAACGTGAAGTCATTATTCGCATTAACCTTGTGGTTCACGCTAAACGCACCAAAGTAGGTGTTGAAGCGGTCACGTTCCTTACCGTCAAAATACACCTTGAAGTTTATAGGCTTGTCACTCGTTCCGAAACTTGTGGTACGGGTTGACGGGATGAAGTTGTAGTCATTGAGGGAAATGACGCCGATAAGGTCAAACGTAGTTCTCTTTGTTGGCGACCAACTTATGTAAGTCTGGTAATCCATGTCGCGAGGGTCGTATTCACCCTTCGTGTCAAGAGTACCGAGAAGGTTCTTCATCGTCTTGTAGCGGAAGGCGTGCGACATGCTGAACTTGTCGTTGCCATAGCCCACGTATGCACTTGCGCCGAGGAGACTGGCAGACACAGAACCCTCAAAGCCCTTTGCCTTCTTGTACGTGATGTCAAGTACGGACGACATCTTCTCGCCATAGCGTGCCTCAAATCCTCCGGCGGAGAAACTGATGCGGTCAACCATGTCCGGGTTAATGATGGATAGTCCTTCCTGCTGTCCGCTACGGATGAGGAGGGGACGATATACCTCGATACCGTTTATATATACGGAGTTCTCGTCAAACGAACCTCCACGCACGTTATACTGCGAACTAAGCTCGTTATGCGTACTCACACCAGCCTGAGTAGCTATGACCTGTTCCACGCCGCCACCCGAAGCATTACCCATGTGCTTCATATCGCTCATGTTCACATCCGTCATGGCGTTTGTCTGGCGACGGATGGTTGACACCTCCACGCCGCCAAGCTCTATGCCCGCAGGATTGAGCATAATGTTTATGGTAACTGTGTCAGTTGGGTTATAGAGTGTTCGTTTCTTTGTCTCGTACCCAAGCATGGAGAAGGATATGACCATCGTGTCTTTCGATTCGCAGGTAAACTGGTACTTACCCTTCAGGTCGCAGGTTGCGCCTGCCGCCACTCCCTCCACGCTTACATGGGCAAGCTCAATAGGCGACCTCTTCTCGTCCATCACCTTGCCCCTTATCGTCACGTCCTGCGCCCTCAAGCTGAGAGGCGAAAGGACTGTCGCGAGGAATAATAATATGTATGGGAAACTATTTCTCATCAGTCGTATTCTGTTCTTCTTTCTTTTTGCCGAACAGCCACCTCAAGGACTCGAAGTCGTACTGCACGCTCACACCGAGTCCCTGTGTGTTGAGCGTACCCTTTGTGAAGTACCTGTCGTTAGTCATATTATAAGCCTTGAGATACGTGTTACCATTCTCCCAAAGACGCCATTTCAGTTCAAAGTCTCCAATGAAGCTCTGCGTGTTGGTCAAAGCATTGTCCCTGTAGCCGAAGTTGCCGTTCACGAGGAGACGGTCGTTGAAGAGCCTTCCCGAAAGGATACCTTCCACGTCCATGTCCTGCCAGCCTTTCTCGCCCGTGGATATGTCTGTACCCAAGTTCCAGTTGCTGTTAGTACCGATGATGCTTGACAGAGCCTGGTTTATCTGACCGCTAAGCGTAGATGACACGAACGAGTTGACTGCCTGTCCGCTATTGTCATTGCCGTTGGCACGTGCAAAGTTGTTAGGGTAGAACCTGTTGACGGCAAGGAGGTATATCACCTGTGTGTTCATCTCCTCGTCAGAGTTAATCATACTCTTGACAAGCTGACGTGTCTCGTCGTTGACGTTAGGGAGGCTGATGTCGAACTTGAAGTCCATCGCACTTACAGTACCTGTAATATCAAGAACGCAAACTACCTTCACTTTATTGTTCTGAGAGTATGCTGTTGTTGATGTAAGGTCCGAAATTGGCACATTATGTATCTCGTGGTTACAGATAAGATGTATTCCTGCATCAAAAGGATTGCCGTTGAATGATATCGTACTTCCCGGCTGCATGCTCAGGTCACGATACACGAGGTCGTGCATATAGAGGCGGTACTTTCCATGGTCAACGTAGTATGTTCCGAACATCTGGAACGCACCCTTGTTGTGCCACTTTGCCTGAAGTATCGCATCACCATACACGCTGATGTACGCATCGTCCTGACGATCCATGCGGAGCTTGACCTCACAGTTCTGGTTGATGTTACAATGGAAATCCATGTATATGTCACCCTCGTAGTTGCTCTTCTTCTTCTCGCTCTTGACGATATACTGCGAGAGGTCGTCATCGTCACGTGTCTTGTCCTGCTTGGCATCAGGCATGGTGTAGTGGAACTCCTCCTTGTTTGTGGCTGTTATGTCGCGGAACTCGATGAATGAACTGTTGACAAGGGCATCTGGCGATACGTTGTCGTAAGCAAAGACGGAGCCTTTGTTCGTGTATATGTTGCCTGATATGTGCATAGGATGACCGTCAGAGCCGTCAAGATGGACATCACCGGAAGCAAAGACGGTTGCGCAGAACTTGTTTGCATTGAACTCCTTCTCGTCATACACGAGTATGCCACGTGCTTCCGCATCAAAGTTGTATGCAAAGTTGCGGAGGTTGGTGTGTGTCACCTTACCGTTGAGTATGCCAACGTTATGCTGGTAGTCCATCATGCGCATGTCATTGAAGGCTATGAGTCCACGTTCAAGATGAACGGTATCGCCTGAGAACATATAAGGCACGTTGGTGGTCTTGAGCTTCATTGACACCTGGCCCGTCACGTCGCCTTCAAGGTCAATCTTGTTGAGAGGACCAACGATGTTGAGACTACCGCGCAGATAGCCGTCCATATCGTCAAATATGATGCCGAGGAATCCTTGCAATACGGCTGCATGGGTGTCCATGGCATCCACATGGAGGAAGATGTCGTTGTCGGCAGGGGAAACGAATCCCTTCACCTTGGTCGTACCGAACCTGTTTACATAGTTGGAAGTAAGTCCGTCACGACACTTGTACATGTTGACGATATTGGCATTAAGGGCAATACCGTTGACCTCATCGTCCCAGTTGCCGTTAATCTCGGCATTACCGAGAAGTCCGCCCTCAAGACAGAAGTCCTTGACATTGAGCTTTGCCTTGAAGTTAGGCTTGTCGAGGAGGTTTGTCAGAGTAGCCTGACCTGTGGCGATACCTGAGAAATCGACAGCAGTGAAGTTGACGATGTTAAGTACATACTCAATCTCCACGTTATTGAGCCTTGCGAGGATAGAGTCAGATGGATTATCTGATACTTTACCTTCGATGGTCACGTACTTGTCACCACTCTTCACCTTGAGGTTATGGCACGTGATGTCCTTGCCATATACTGAAATCCTGGCAGGAGTGATGTCCCATGTGGTATCGTTGATGACTATGTCTGAATGGTATATGTTCAGGTCGGTCTTCAGCTTACCGATGCTGTCCGCAAAGCTGACCCTCGAATTGAGGTTCACGTCTATATCGTTGCGGTTCTTCATCTTCAACTTCACGTTGGAATCCACCACGTTATTGACGGCTGTAGCGTAAAGGTCTATCTTCATGGCCTGCTTGTCGGTATGGGTGAGACCCGAAGCCTTGACACTCAGCTGGCTTGAATTGTTGCAGCACACCACATTGACGTTCTTGTATGTGCTACCGTCAAATGTAGCGTATGGAACATTGACGTCAAGATTGAGGATGTCCCTTGAAGCATCCATCGAACCAATAAGTCTTACAGGCTGTGATACAGAATATTCGTTCTTGATGAAGTGGTGTAGGATAGGGGAGTCGTAGAATGCAATATCGTAGTTGAATTCTGAGTCCGACTTATATGGATCTTTCTTGACTATCTCGTTGAGATTAGTTGCAATAATATTCTTGATGTCTGATGCCAAGGTGGATAACCTGCCATGTCCCTTTACCCTTGCATCGAGGAAATCACTCAGCAACACAAGGTTGGTGTAACCGTCATTACGTTGCTCTATGTTGAGGTTCACGTCACGTACTGAATATACGGTATCAGGAGTGACGAGCCTGACATCGTTCATGGCTATGCTACCATTGGCGTTATCTATGCCAGAGCCATTGAGATGGGCGTCAAGATTGACGGACAGGCGTTCGTTGGCATAGTCCTTTACGAGATTCATGGCATGAGGATTGAAGTCCTTGAGTGCCATGGTGAGGTCGAGGTTATGGTTCTTGTTCGTATGAACATAGTCTATGTCTGCTGACAGACTGGCGTTGGCATCATCCACGGCAAGCACCACCTTCGACTTGTTTGCCACACTTGTAGCATCAATGTTTATATTGCTGTATTTATAATCGTTGTATTCAAAACTCTCAACCTCCACTTTAACCGTTCCGTCTGGTATCTCCTGATTATCCACAAAGGTAATGTCTGCCACTATACCAGCATTCACGCTACCCAGTTTCTCCTCTCCGATAATCATTCCCACGTTCACACCATCCTCCTCTGTACTGAGGTTACATTGGAGTCGCTTGTCCTTGCCGTACGAAGCGTCAAGCCTCATGTTTCCTGCATCCGTCATCACGTTACCCTTGGCAGCCACCATGCATCTGTCATAGTGTACAACGGAACGCAGTTCCACGTTTCCAGCGTTCAGGAGTGGAGCGACCTTTGCCTCGTCCACCTTCAACTCATGCAGAAGTTGCCTTATTCCTCGTCCAGAAGCTCCAAGACGCTCTATGTCAGCATCAACCGAAGGGTTGGACATGACGTTGCAGATACTTGCGGACATAGCAAGGTTCAGCCCCCTGTCCTCATCGTTAAGTTCAAGGCTGTTAACCTCAAGCCTGTCGCTTGAGCCTTCCAGCTCGGTATGCAGGTAGTAAGGCTCTGTCATGTCCACAAGGGATGGCATGAAGCAACTGAAGTCGGCAGGCAAGACCTGACCGTCAATAACGACGGGGATAAGAAACGTGAAGCTCTTGTCCTTGTTGAAGCGTGAATAGTCTATGTCAATATTGGGGATGGAAAGTGAGGAGCCACCTGTGTTTATCACAAAGTCTGATATCTCAGCCCTTGAGGTATTAGCCTCACACTTTAGTCCAAGTTCGCGGATATAAAGTCCTGAATTGTATTCTAATGTAGAGAATCGCTTGAGCGAAACATTAAGCGAGTCATCCGTCAAGGCTTTAAGCGAAACGTTAAAACCTATGTTGCGAGCATCTATGTGATTTACGTCGAATGTTGCTGGTTTCTTGCGCTCACTCTTCACGTCAAACTTGATGTTGGTGTGGCGCACAAGTATGGTATTGATACGGAGGTTAAGAGGGCTTGACTCCTTGTCTTCCTTTGATGAGAAAGCGTCTATGACATACTGTATGTTGAGTGGCGCATCCTTCGTCTTCTTGTAGATTACGGCAGTTGCACCAAACAGCTGTGCTGAAGGAATACATATCTGTCCCTGTATGGTGCGCATGATGTCCACCGAAGCCGACACACGACCCACCTTGAGCATCATCACTCCGTCCTCATCCTCTGCCTCAAGGTCGTTAATGATAAGGCGATTGAGGAATCCCACGTTCACAGAGCCTATGCTCACCCTTGTGCCAAGCTTGTCCGATAGTGCCCCAGCCACCCTGTCAGCTATGAAGCTCTGCATGAAAGGCATGTTAAGAAGTACAATAATTGTTGCGTAGATACATAATATCCACGCAACAATCATTCTCATCAGGTGTCCTGACTTCCTAATATGTTCTTTCTTATCAACAGACATTTATGCGAACCAGGAATTAAGAATTAGGAATTAGGAATTGATAGCCATCCTTGATTACTCGTGATTATTAGCAAAAAAACTAACAATTCCTAATTCCTCATTCCTAATTCCACATTTAAGTCGTTCTTAATTCATCATCGTTGCCGTCTCAAGCTTACCTCTCTTGTAGTAACCCTTACGACGTGGGGTGCCGTTCTTGTCCTTCTCGACGAAGGCACCATCCTTGAGGTCGTCCACGAAACCGCCCTCATAGCGAGAACCGTCTGGATACTCCTCCACACCCTTGCCGTTCTTGTGTCCATGCTTGAAGTGGCCTCTGAACTTAGTGCCGTCAGACATACGGAGTACGCCCTCGCCGTTCATCTCGCCATTCTCCCATTCGCCGTCATACACGTCGCCATTCACGCCTGTGTACTTTCCACGGCCATGCTGCTTGTCCTCAGCCCATGTACCTTCGTACTTCGAGCCGTTAGGCCAAGTATAGACACCCGTACCTTCCATGAGACCGTTTACAAACTGTCCGATGTACTTACGATTATCGCCGTATGTGAATATGCCCTGACCAGTACGCTCTCCGCGAACATAGTCGCCCTCGTACTTGTCACCATTATGGAACTGGTATATACCCTTGCCATGCATCATGTCATCCTTCCAACCACCAGTATATTGGTCGCCGTTGGCATAGATGAAGGTACCATGACCGTTGCGCATGTTATGCTCCATGCCACCCACGTATGAGCTGCCGTCACGCCAGTCGAACACTCCACGACCACATTTCTCGTCGTTCTTCCATTCGCCTCGGTAGTACACGCCATTAGCCCACGTGTAAGTCCCCTGACCCTCACGCTTGTCCTGAACCCAGTTGCCCACGTACTTGTCACCATTGTAGTAGTACATGGTACCATGTCCCTGCTGGTAGTCTATGTACCACAGACCCTCATACCTATTGTTATTGGCAAAGTAGAACACGCCCTTGCCATGCTGGTGGTCCTGGTGCCATTGTCCTTCATAACGTTCGCCATCCGCAAAGATGTACGTACCGTTACCCTGGCGTTTTCCTTTCTCATACTGTCCCTCATACACGTCGCCGTTAGTGAAAGTAGTCTTACCCTTGCCATTAGGCTTACCGCCCAAAAGCTCGCCATAGTATGTGGCTTTATCCTTTGGGAACACATAGTTACCTATCACAAACTTCTGCGCATTTATTGACAGTATAGACGCTAAAAATAATGACCCTGATATAATGTATTTCTTTTTGTTCATAGTGAGATATCCTTTATCGACCCACAAAGATAAACAAAATTACCCAAACCTAGCCCATCTATTAGCGTTTTTTAAGATTAAAGTTTGTCTGACAGGTAAAAAGGAATGAAAAAACAAAAAATACAGAGTTTACAACGGACTCAGAGAAACAGCTCTTCATAGTAGGGCTGAGTAAACAATTTGGATTTGCGAGGTGCGTGACAATTGTGACAGTTGTGACAGATGTTTTTTGCGTAACTGTATTTCTTTCTTTATACATTATATATATTTAATATTTTAATAATTATATATATAATAGAAGAAAAATGTCACATCTAAAAAAAAAACTGTCACAACTGTCACAGAAAGAATAGTTCAAAATATTAAATTATGATTTTCAACAAAATAAGACACAAGCAAACCGATTTCATCTAAGATGTCACCACTCGGAAAGTAGCAAGGGAAAAAGTACGGCAAGGTATGGAAAGGCACGAGTGCCCACAACCGCATGTCGTACCTTTGCATCGTGGATTTGAAACGAGTGGAAATTCACTTTCCTCGGCAGAGAGTTTTTTTTCTCTGGGCAGAGAAATAAAATAAGGACTTCCGCATGGAACATGAAACATAACCTCGACAAAGAAAGGATCAACAATTATGGCAATCAAACTATGTAACGCAAATCATAATGCAAAATACACAATTCCATTCTGCTTTATGTCTCACGAAAAAAGCCGTTCGGAACAAGCATTCCGAACGGCTTTGTTTATAGTCTCATTGCAGTCTGTGAGACTGCTTTGCTTAATTATCAATCGTCAATTTTCAATTATCAATTAAACATGTTTGTTTCGTCAAACTTATTTCTTCTTCATCTCCACGTCGAGCTGTCCGACCCATTGGCCATGCTTGCCCATCTGGTTGCAGATGACAGGTTTGCCCTCGCTGTTGATGACCGTCTCAGGACGCTCGAAGTAACTGTGGCTATGACCGCCAAGCACGATGTCGATGTTACGTGATGCCTTGATGAACGACTCGTCCTCCACGTCAACGCCACTTATCTTCCAGCCGAGGTGGGAGAGACAGATGACAAGGTCGCACTTCTCCTCATTCTTCAAGTAGTCGGCTATCTTGTTACCCTCTGTTATCGGGTCAAGGTACACAGTCTCTCCGCTGTTCTTCTGCGAAACGAGTCCCTTGAGGCGCGTACACACGGCGAGGACGCCAATCTTGATGCCCTTGCGATGGATGATGGTGTATGGCTTCACGACATCCTTGAGTATGGTCTTGGAGAAGTCGTAGTTGCTGCAGATGATAGGGAAGTCTGCCATCTTGAAGATGCGCTCCATGTTTGAGAGTCCGTAGTCGAACTCATGGTTTCCTATCGTTGCTGCATCGTACTTCATGAGGTTCATCATCTTTATCTCCACCTCACCCTTGAAGAGGTTGTAGTATGTGGAGCCCTGTGAGAAGTCGCCACAGTCGAAGAGCAGGAGGTCTGCATCCTGCTTGCGCAGTTCGTCAACATACACCTTGCGACGTGCATATCCTGCCTTGTTCGCAATGGTGGTGTCCTTGAAGTTAGGATTGAGTGGCTGTATGCAACTATGCGTATCGTTGGTATGCATCACAGTCAGGTTCACTTTGTCCTGGGCATAGACACTCAAACATAATGCCCATGCAATAATATAAGGTGTTATATGTTTCATAAATCATAGCCCCCCGACCCCCAAAAGGGGGCGTCCGTTCGGGACGAGGGCGTTTTATGTTATTAAATTGATGTATAATCTCTGTGACTTCTCCCCGTCCTGAAAGGAAGGGGATGGGGGAAGGTCAGATTGTCATTTACTTTACTATCACCGTTCTTCCTTCCATCTTGGATGTGATGCTCTTGCCCTTGGCATTCTGCTTACTGATGTACTCCATGTATATGTCTCGTACAGGAATGTCGGTACGCTCAATGTTCACAGCCTTGCGGAAAGCCACCATGTTGTCGTTGCCCTCGGCAAGGTAGTCGAGAGTGGCAATACGGTAAAGCTTGTTGTTCTTAATCTTCTTGCCATTGAGAGTGCCTCGGCAAGTGAGCTTCTTGATGTTCATCTCTATCTTCACACCATGGCTCACACCCTCGCCACCATAGATGGCAAACTGGTTAAACAATTCCTTTACGTCATAGCCTTTAAGTGTAATGATAACCAGCATATTCTGGAACGGAGCAATGTCGAGGATGTCACCTCTGCGAACAGGTCCTTCAGGCATGATGCTACGCAATCCGCCCACGTTGATGACCGAGAAGTCTATGTTGCCATACTTGTTCGTTGCCTCCTCAAGCAGCACGTCGGCTGCCCAGTTGCTGAGAAGGCTCTCAGGACGGTCTGCCTCCATATAGACGTCGCTATAGCCAATGACAGGCCCGTTGAAACTGTCCACCTTTTCCTTATAAGGAGCCAATAATAACTCTGCTTCCTTGATGCTTGGGTTACAATCTAAAGATTTTGTGATTTCAACCCTCTTTGCCTTGATGTTCCCAACCTCATAATTCTGGGCAAGCAAAGGGGTGCTCAATCCTGAAAAAAGTACCAATAATTGTACAAAACGCTTTGTCATATTATAGTTTTTTATTGAAAATATGCATCAAAAGTAGTACAAATTGCAATAATAAAAAAGTTTTGCAATAGTTTTTTGCATAAATACTTCTTTAATTGGATAAAATTACCTAAATTTGCGTGCTTGAAAACAAAACCATAATTGGAATAATAAAAAATCAATATAAAATGGCAAAAGAAAATGTAGAAACAAACGAGCCAATAGGCTTGGATGTAGAGCTTCACAAGGCTGAAGCCGTAATCGAGAAAAACTGGAAGATTATTGCTGGTGCAATCGCAGCAGTAGTAGTAGTAGTAGTAGCATGCTTCCTCTGGAAGAACCACATGAACTCTGTTGAGCACGACGCTCAGAAGGCTATTGCCACAAGCCAGGGTCTCTTCATGGCTCAGCAGTACGAGCAGGCACTCAATGGCGACGGAACAGGTTCAGTTGGTTTCCTCGCAGTAATCAACAACTACAGCGGCACTAAGACTGCCAACCTTGCAAAGCTCTATGCAGCTCTCTGCTACGCTAACACAGGCAAGGCTGACGAGGCTATCAAGATGTTCGAGGACTTCGACCAGCAGGATGACCAGATGATTTCACCAGTATCTATCGCTGCACTCGGAAACTGCTACATCCAGAAGGGTGAGAACGAGAAGGGTGTTGAGCTTATCGTAAAGGCAGCCAAGGAGGCAGACAACGACGCTATCTCTCCAGCTCTCCTTCTTCAGGCAGGTGAGACTTACGAGGGCATGGGTCAGAACGACAAGGCTCTTGAGCTCTACAACGAAATCAAGACTAAGTACTACCTCTCTCCTGTATCACAGGACATCGACAAGTACATCGAAAGAGCTACAAAGTAATTAGTTCCATACAACGGACTGACATAACAAAGGAAGAATGAAGATGGAATAGTCTCATTCTTCCTTTTCACTTTTTCACAACATTCCTCATTAAAATAAAAGAACATGGCAAGTAGATATCACAACTTATCAGATTACGACATCAACTCTGTACCTGACGCAAAGGGTATGAAGATTGGAATTGTCGTAGCAGAATGGAACAACAACATAACAGACGCCCTCATGGACGGAGCAATAGGCACGCTCATCAAGAATGGCGTGGCAGAGTCTGACATCAAGGTGTTGCGCGTACCAGGCAGCTTTGAGCTTATATATGGTGCAACACAGATGACTCATCTCGACGTTGATGCTGTCATAGCCATAGGTTGCGTCGTTCGTGGCGACACTCCACACTTCGACTACATCTGTGAGGGTACTACCTACGGACTTGCACGTCTCAACGCTACACAGGACAAGCCTGTCATCTACGGTCTCATAACAACCAACGATATGCAGCAGGCTCTCGACCGTTGTGGCGGCAAGATGGGCAACAAGGGTGATGAATGTGCCATCACAGCCATCAAGATGATTGACTTCAAGCGCAAATGTAACTAATAGACCCTCTCACCCCCGTCCCCTCTCTCCCTCTATGGCGAGAGGGGTGACTAATGCAATAACAAGATAAAAAGTGAACCGTCTTTAGTTCACAACCATTGCATTAGTCACCCTCCCCATATAGGGGGAGGGATGGGGAGAGGGTCTGCCTTTTTTTATATTTTTATGAACATTCAGAACATAACGGAACAGGTAAAAGCGCTCGCCATTGAGGTTGGCGCTTTTATTCGTAAGCAGAGAGAGGAGTTTCAGCCCGACAAGGTGATAATGAAGTCGTCACACGACTACGTGAGCTACGTTGACAAGGAGGCTGAAGCACGCATCGTGGCTGGACTCAAGAAGATAATGCCAGATGCAGGATTCGTGACCGAGGAAGGCACATCTGTTGCCACTCGTGACGAACGTGCCATCATGGAAGAAGGCAAGGAATACTGCTGGGTGGTTGACCCACTTGACGGTACTACCAACTTCATTCATGGCATGGCACCATACTGCGTGTGTATTGCACTCAGAACTTCAACGGAAGCCATCGTAGGAGTTGTGTATGAGGTGGTTAACGACGAACTTTTCTGGGCATACAAAGGGGGTGGTGCATACTGTAACGACAAGTCTATAAAGGCATCGTCCACAGAGAGCCTTACGCAAGCCTTGCTCGTGCTCGGTCTGCCATACGACGTGAAGCGTTACAAGGAGTTCTACAAGCATCTGTCAGGTGCGCTCTACGGCAACGTGGCAAGTATCCGCAACCTTGGCTCTGCCGAAGCAGAATTGTGCTACGTGGCGTGCGGAAGGATTGACGCCTACGTGGAACCATGCATCTATCCATGGGACGTGTGTGCAGGTAGCATCATCATACAGGAAGCAGGAGGCAAGATAAGCGACTTCAGCGGCGGCAACGACCTTTGGGAACAGGGTAGAGAGGTGCTTGCAACCAACGGAAAGATTCATTCAGAGCTACTCTCTGCTGTTATAGCATCAAAAGAGGCTGTAAACGCAAGTTTTTAGGTCGTTTTTGATAAAAAAACTCCTTACTTGTATTGCAAATTAAGCATTATGCTTATATTTGCAGATAAAAGCGAAAGCTGATTTTAATTGAGAATTGATAATTTATAATTGACAATTAAATTCCCCATGTCCCGAACGGACGCCCAGTTAGAGGGGATGGGGAGCTTGGTATTATGATAATAGACACTATCGACAATCTTGCTAAGTATGCAAGCATCAATCCACTTTTCAAGGAAGTGGCAGAATACATCAAGGCTAACGACCTTAACGCCCACGAACCAGGCAAGGTGGAGATAAAGGGTAAAGACCTCTTTGTCAACTATGCCGTAGCAAAGGGTAAGACACCAGAGGAGGCAAAGATAGAGAGTCACGACGTGATGATTGACATCCAGATTCCTCTCTCTTGTCCTGAGACTATGGGTTACACTCCTCGCAAGGAACTGCCAGTGGAAGAGTACAACGCAGAGAAGGACATCACCTTCTACAAGGGCGCTGCCAAGGAATACGTAACAATCTATCCTGGTAGCTTCGTCATCTTCTTCCCACAGGACGGTCATGCCCCTTGCATCTCCAAGGAAGCAGAGATAAAGAAAGTGATATTCAAGGTGAAGAATTAGTTTGAATTAGGAATGAGGAACTAAGCGAAGCGGTCTCACTGACCGCAGGGAAGTAATTGTTTGCTTGTTCGCTAATTTCTCATTCGGGATATAATTCTGCAATTGACATTCACGAATTACTTCCCGTTGGCCAGTGAGACCGCTTCGCTTAATTTCTCATTCCTAATTCCTCATTCCTAATTTAATTAAATATAAATCTAATATGGCTTGTAAGAAATCAACTGTGGCTACTAATGCCAAAAAGGCTTCTGCCGTTAAACATATAGGACTTGTAAAGGCTGACCCATGGCTCGAACCATACGAACCTGCCATCGTCGGTCGTCATCAGCACGCCATAGACAAGATGGCGGAACTCACACAAGGTGGAAAGCAGACGCTATCCGACTTCGCATCTGGCTACCTCTACTTCGGTCTCCACAGGACGGACAAAGGTGGATGGGTGTTGCGTGAGTGGGCTCCTAATGCCAACGAGATATTCGTCATAGGAGACTTCAACGGATGGCAGGAGGATGAGAAGTACCGTATGAAGCGCATAGACAACGGCAACTGGGAGATAAAGCTGAAGCCTACCCAGATGAAGCATGGTGACCTCTTCAAGCTCAAGATTAGATGGAACAATGGCGAGGGTGAACGCATCCCAGCCTGGATAAACAGAGTGGTACAGGATGAGAACACCAAGATTTTCTCCGCACAGGTATGGGCTCCTGAGGTGCCTTACACTTGGAAGAAGAAATCGTTCAAGCCTACCACATCGCCTCTCCTCATCTATGAGTGCCACATTGGTATGGCTCAGGATGCAGAGAAGGTAGGCTCATACTTGGAATTCAAGGACAACATACTTCCTCGCATCAAGGAAGAGGGCTACAATGCCATACAGATAATGGCCATAGCCGAGCATCCTTACTACGGCTCCTTCGGCTATCACGTAAGCAACTTCTTTGCTTGCTCAAGCCGCTTCGGTACGCCAGAGGAACTGAAGCAACTCATAGATGCTGCCCATGAGATGGGTATTGCCGTCATCATGGACATTGTCCATTCTCATGCCGTAAAGAATGAGATGGAAGGTCTCGGCAACTTTGCCGGCGACGGTTGCCAGTACTTCATGCAAGGCAACAGGAGGGAACACCCAGCATGGGATTCGCTCTGCTTTGACTACGGAAAGAACGAGGTGCTACACTTCCTTCTCTCCAACTGCAAATACTGGCTTGAGGAGTATAAGTTTGACGGTTTCCGCTTCGACGGAGTGACATCCATGCTCTACTACAGCCACGGCCTTGGACAGGCATTCGGCGGATATGGCGATTACTACAACGGTGGCGAGGACGACGAGGCAATATGCTACCTCACACTTGCCAACGAACTCATACATCAGGTCAACCCAAAGGCTATAACCATAGCCGAGGAGGTGTCAGGTATGCCGGGACTTGCAGCACCTTTCAAGGAAGGTGGCTACGGCTTCGACTACCGTATGCAGATGAACGTGCCTGACTACTGGATAAAGACCATGAAGGAGAAGAAGGACGAGGACTGGAAGCCTTCATCCATATTCTGGGAACTGACCAACCGCCGCAAGGACGAGAAGACCGTCACATACGCAGAGAGCCATGACCAGGCACTCGTGGGCGACAAGACCATCGTGTTCCAACTTATTGATGCCGACATGTACTGGCACTTCAAGAAGGGCGACGAGAACTTCATGGCACATCGAGGCATAGCCCTCCACAAGATGATGCGTCTCGTGACGGCTTCCACGCTCAATGGTGCCTACCTCAACTTCATGGGTAACGAGTGGGGACACCCAGAATGGATTGACTTCCCACGCGAAGGTAACGGCTGGAGTCACAAGTATGCACGTCGCCAATGGAATCTCTTGGACAACCATGAGTTATGCTATCATTATCTTGGTGATTTCGACAAGGCTATGCTTAGTGTGTTAAAGTCAGAGAAGAACATCGAGAAGACACCTATCACAGAGATATGGCACAACGATGGCGACCAGGTTCTTGCCTATACTCGTGGCGATTTGTTGTTCGTGTTCAACTTCAACCCATCGCAGTCTTTTACGGATTACGGCTTCCTCGTACCAGAGGGTTCATACGATGTCGTGCTTAATACGGACAATAGCGACTTCGGCGGCAACAACCTTACGGACGACTCCGTTCGCCACTTCACCATGCACGATCCTCTCTACGAGAAGGACAAGAAGGGCTGGCTCAAGCTCTACATACCAGCACGATGTGCCATGGTGCTACGCAAGAATAAAGAATAATCCCACACAAGCAATACGCTTGCTCTATAACCAACACAACAAGCCCCACTTGGCTTGACAAAAGAAGAAATGAACTTTTCAGTAAACAACAACAATATCAAGGACACCGCAGGAATAGTAAAATGTTCCTGCGGAGTACTGTTTATGCTATTCTGCTTCTGCTATATCTATTTCATCCAAAGCGAGATACTGGCAAAGGCTCAATTCGTGTATTCCGATGGACTCACATCCTACCATAGCATCATGACTCCACTCATAGTGGCAGGAGTGTTGCAGATAATACAGTACGTATGTTTCAGCCTGTTACGTTTACCACAAAAGTTCTATGCCCTGAGCTATTTCCCTTCATGCATTGTCCTCGCCATGCTCTCCAACTTCACAGAGCAAAGGGTGGAGCATTTCTACTTCGGAGCATGGGCTTGGGTAACGCCACTGCTCCTTATCCTCTACATCAGCGTGGTAATGCTGATAAGGGAGTTCTTCAAGGACAAGGTGCAGGACAAGCAGACATTCGACATCATCATCACTCCTAATAGTATCATACTCATGGCACTCTTCATCTTCGTGGGTAGCATTTCCGAGAATAATGACATCTACCTCTACGAGCTGAAGACGGAACGACTCGTGGCAGAAGGAGATTATGAGGGTGCGCTCAACGTAGGCGAGAGGTCCTTGGTAAGTTCTCCAAAGCTCACACAGCTACGTATGTACGCCCTTGTAAAACAAGATATGCTTGCCGAGAGGATATTTGACTTCCCACAGTATTACGGTACGGAAGGACTTCTTCCTGCTTACGACACAACTCGAACAAACAGAGTGCTCGCGTCTGATATTTACGCAAATATGGGTGTCGTTCCTGGTTGTGGAATCAAGAGCGTGGAGCAATTTCTCAACATCGTCATGAAAGGAGAGAAGAAACGCTCAAATACGGTTATCGACTATTACCTATGTTTCCAGCTTCTCAAGAAAGACCTCCTTACGTTTGAGAGAGTGTTCTACGACAACTACAATCCTGAGCGTATGGACGTACCTCGTGCCTACCAAGAGGCTTTACTCCTAAAGGCAGAACAGGATGGCGACTCCCTTTCGTACATCTCACAGGAGACAAGGGAGAGGTATAATGCCTACAAGCTTGAAAAGGCTCAATACCTTTCAGACAACGCACGAAGGAACAAGACACGCCAGAACTTTGGTAACACATATTGGTGGTACTATGAGAATGAGAAATAATTTTGAATGAGGAATTAGGAATTGATAGTCGATTTTCGGAATTTTCTGTGGAAAATGGAAATCAACGAACAATCAAACAATTACTCATTCCTAATTCCTCATTATAAAATAAAAAGTTTATGCCTACGGGAAAAAGAATATCTTTAGTTATATTATTACTGTTTACGTCGTTTGTCATTATCTCATGTGATAATGATGCGCAAATGATGCGGACACTTGCCGAAGCCGACAGCCTTATACAGACAAATGCAGATAGCGCAAAGCATATTCTCTACGCCATGCAAGATGACGTGGAGAGTGCCAACGATGATGTAAGGGCATATTACAGCCTATTGAAAGTAAAGACGGACGACAAGCTATTCGTACAGCACAAGGACGACTCGCTCATAAGCTATGCCACGACATATTACGAAAGAGTAGGCGACTCCCATCTTTCAGAGGCATACTACTTTGCTGGGCGTACCTACTCAGATATGCTACAGAGCGAGAAGGCTCTGTTCTATTTCCTCAAAGCCTTGGAAGATAGCGTTAATGTCTCCGACTTCCGTCGTAGCCGTATCTTTGCGCAGATAGGCTATGTGCTTCTTCGCAACGACCTACTTGAAGAGGCAAAGAAGATGCAGGAGTTGTCCTATTTCTATTGTAGCCAGATAAACGACACACTCGGTATGAGATACAGTAGCGAGGACATTCACACCATCGACTCACTCATACAAGCTGGTGCATGTGACAGTTCTGCCCTTAACGAGAAGATGCTTATCCTTCAGAGGGTAAACGACAAGGTGAAGATTAGCGCACTAAGACGCGAAAACAAGAATCTTCACTCTGGAAAGCAATCAGACAACACACTTATGTTCACGATTATAGCCATTATACTAATTGCCGTTGCTGGCGGCATCGGTATCATGCTTTATCGTAGGAACAAGAATAAGGATAATGAGGACACCACACAATCATCCGAGGCTTTGCCTATCAACAAGTTCTATGACGAGGACATCATCAAGATGATAGATTCTCACGTCAAGGCAAACAAGGTATTGAAGGATTCTGAGTGGTCGATGATGGAGGAAAAGCTTCTTGCATCATATCCTGACTTCAAGGAGAAACTGTATTCACGCATCAACCTATCTGATACGGAATATCACATTTGCCTTCTCCTCAAACAAGATATTGCACCATCCAAGATAGCCAAAGTTATGGCTCTGGGTGTAAGTAGCGTGTCACAATCACGCCTCCGTATGCAACAAAAAGCATTCAACGGAGAGGGAACAGCCAAGGATTGGGATAGATTCATCCTTTCTTTGTAAATATCTAATATCTATGTTATTATAAGCCTTGTGTGAAATTTCTGTGAACTATTTCATGCAATTGTGAATTTTTTGTGAACAACATTTTGATGCTCTTTTCAGTTGAAAGCAATACATTTGTGGGCGAATAAAAAATTAAGATTTAATTTCAAAACACAGAGAACGCAGAGAACTCAGAGAAGAATAATAGTAGTCTCTGTTTTCTTTAGAAAAACTCAGAGTCCTCAATGTTCTCTGTGTTGAGAACATCTGTTGAAGAATTTTTCTTTAATTTCAACTTTGGTGAGAAAAGTTCTAATTTTTCGTTCTTAAGAAAACGCGAAAACTCACGAACTTACGTACTCAAGAATTTAAAAACTAACAAACTTAAAACAACATGAAAAGACTTTTGCTTTCACTATGCTTTTGCGTAATAACAATGGTGGCGTTTGCGCAAAATACACATTCGGGATTCACACCATATACTTTTTCTCTTGACCGCTTTGAAAACGCACAATGGAAAATGCTATTTGATGTCGTAAAATCAGAAGAACTCGATGGATATGTTTATGTTATCTCCCCATCATTTTCTTATTATCATCAAGTCCTCGTGATAGGGGATAGCACCCTCACATATTTGACTCTTCCCCAATACACAGCAAAGAGGAAGAAAAACAATATCAAATACCTTAAAAATGAGATAAAGAGAATAAAGCAAGACATTAAAGCAGAGAAAAGGGGGAAGGTAAAAGACGAATATGGTAAATCTCATGAAGAAGAACTACATGAAACAGAACAGTTTCTCAAGAAATGTAAGGAATGTAGATTAAGCCCAAAGGTTCATTGCAAATTGGATGGTATGAGTGGGGTTAATGACCGCATAAACAGCCTTATAAATATTGCTGGAACGACTGTAAAACCATACGAAAAAACATTCTTCGTTGATAGCAATGGTAAAAAGTATCACGAAATCGTAGTTGATGGCACAAGATATTACGTGTTCCCAGTAAGAAACAAGGGACGGAAATACTCTCAGTCATTCACTACCCATAGTTCTCGCAAAAAATGTCCAGCAGGTCATTTCGTCAACATCATGGGTAAAATAATGGAAATGACAGAAAAAGGAGAAGTAGAAACTTCAAAGCTCTATCCAGAAATGAAGACGTGCTACGAAGAGTTACTCAAATTTGTTCCAGAAAACGATAGCGAATATTACAAGGAAGGATTAAAACAATATGAATTGAAATAATCATTTATTCGTTCAATATAATAGCTATAAGAAATTAAAAACAAGTAAGATATGAAAAGACTTTTGCTTTCACTATACCTTTGCGTAATGACCATGGGTGTGTTTGCGCAATACTCAAATTTAATTCCAATGTACTCTGATATTGATTCTCTCAGAGACACAAGATGGAAACGTGTGTTTGAGATAGCAAAATCGGAGAAACAGGAGGGATATGTATATATGGTTTCGCAGTCATTCACAAGCTACTATACTGCACTAATCATAAGCAATGAGAAACTTACTTACCTCAGGATTCCACGACTTACGGCAAAGGTAAAACAATTTCGCCTGAACAAGATTAAAGGTGAAATAAAGGAGTTGAAACAAAGCATAAAAAATGAGAAGAGAAACAACTCGGATGGTAAGAACAACACCAAGCTTCAATCTCTGGAACAAACGCTTTGCAAGAGAGAAAAGGAGTTAAAGGAATACAATGTGAAAATACCGAAGATAGAACGCAAGACAATTACCAAAGTAGGAGAGGTAACAAGTTGGCTGAACAATCTAATATTCTTGGCTGGAACGACTGTTGATGAGGATTTTGAGAACTTAACATTAGACGGAACCAGTTATTATTTTATTCCAACAAAAGGCTTCTCTCCTATGTCCTTTTATGCACATAGTCCTAAAGACGGCACTCCTGCATCTCATTTCGTCAACATTGTGGGACGAGTAATGGAAATGATTGCAACAACAGGACAAATTGATGAGTCAGAGCTTTATCCGGAAATAAAGAAATGTTATAAGGAGTTGCTTACTTTCCCTCATAACAATAGCGCATTAAGAATATATTACTTAAATACCTTTGACAATAAATAACATTAGTCACGAATGACAACTGACGGGAGAGGAGGCTTTTTTACTCTTCTTCCGTCTTGCTTTCGCTCTCGGCAGGCTTGGTAAAGAGGAGGGCACGTTCACGTTGTTCGGCAACCTTGACCCATTCCTCTGGGATGAATCGCCAATGGTTCTTTGCCGTAGGGATAATGGTGTGCTTCTCCTTGATGTACTCCATAAGGTAATAGCGAATATCCTTTTCCGTACAGCAAACCACACGCCTGTCTATCTCTTCCTTAGTGAGGCCAGCTCCCTTGGTAAGAAGTTCTCCACCTCCATTTGAGCGATAGGCAGTCATGGCAACCTTATACATACGCTCCATGTCGAAAGGCGTTCCGTCGTCCATGCACTTGATGGTTACTCGCTCGCCTTCGCCCTTACGCACATCCACCTCGTAATGAATGCCAGAGGCAGAATCAAAGTTGAAGATGAAATTCTTGAAGCCAATACGGCTTGGATTGTTCTTCATAGGACCTATCTGAAGAAGCGGATCGTTCTCCGACGTCATCTGACATATCCATGCACCATAGCTCATCTCAAGATAGTTCTTTATCTCCTTGCCACTAAGCATGAGAGTGTAGAGGTGGTCCTCAAAACGATAAAGGTTGAACAGGTTGTTAACCTTCACCTCGCCAGGCTCTATACTTGCGGAGAAGAACAATGGTGCTGCAAATGAAATGTCTGCACCCGATATGTGCAGTTGAAGTTCCTGAATAAGGTCGATGTAAGACGAAGAACCGAAGTAGGCATCACTCACATCCACGCCATTGGTAAACTTACCAATTTTCTCGGATGAGAACACACGTATGTTCTTGAAGTCATAGTGGAACATCTTCTTGAACTCGTTGGCATGAAGATTGCTTAGCGTGCCTATATAATGAAGCTGGCAAGAGCTTTCGTGCCTTACCACCTCGCCCGAAGAATTGAGCGAAAACTCAAGGTTAACCTCGGCAACACTATTGGCATAGCAACCAGGATTGACACAGAGCACACTCTTGCCACAAGGTGCTTCCACCTCTTCCATGTTGCTTGCGTGGTCGTGACCATATAATATAAGGTCAAAGCCATCTACGCCCGTTGCCGTATCGCGAGTGGCATTCTCCTTGTATTCGGGAGTGTCAATACCATCGTCCATGCCCGAATGGAACAAGCCAACGATAAAGTCAGGTTCTTCCACTTCCTTGACATGAGCCACCCATTTCTTGGCACTTGTCTTGATGTCCTCAAACCTCATGTCCTTCCACACGTCACTTGGAATCCAATGAGGTATGGCAGGAGTGACAAAGCCAATGATGGCAATCTTTATGCCACTACGACGAATGATGGTGTAAGGCTCGAAATAGGGAAGTCCCGTCTCTACGTCTATGGCATTTGCGCCCAGAATAGGGAAGTTGCAGTCGCCTATGAACTTGTCAAACACCTCATGTCCCGTCTCAATGTCATGATTACCAATGACACCCACATCATAACCGATGAAGTTCATCATGTCAGCCACACGATGACGCTTGGAGCTGTCATTTACGTAGTTGAAATAATATGATGTAGGTTCGCCCTGAATAATGTCACCACCATCAATAAGGACGGTTCCCACAGGATTCTTCTTGCATAGCTGAGCCACAAAACCATGAACACGCTGAAGACTTCCTTTGCCCCAGCGCTCATGCCTGAAATCATACGGAAAATAGTTTCCATGTATGTCAGTCGTGAATATTATGGTCAACTTACGTGTTTCCGTGGGATGATAAGTTTTTTCTTAAGTTTCTAAGTTTGTGAGTTTTTGAATCTCTTAGTTATAGGGAAGATAGAATGTCCAGAAAGACTATGAACTCTATAAGAACTAGATTATATAGAAGTCCTAGAAGAGCTAGAAAAGCTAGGTTATCTAGAAAAATAGACTCTCTGGAAATATTAGAGGCTCTAGACAATCTAGAAAAAACTAGAAACTCCAGAGCCTCCAGAATAACTCTTTATTTCTTCCCAGCGGTCAGAGTGGCCGCTTTGCTAAGTCTTCTGTTAGTTTGCAGCCTCAAACTCCTTGAGGAAGCGAACGTCGTTCTCAGAGAAGAGACGGAGGTCCTTAACCTGATACTTGAGGTTTGTGATACGCTCGATACCCATACCGAAAGCATAGCCCTTGTACTTAGTAGAGTCGATACCGTTAAGCTCAAGTACGTTAGGATGAACCATACCGCATCCGAGAATCTCAAGCCATCCGCTACCCTTACACATAGAGCAGCCTTCGCCCTTACAGAGAGTACAGCTTACGTCCATCTCTGCGCTTGGCTCTGTGAATGGGAAGTAAGAAGGACGGAGACGAATCTTTGTGTCCTCACCAAACATCTCACGAGCAAAGAGGAGAAGCACCTGCTTGAGGTCTGTGAAGCTCACGTTCTCGTCAACGTAGAGTCCTTCTACCTGATGGAAGAAGCAATGAGCACGTGCACTTACTGCCTCGTTACGATAAACACGTCCTGGGCAGATGATGCGGAGAGGTGGCTGCTGCTTCTCCATCACGCGGCTCTGTACTGAACTTGTGTGAGTACGGAGGATGATGTCAGGATGAGCCTCCACGAAGAATGTGTCTTGCATATCACGTGCAGGATGGTCTTCTGCAAAGTTCATTGCAGAGAACACGTGCCAGTCGTCCTCGACCTCTGGTCCCTCAGCGAGAGAGAATCCGAGACGAGAGAATATGTCGATAATCTCATTCTTTACGATTGTAAGAGGGTGACGAGTACCAAGGGCAACAGGATAAGCCGTACGTGTGATGTCTATGCCACAGTCAGTATCTGTTGTCTCAAATGAGGCACGAAGCTCGTTGAGCTTCTCAGTAGCCTTGTTCTTAAGTTCGTTAATCTTGACGCCAATCTCCTTCTTCTGCTCAGCAGGTACGTTACGGAAGTCAGCCATGAGGGCTGTTATCGCACCTTTTTTGCTGAGATACTTGATGCGAAGAGCCTCAATCTCGTCTGCGCTATTTGCAACGAGACCGTCAACTTCAGCAATCAAACTATTTATTTTTTCTAACATAATTACTTATAATTATAGTTGCTTTATTACATTTTTACGCAAAGATAACGCTTTTTTTTTGTATTTAGACATAAGATTAAAATTTATAGCGTAAATTTGCGCAAAAATCGTCATCCACCAACTTCAAAATGTATATTTGGACCTTGCTGACGACTAATTCTTAGGATGAACAAAACATTTTTAGGAGCACTTTTTCTGACACAATTTGTCTTGTGTGCTTGCAATAACGGAAGTCAGACTTCATCAGACGAAACATCGGACAAGTCTTTAGATTCTGCAGACGCTGTTCTCGACACTCTTCACCTTTTTGAAGAGGTTGAGCCTCCTGTTGCTGCGGATGAGTTGTTTGTTGACTTTTTCTTCAACTTCGCCTCTGACGTCAAGTATCAAAGCCAACGCATCAAGTTCCCTCTGCCTATGAAGGACAATGACGCGCGTCTTGACATCACTCGCGACGACTGGCATCAGTTCAACCGTTTCAAGGCTCAGGAGTTCTATTCAGTAATATATGAGAGAGAGAGCGACCTCGAGCTTCAGAAGGACACTTCCGTGTCACACGTTTGCGTTCAATGGATTGAGTTGAAGGATGAATACATCGAGGAGTTCAACTTCCGACGCATCAACGGCAAATGGATGTTGACGGACATCGTGAAGGAGGACATGAAGAATTCGCCTAACGGCTCGTTCCTCAAGTTCTACTCACAGTTTGTTTCCGATTCCACCTACCAGCGTGAAGCCATCGTCAGCCCTCTCAAGTTCATAACTCAGCAGGACGACCCTGACGAGCCAACAATAACGGAGGAGCTATCCTTGGACGACTGGTTTGAGATGCAATCAGACATGCCAGTTATTACGGAAGTGCTTGCCAACATCGACTTCGGACAGACGTGCATCAGCCAAAACCGCAAGAAGATACTTATGGAAGGTGTGAGCAACGGTCTTTGCATCAAGTTCAAGTTTGACAAGATTGGAACACAATGGAGACTGTACGAGGTGGAAAACTAAATAATAATGAGTAATTAGAAATGAGTAATTAGTAATAGCCATTCGGATGATATGGGTGAGGCAAAATCCATTCCTCATTACTAATTGCTCATTAATTATTACTCATTTCTCATTACTAATTCCTCATTAATTATTCCTCATTCCTAATTCCTCATTATTAGTCATGGACAACTACTCACTTTTACGACATAACACGTTTGGCATGGATGTTAGTGCCAAGCATTTTTACGAATACAGCTCCGTGGAAGAGTTGCAGGGACTTATCAAGTCCATTCCTACAGACGAGCAGATTCTGCACATAGGCGGAGGAAGCAACCTCCTGTTTACGGGCAACTATGACGGTACTGTACTTCACTCTGCAATCAAGGGAATAAGCATCACGGACGAGACGGACGACAGCATCCTCGTAAGGGTTGGCTCTGGTGTCGTCTGGGACGATTTCGTGGCTTATTGCTGCGAATACAACTGGGGTGGGGTAGAGAACCTATCACTCATTCCTGGTGAGGTGGGAGCAAGTGCCGTACAGAACATTGGAGCTTACGGCTCTGAGGCAAAGGACACTATAGTGCTCGTGGAAGCCGTGGAACTTCGTAGCGGACAACAGAGGGTGCTCGGAAATGCGGAATGCAACTATGCCTACCGCCAGAGCATATTCAAGCAGGAGTTGAAGGGCAAGTACGCCATAACATACGTTACTTATAAGCTTAGCAAGAAACCAGAGCTAAAGCTTAACTACGGTAACATTCGCTCCGTACTCCAAGGCAAGGAGAACATAAGCATAAGCGACGTTCGCCAAGCCATCATAGACATCCGCAACGCCAAGCTTCCCGACCCAAGCGTTCAAGGCAACGCAGGCAGTTTCTTCATGAATCCTGTGGTAAGTAGGGAAAAGTTCCTCTCCATACAGAAGGACTACCCACAGATGCCTTTCTACGAGGTGGAAGACGGCGTAAAGATACCTGCAGGATGGATGATAGAGCAATGCGGATGGAAGGGTAGGGCGCTTGGAAGGGCAGGCGTTCATGACAAACAGGCTCTCGTTCTCGTCAATCTCGGAGGAGCAACTTCCGACGAGATAATGGCACTTTCCGATGCTGTCTGCAAGTCAGTCAAGGATAAATTTGAAATAGATATTCACCCAGAAGTAAACTTTATATGAAGATAACATTTCTCGGTACGGGAACGTCGTGCGGAGTTCCGTTCATCGGTTGCGACTGCGAGGTCTGCACAAGCACAGACACGCACGACAAGCGTCTAAGATGCTCTGCATTACTGGAGATAGGGAACAAGCACATTCTCTTTGACTGTGGCCCGGACTTTCGCCAGCAGATGCTGACGGTTCCTTTCCACAAGCTGGATGGCGTGCTTATCACTCATGAGCACTACGACCATGTGGGCGGACTTGACGACCTTCGCCCTTACATGAAGTTTGGCGAGGTCAACGTCTATGCCGAGGACTTCTGCGCCACGCACCTTGAGGAACGCATTCCTTATTGCTTCACGCCAAAGGAGAAGCGTTACCCGGGTGTTCCTGCCATCAACCTTATACGCATCGAGCCTCACAAGCCATTCTGCATTGAAGGCATAGAGGTGATGCCTCTCCGCGTTATGCACGGTCAACTTCCAATCCTTGGATTCCGCATAGGCAACCTTGCTTACATTACGGACATGAAAAGCATAGACGATGGAGAATACGAATACCTGAAAGGGGTGGAAACTCTCGTAGTAAACGCCATCCGTCACAAGGAACACAGAACTCACCAAACCGTAGAGGATGCCATTGCTTTCTCACGAAGGATAGGTGCGACAAGCACTTATTTCATCCACATGTCTCACGACGTAGGACTTCACGCCACAGAGGAATCCAAGCTTCCAGAAGGCTTCCATTATGCTTACGACGGACTTGAAGTCGAGTGTTGTTAGTAACATAGCTTGTAGTTAAATTGAAGTTAAAGTGGAGTTACATAGGAAGTTAAAAAGGCGTTTGTCTTTTTTTATTTCACAATAGTGTACTTCCACACAGGATAAGCCACGAACGTTTAGTTTTATACAGAACTAAATGTTCGTGGCATTTTTTATATGTAAAAACCATACGCAAAAGTAAATGTTAAACGTGTTAACAGTTCATTTTAACATTTGAAACAAGTGTTAAAAAATTAACTTAAAACGTATTTATGCTTGTTATTTTGTTAAGTAAGTTTTATTTCAACCAAACAAATACACAATAAAGACAATAATTTCCTTATTAACAAATGTATATTTGGATGATTAAAAATCTAACAAAACAAATACTCTAATAACAATCGAGAATTTGGCATAGAATAGACAATCTTACTCAATTCCCAAATAAAGAATTAAACATAATCGTGATTAGAATTGCAAATATAGACATAAAAAAAGAGCCTCAAAATACGGCTGATTTACCATATTCTGAGGCTCTTTAGGTCTTTTAAGTTTATTACTTCTTAGCGTCTGTAGATGCCTTCTTAGTGTAACGCTTATTGAGAGCAGCTACGACCTCTGCTGTGATGTCATACTTCTCATCAGCATAAAGCACGTTGTCAATTCCGCTTGACTTGCAAAGGATGAAATCATAACCTTTCTGCTTTGCATAAGTCTTGGCAAATGACTGGATTGTATCTGTGAGAGCCTGGAACTCCTTCTGGTAGTCCTCCTGAAGAGTTGTTGAGAGACGTGCCTGAAGCTCCTGAATGTCCTGCTGAACCTTCTGGAGACGAGCCTGCTCATTGTTGTACTCATTCTGAGTGTACTGGTTGCTCTGAGCCTTGCGCTGGAACTCCTGCACCTGTGTAGCGAATGCCTTGCCCTTCTGCTGAACAGTTGCCTCAGCGTTTGCACGCTTCTTTGTAAACTCAGCCTCAAGGTCCTTGCACTTCTGGTACTGGCTTGTAAGAGTATCGATAAGCACAAATGCAATCTTCATATTTGTTGCCTTGCTTTCTACTTTTTTCTCCACAACGTCATTTGCGCTGTCTGCGCTTGCGTTGTTACATGATGTAAATGCTGTTGCAGCGAGCATAAGGATGCCACTAACAGCGAGAATTGTTTTCTTCATATTCTGTTAATTAAGTATTATTTCTTTTATTTTTTTCGTAGTAAACAGGAGTAAAAAGAACTTAAAAAGTAGTTAAAAGACGTTAGTTTCCGCTGTTTCCACTTCCTTCACAGCCTTTTCCCTGTGTCTTGCTTCCCTGTCCTGACTTTGCGCACATGTTACTCCCCTATCTCGCATGGCCTTACTGCTTGATACGTGCGAACTCACAAAGCGTCCGTTTTTCTTAAAAATTATACGAACACACATCAAAGCGATGCAAATAGCAAGAATTATTACGCAATAGAAGAATAGTTTCAACATTTTTTTCTAATTTTGTTCGATAAATTCTTTGCAAAGATAATTCTTCTCTGCAAAATAATAGTATAACACCTAATATTTTTATAATATTTTAAGATTTATGACTCCAAAACTCGTTTTTGACTATTTCAGTCAGATAAATAAGGTGCCACGCCCATCAAAGAAGGAGGAAAAGATTATTGCCTACCTCCAGAACTGGGCTAAGGAGAATGGCATCGACTGTGTGACAGACGAAGCAGGCAACGTTCTTATGCGCAAACCAGCCACTCCGGGTATGGAAGGCAAGGCTACCGTGGTTCTCCAGAGCCACATGGACATGGTGTGCGAAAAGACTTCTGACCGCGTCATCGACTTTGAGAACGACCCTATCGAGACATTCATTGACGGCGAATGGATGCGTGCCAAGGGCACTACGCTCGGTGCTGACGACGGTATCGGAATGGCTCTCCAGATGGCTGTTCTTACAGACCCAACCGTGGAGCACGGACCATTGGAGTGTCTCTTCACTCGTGACGAGGAGACGGGACTCACTGGTGCATTTGCCATCAAGCCTGGATTCATGAGCGGCAAGTACCTCCTCAACCTTGACTCTGAGGATGAGGGCGAGATATTCATCGGATGTGCTGGAGGTGCAAACACAGAGGCTTCACTCGACGTCACAATGGCGGAACTCAGCAAGCAGTACTTCCCTATCCGCATCAGCATCGACAAGCTCCGCGGAGGACACTCTGGCGACGACATCAACAAGCATCGTCCTAACGCCATCAAGCTCCTCTCACGCTTCCTCTACGAGGCAAGCGAGAAGTACGACCTCAAGCTTGTGGACATTCAGGGAGGAAACCTCCACAATGCCATCCCACGTCAGGCAGAGGCTGTCATTGCTGTACCATTTGCCGACAAGGAGAACATACGTGTTGACTTCAACGTGTTTGCCAGCGAGATTGGCGAGGAATATCACGACGAGGAATCAATGCACGTTGCAATGGAGAGCACGGAGGCAAGCCAGTGCATCAACGACGAGCAGGCACAGAAGCTCATCTACGCACTCAATGCCGTTGACAATGGCGTCTATGAAATGAGCATCGACCTTGCAGGTCTTGTGGAGACAAGCTCCAACCTTGCAAGCGTACACCTAATAAATAAAGAGGCAGGCAAGGCAAGCATCGACATCGTGACAAGCCAGCGTTCAAGCATCGGCAGCCAGCGCAAGGCAATGTCCATAGCCGTTAGCTCTGCACTCCGCCTCGCAGGATTCAAGACAACGACAGCTGACGGCTACCCAGGATGGAAGCCAAACTCTGACTCCAAGCTCCTCAAGGTGGCTATCGAGACATACAAGTCAATCTTCGGCAAGGAGCCAAAGGTAAAGGCTATCCACGCAGGACTTGAGTGCGGTCTCTTCAGCGAGAAATACCCGGGCATGGACATGATCAGCTTCGGCCCTACCCTTCGCGGTGTCCACTCACCTGACGAGCGTCTCCTCATCCCTACGGTTGAGATGGTATGGAAGCATATCGTTGCCATCCTCAAGGAGATTGACTAAGGGAATTTAAAATTTAAGAGTTAAGAATTAAGATTTTGCTAATAAAACATGTTGTAAGCATGCCTAAAACAAGCTAAGCTTGAATTTGATTTTAGGGTTATGCTATTTAACCTGCAAAATCTAATTCTTAGCTCTTAATTCTTAATTCAAACAACTTTTCGTTCAAAAATTGTGCATCATATCGAGAAGAATTCATAACTTTGCAGTCGCAAATAAATAAGCATCTAAATTTATGAGTGAAAGTAGACCTTATAAGGTTTTTTCGGGTACTAAATCAAAATATCTTGCAGAGCGCATCTGCCAGAGTCTTGGTTGCCCGCTTGGCAAAATGATTATTACTCACTTTGCAGACGGAGAGTTTGGTGTTTCCTTTGAGGAAAGTATTCGTGGAGTGGATGTGTTCCTTGTACAATCCACATTCCCAAGTTGTGACAATCTCATGGAGCTTCTCCTTATGATTGACGCAGCAAAGAGAGCTTCAGCTCACAGCGTCATCGCTGTCATCCCTTACTTCGGATGGGCACGTCAGGATCGCAAGGACAAGCCAAGAGTAAGTATCGGTGCAAAGCTTGTGGCTGACCTTCTCAGTGTAGCAGGTATTGACCGTCTTATCACCATGGACCTCCACGCTGACCAGATTCAAGGATTCTTCAACGTTCCTGTGGATCACCTTTACGGTTCACTCGTAACACTTCCTTATATCGAGTCTCTCGGTCTTGAAGACCTCGTAATCGCAACACCTGACGTTGGTGGTTCAAAGCGTGCTGCAAACTTTGCAAAGAAACTTGACTGTCCACTCGTACTCTGCAACAAGACACGTGCTCGTGCCAATGTCGTAAGTTCAATCCAGATTATCGGTGACGTGAAGGACAAGAACGTGGTTCTCGTTGACGATATCGTCGATACTGCAGGTACAATCACCATTGCCGCAGAGGAGATGATGAAGGC
This sequence comes from Bacteroidaceae bacterium, assembly GCA_017617575.1. Classification (GTDB taxonomy): domain Bacteria; phylum Bacteroidota; class Bacteroidia; order Bacteroidales; family Bacteroidaceae; genus Minthosoma. The sequence goes on along the minus strand of JAFZVY010000073.1, from coordinate 49,492 downwards.
AGGAGCAAAGAGCGTTCGTGCAGTTGCCAGCCACTGTGTGATGAGCGACCCAGCAAGCGACCGCGTACAGAATTCGCCACTCGTTGAGATGGTATTCACAGACAGTATCCCATACGCACAGAAGTGTTCAAAGGTTCGTCAGCTTTCTGTTGCCGATATGTTTGCAAGAGCTATCAAGTGCGTTTCCGAGAACGCATCAATCAGCGATAGGTTCGGATTCTAATCGAATGAAATAGACTTTGTTATAAAATCATATTAAAGGAGAGGAATAACATGGTTATTTCTCTCCTTTTTCGTTTTCGTCATGCATAAAAGTAGCATAGTAACACTGTATCAGTTACGATTTTTTTATCCCCCTTTAGTTTATCTTAAACTCCTTATCCCGAATCCACGTTACCATGTAAACAAAATGATTTTCTGAAATATAATCACAAGACTTACGAAGAATCGAACGGAATCGAATCAAATCGAACGGAATCGAAAAACACGTTTCTGAATCTCTTGGCAGAAAAACAGAATCTACGTATCTTTGCAATGTCTGAGGCTTTCACGAAGGATGCACGAAGGATTGCCGAAGACATAGGGGTAGATAAGTGTGTCTTGACGTGAATTAAGAATGAAGTCTGACCTCTGTACTCTCCGTGTTCAATGTCAGTAACGGCCACCCTGACATAAAGCGAACATAAAGCAATGCCAAAGAAACAAGCGTCATTTCAATTGCGATTGTTACGATTTGCATTCAAGACAGTTGTTTTTGTTTGATTTAGTTTTTTTATTACAGATTTTTTTTTACCTTTGCATAGGTTAAGAGAAAGAAATTAAGTTTAGAATCTATATGCTCACAGAAGGATTAAGTCACACGAGTTCGCTTGTCGTCACACAAGACAAGACAGCTCTTTCAGCAGGAAGCGGAGACATGGAAGTCCTTGCGACTCCAATGATGATGGCTCTCATGGAGAATGCAGCGATGCTTGCAGTAGCTGACGAGCTGCCCGAAGGAAGCACAACCGTTGGAGGACACATAGAGTCATCCCACATCAAGCCTTCAAAGCTCGGAGCCGAAGTATCTGCCACGGCAACGCTCACAAAGGTGGAAGGCAAGAAACTCACGTTCCACATCGTTGCCAGGATGGGTGACAGCATCATCGGCGAAGGCACTCACCTGCGATTCGTGGTGAACAGGGAGAAGTTCATGGCTTCGCTATAGAATCTAGAATGGCTAGAAAAACTATATTAGCTAGAAATACTAGATTAACTAGAAAAACTAGAACCTCTAGCCCCACCATAAACCAGAAAGAATAAGAAACAAGCCATTCAAGGCTGCTTAATTAATAACTATACTACACAATATGAACCTATCAAAATTTACAATGGCATCGGCTATGGCAATGCTTCTCGCTTGTCCTGCCAGTGCACAGAAAAACAGTAAGACACAAGAGGCACCAAAGGATCCAAACGAGATGGTGGCTTACCTCTTCACTTATTTCAACAGTAATGACCCAAAGGATGAGCAGATTTGCTACGCCCTCAGCGATGACGGCTACAACTTCACTCCTCTCAACGGTGGTAATCCAGTCATCTCAAGCGATACGATTGCGTTCACACAGTGCGTGCGCGACCCACACATCCTTCGCTGCGAGGACGGCAAGACATTCTACATGGTCGTGACTGACATGAAGTCAAACCTCGGATGGGCAAGCAACCGCGGAATGGTGCTCCTCAAGAGTACTGACCTCATCAACTGGAAGCACAGCGTCATCAACTTCCCTACTCGCTACACAGACAAGTGGAAGAACGTGACTCGCGTATGGGCACCAGAGACAATCTATGACCGCAAGGCAGGCAAATACATGGTGTTCTACTCTCTCCTCACGGCAGACGGCGGACACGACAAGATATACTACCAGTATGCCAACAAGGACTTCACAGACCTCGAGGGCGAGCCAAAGTATCTCTTTGACGCTGGAAGCGCAACTATTGACGGCGACATCGTGTTCAACGATGCAGACAAGCTCTACCATCTCTTCTACAAGCAGGAAGGCGGACGCGGCATCTATCAGGCAACGGCTTCAAACCTTACTGACAAGTGGACAAAGATTGACGGCAACGTGGAGCAGACAAAGGAAGCCGTTGAGGGTGTAGGCGTGTGCAAGACAATAGACGGCAAGTCATGGATTGTGATGTACGACTGCTACGCTAACGGTCACTACCAGTTCTGCAAGTCAAACGACCTCAAGAAGTTTGAGTTTGTACAGAACACAGCAACCAAGGGCAAGTTCACACCACGCCACGGTACAATCATCCCTATCACACGCGCAGAGAAGGAGCGTCTCCTCGCAGAGTACGGAGAGAAGGGCAACCCTATCCTACCCGACTTCCACGCTGACCCAGAGGTGATGTACTCTAACAAGACAAAGAAATACTACATCTACAGCACAACAGACGGTGTTCCAGGTTGGGGCGGCTACAAGTTCAGCGTATTCTCCTCTTCCGACCTCAAGACATGGAAGGACGAGGGCGTAATGCTTGACGTCAAGTCAGAGCAAGTGAAGTGGGCTACTGGCAATGCATGGGCACCATGTATCATCGAGCGCAAGGTTAAGGGCGAGTACAAGTACTACTTCTACTTCTCTGCACACAACCCAAAGAGCAACCGCAAGGAGATTGGCGTTGCAGTGTCTGACAGCCCAACAGGTCCTTTCGTGGCATCAGAGACAAGCATCGTGACAGATGCTGACCGCCCAGGCAAGAGAGGCGGACAGGCAATCGACGTTGACGTGTTCCAAGACCCAAAGAGCGGAAAGTTCTACCTCTACTGGGGCAACGGATTCATGGCAGGTGCCGAGCTCAACGACGACATGATGTCAATCAAGAAGGAAACAGTCACAGAGATGACTCCAGAGGGCGGAAATCTTCAGACATGGGCATTCCGCGAGGGAGCATACGTATTCTTCCGCAAGGGAACATACTACTTCATGTGGTCAGTTGACGACACAGGCAGCGCAAACTACCACGTTTGCTACGGAACGTCAAAGTCACCACTCGGTCCTATCTCCATCGACAAGGACAACTACAACGTAATCAAGCAGGACGCTTCACAGAAGATTTACGGTACTGCGCACAACTCAGTCCTCCAGATTCCTGGCAAGGATGAATGGTACATCGTTTACCACCGCATCAACAAGGACTTCATGCGTGACCGTCGCTTCGGTGGCCCTGGCGTTCACCGCGAGGTATGTATTGACAAGATGACGTTCGACAAGAAGGGCAACATCATTCCTGTCAAGCCAACCGTAGCAGGTCCTGCACCACTCAAGGTAAAGTAAACGCAGAACTTTAGCTTGTAGTAAAAAGAGGAGTTAAAAAGAAGATATATAGGAAGTTAAAAAGACGGATGCCTATCGCATAGTGTTTTCAAAAACAATCCGCAAAGTATCGTCTTTTTAACTCCTTTTTAACTCCTTACAAGTAAAGCGTTAGCTTAAATACAAGATAACCAATAATATTAAATAGTAAAGTCGTGAATTACGGATTCATCAAAGTTGCTTCTGCCATCCCTTCATTGAAGGTAGCAGATTGTGATTACAACGAAAAAGAGATTGAAAGTCTCATTGTACAAGCTGAAGGCAAAGGCGTGGAAATAATCGTTTTCCCGGAGTTAAGCATAACTTCATACACCTGCCAAGACCTCTTCAGCCAGCAATTGTTGTTGGACAATGCTGAGGCAGCGTTGTTCCGTCTTCTTGACGTGACTCGTTCACTTCAGATTATCTCCATCATAGGTATGCCTGTTCAGGTGAAGTCGTCGCTCTACAACTGCGCCGTGGTGATTCAGGGTGGAAAGATTCTGGGCTTAGTGCCAAAGACCTACCTTCCTAACTACAAGGAGTTCTACGAGCAGAGATGGTTCGCATCAGCAAGCACCATCCCTAACTGCAACGTAAGCCTCTGCGCACAGTCAGTACCTATGGGCAAGAACATGCTGTTCAAGACAAGCAAGGTAACCTTCGGCATCGAGCTTTGTGAAGACCTCTGGGCACCAATACCACCAAGCAGCAGCCTCGCACTTTGCGGAGCTGAGGTCATCTTCAACCTCTCTGCCACAAACGAGCTTATCGCCAAGAACCAGTACCTTCGCTCGCTCATCAGCCAGCAATCTGCTCGTTGCATCTCTGGATACGTATATTCATCATGCGGTTTCGGCGAATCGACTCAGGATGTCGTGTTTGCAGGAAACGCACTTATCTACGAAAACGGTTCACTCATAGGAAGCAGCGAACGCTTCTCCCTTGACGACCAGATGATAGTCTCAGACATCGACGTGGAGCACCTTCGCACAGAACGTATGATTAACACCACGTTCAGCGAAAACATACGTCTCACGGACATTTCCGACACAGTGGAGATTCACACACAGCCTTGCAACCCAAGGTATGACTTCGACCTTACGCGATGGATTGACCCACACCCATTCGTACCTTCTGGCAAGACTCTCGACGAGCGTTGCGAGGAGATATTCGCCATTCAGGTGGAAGGTCTCGCCAAGCGTATCGTTCATACGGGCGCCAAGAGCGTCGTGCTCGGTATCTCCGGAGGACTTGACTCTACCCTCGCCCTCCTTGTGTGCGTCAAGACAATGGACAAGCTAAAGCGCAACCGTACCGACATCATCGGAATCACGATGCCAGGATTCGGAACGACAGGCCGCACCTACAACAACTCCGTTTCACTTATGGAGTCACTTGGAGTAACACTTAAGGAAATAAGCATTAAGGATGCTTGTCTTCAGCACTTTAGGGACATCGACCAGAACATCAACATCCACGACGTGACATACGAGAACGGACAGGCACGTGAGCGTACGCAGATTCTCATGGACGTGGCAAACCAGTTTGACGGATTCGTGGTGGGAACTGGCGACCTCTCTGAGCTTGCACTCGGTTGGGCAACATACAATGCCGACCACATGTCAAACTATGGCGTCAACTGCAGTATTCCGAAGACACTTGTAAAGTACCTCGTTTCATGGGTGGCAAACAGCATCGTTGACGAGGAGTCAAGGAACACGCTTCTCGACATCGTTGACACGCCAATAAGCCCAGAGCTTATCCCTGCTGACGAGAACGGCGAGATAAAGCAGAAGACGGAAGACCTCGTAGGACCTTACGAGCTTCATGACTTCTTCCTTTACAACTGCCTCAGAAATGGATTCCGCCCAGCAAAGATTTATCATCTTGCAAAGAAGGCTTTCATTGAGCAGACATACGAGGAAGACGAGACCTCAATGCCTGTAGGCTCATACGACGAAGAGACCATAAAGAAATGGTTGACAACATTCTGCCGACGTTTCTTCACGCAACAGTTCAAGCGTTCATGTCTCCCTGACGGTCCTAAGGTAGGAAGCGTAAGCCTTAGCCCTCGTGGCGACTGGCGAATGCCATCTGACGCAAGTTATGCCCAGTGGGTTAAGGAATGCGAAGAGCTTTAAGCTATTCAAGTTTCGCAAGTTCAGCTGACGCTTTACTTGCAAGGAGTTTAAAAAGGGAGTAACTCACAACTCACGGCAAGCCGTCTTTGGCTTGCCCCACATCATTCCTGTTTCAATGAACGATTTCAAAGAAAAGCTTGACAAGGCATATTCAGAGACCTTCAGCATAGAGCGTTTCAAGGCTGTTGACCCATGCGGCGTGGTTTATCAATTGATGGAACACACCGACAATCAACTCGACATTGAGCTTGGAGCTCTCCTTGTAGCCATGATTACGTGGGGTTCGCGCAAGGTCATCTACCCTACCGCCCTCCGAATGATACGTGACGAGATGCACTGGCACCCAGCACATTTCATCCGTATGGGATGCTACGAGATGAGCTACACGACGGCAAAGAACGACTGCGTTTACCGCACTCTCAACGTACCGACGTTCAAGGCTGTTTGCCGCAACCTCCAGTGGGCAATACAAGGACATGAGACGCTCGAAGAGATATTTGAGGGCAAGAGCACAAAGGAAGTCATCGCCATCATCTGCAACTGGCTGCAGCCAGCCAAGGTAGGAAGTATGGACAAATCCGCCTGCAAGCGAATTTGCATGTTCATACGATGGATGACACGCACTCAAAGTCCTGATTTGGGAATATGGAAGTCACGCTCAAGCAAAGACTTGTATGCAGTTATGGATGTGCATGTTATGCAACAGACGCAATCCATTCTAAAGAACAAGCGTCCAACATGGAAAGCGTGCGAGGAACTGACCGACATATTCAAGTCATGGGATGCCGAAGACCCTCTGAAATATGACATTGCACTAATGACTTTAGCCGATGAGGAAGCAAGAAAAGTACAACAAGGTCATTGAGTATTTTGAAGCCTCAATGCCAGACGTAAGCTCAGAACTTGACTACACCACTCCATTCGAGCTTCTCGTAGCCGTGATACTCTCCGCACAATGCACCGACAAGAGAGTGAACATGGTTACGCCAGCCTTGTTTCGCGACTACCCAACGGCAGAGGTGATGGCAGAGGCAACGCCGGAAGTCATCTTTGAATACATCAGGAGCATCAGTTACCCGAACAACAAGGCAAAGCACCTTGTGGGGATGGCAAAGATGCTCATGGAACAGCATGGCGGAGAGGTGCCGAGTGATATGGACGACCTCGTTAAGCTACCAGGAGTCGGCCGCAAGACGGCAAATGTCATTCAAGCCGTGATATGGAGGAAGTCAGCAATGGCAGTGGACACCCATATTTTCAGGGTAAGTCACAGGTTGGGACTTGTTCCGGAAAGCTGCACCACTCCATATTCTGTGGAAAAGAAACTCGTGAAGCATATTCCCGCAGAAAAAATTCCTGACGCACACCATTGGTTGCTCCTACATGGAAGGTACATTTGTCAATCACGGAAACCGAAGTGCGAAAAATGTGACATAAAGCACCTTTGCAACCATTTTGTCAAAAAAAATCCTTTAGGATAATCATATTAGCAGAGATTTTATTATCTTTGCAGTCAATATGAAATGTGCTGTTCTCAATACAAACATGACACAGCAATACGACTCAAGAAATTTCTTTAATTTTTAATTTAATAAAACATAAAAGACTATGAACATTCAAGATTATGACTTCTCAGGTAAGAAGGCAATCGTTCGCGTAGATTTCAACGTTCCAATCCAGGATGGCAAGATCACAGATATGACTCGTATCAATGGTGCCCTCCCTACACTTAAGCTCATCCTTGAGAAGGGCGGTGCTCTCATCATCATGTCACACATGGGTAAGCCAAAGGGCAAGGTTAAGGCTGAGCTTTCACTCAAGCAGATTGTTCCTGCTGTAAGCAAGGCACTTGGTGTTGACGTTAAGTTCGCTGACGACTGTCAGAAGGCTGACGCTCAGGCTGCAGCTCTCAAGGCTGGTGAAGTTCTTCTTCTTGAGAACCTCCGCTTCTACGCTGAAGAGGAAGGCAAGCCAGTAGGCATCGACAAGGAAGATCCTGCATACGAAGAGGCTAAGAAGGCAATGAAGGCATCTCAGAAGGAGTTCGCTAAGAAGCTCGCTTCTTACGCTGACTGCTGGGTAATGGATGCATTCGGTACTGCACACCGTAAGCACGGTTCTACAGCCGTTATCGCTGATTACTTCGACAAGAAGGACATCATGCTCGGTCTCCTCATGGAGAAGGAGGTTAAGGCTGTTGACGCTGTCCTCAACAAGATTGAGCGTCCATTCGTAGCTATCATGGGTGGTTCAAAGGTATCTTCTAAGATTGGTATCATCGAGAACCTCCTCGGTAAGGTAGATAAGCTCATCCTCTGTGGTGGTATGACATACACATTCGCTAAGTCACACGGTGGCGAAATCGGTGGTTCTATCGTTGAGCTTGACAAGCTTGATGTTGCTCGCAACGTTGAGGAGCTTGCTAAGAAGAACGGTGTTGAGCTCGTACTTGCTGAGGATTCAGTATGTTGTACAGGCTACGACTTCTCTACATTCTCAGTTAAGCCAGGTGCTAAGGTTGAGGTATTCCCATCTAACGCTATCCCAGCTGAGTTCGAGGGTCTCGACGCAGGTCCTGTAAGCCGCGAGAAGTTCGCTAACGCTATCAAGGGTGCTAAGACTATCCTCTGGAACGGTCCTGCAGGATGCTTCGAGTGTGAGGACTTCACAGCAGGTTCTAAGGCTATCGGTGAGGCTATCGCTAAGGCAACAGCTGAGGGCGCATTCTCACTCATCGGTGGTGGTGACTCTGTAGCTTGTGTTAACAAGTTCGGTCTTGCTGACAAGGTATCTTACATCTCTACAGGTGGTGGTGCACTCCTTGAGGCTATCGAGGGTAAGGTACTCCCAGGTGTAGCAGCAGTTAAGGGTGAGTAATCATATTTTTTGAGCATTCACTCAACTGAATTATAATAAATACGACAATTTGTCTCAAGTATTAGTACAAGAGACAAATTGTCTATTTTGTTTTATTTTTTATGAAGAGACTCCTTTACATAATACTGCCTTTCATCGTTGCTGGATTATTCTCATGCAACAATAACGACAACAAGACAGCTGCGGATTACGACTCCACAGCATTGCACCTTGCGTTGGTGCCAACAATGGACAATCTCCCACTCTACTATGCTCAGGAGACGGGCATCTTCGATTCCCTGGGCTTAAACATAGAGTTACTCACTTACAGTTCTGCCATGGATTGCGACACAGCATTCACAAATGGCGAAACTGATGGTGTGGTCAGCGACATTGTTAAAGCCAACATCTGGCGTTCAAACGGTGACTCCGTCAAGGTTGTCATAAGAACAGACCTCAACCTCTTCCTTATGTCAACACATTCATCACGAATAAAATCCGTGAACAACATCAAGGAGAAGATTATGGCAATCACACGCAATTCAGCTTTGGATTACATGGCAGACAAGGTGATGGAGCACATCAAGCTCCCACTATTGCAGCTAAACAAGCCACAAATCAACGACATTGCCCTTCGTTGCAAGATGACTGACCAGAATCAGTATGATGGTGCTTTTCTTCCTGAGCCATACGCCATGGAAGCAGAAAACAACGGAGCGCACAGATTGATTTCATCATCAGAGCTTATCGGCAACCTGTCAGCCGTTATCTTCCACGATAGCATCGTAAGCAAGCGCAATGACGACATCAGGAAGCTTGTTGAGGGTTACGACATTGCCGTGAAGCGTCTAAACGTCCTCAATGAACGTGGTGACAAAGACATGATTTACAAAATCAATACTACGTTTATTCAGGAAATTCCTGACACAATACTCTCCTATCCAGTGTTTAAGGAATCATCATTGCCAGAAAGGAATGTTGTAAGCGCAACGGCTGAATGGGCAAACGGACGCACGCTCATGAAGCGACAGGTAACATACAGCGAACTCGTAGATAGTACATTCACAAAGAAATAAGTAGTTCTATCCATGGAAATATCCGAAAACGTAGTATCATTCATTGAAAATGACAATATCGCCTCTGCCATTGAGCTACTAAAGCAGAGAGTAACATTGCTCGGCAACTGGGACATACAGAACGACATGGAGAAGATAGAGTTCTCCTACAACACGATGTTGGATTACATGCTCCAAAACTACGTGGACGAGAACGCTATGGACGAACGCAACAAAACAAAGCTGCAGATTCTTGCCATAAACGACCTGATTGACCGTGCCGAGAGATACAAGGAACGACCAGCCGACCTGTATTGCCTTGCCATGCGAAATCATGGAGAAATGATGTTGGAAGACATCATTGGCGACTTGGTTACGACAAACATCGACTTGCAAACAGTCACGGACGACAAGGAAACAAGGGATTCCATACGCCAGCGCAAGATATCGGCACTTCGCACAAAGATTGAAGAGCTGCGTCTCAATATGTTTGAGAATGTATGGTCAAGTGGCCAATGGAACAATAGCAGATACGAAACATCTAACACCATTATAGACAGTCAGAACATAGATGATGACACAAAGGCAATATTTGTATCTGCCGTAACACTATCCATTCTTGAATACTTTGACATCAAGAAACTGCAATTCCTCTTTGACGCTTACTACTCATCAAGCAATGCAGTAAGCATGCGAGGCATTGTAGGAGTAGTCCTTGCTTTACGCCTTTACGACAAGCGCATCCGTCTAAGCAAGGAACTTACAAGCAAGCTGAAGATACTTTCCGATGACACGGTTTTCATCAAGGACATCATATTTGTTTGCACGCAGTTACAACTAAGTGGTGCAACTGATGCTATAACAGCAAAGATGAACACGGACATCCTTCCAAGCATCATGGCTGGCAGGTCTTTCAAGGAAGCCATGGGTGGCATAAAGAAGAAAGGCAACGACGATGAGAACCCAGAATGGGAAAAGACTTATGCCGACATGAAGGCAGAGAAGAAGATACACGAAATGGCAGAAATGGAACTTGACGGTGCCGACATCTACCTCAGTTCTTTCCGCCTGATGAAAAGCTTCGACTTCTTCCACAAGATACCGCATTGGTTCTATCCTTTCGACCCTAAGTCACCACTTATCAGCAATAGCGACGAAGGAAACGACTCAACGAGCATAGCTGATGCGATAATCAACTCTACGCCATTCTGCAACAGCGACCTCTACTCTTTCGCAATTTCAATGTCAAGCATAAGTAGCATGACAATAAGCAACTTATCCGACAATCTGAAATCACAGATGAGCGAAGATGAGATGGATGCAATAATAAGCAAGGTAAAGGATAAGGCAAACATTTCGGCACACAGGTTGTGCAGATATTACATCTTTGACTTATACCGTTTCTACTTCCTCTTTCCGCACCATTCGCAGTTCTACAATCCTTTCAGACATAGCATAAGCGGCAACAGCAAGGAATACTCATTCATGCCAATGGATATGGGATGGAGCAAGTTTGACGTCTCTAACATTGACACATATTACAAGGAGATGGGTAACGTCCTTTTGCGTAATGGACTTTACCACTATGCACTTAAAGCTTTCCAAGCCATAGATATTGAAGAAACTGAGGAAAACGCAGGCTTGTTCCAGAAGCTTGCCTTCTGTCTTGAAAAGGAAGGACTTGACTGCATTGACTGCTACCGCAAGGCTTATTCTCTCAACAGCACTTCACACTGGACGCTAAACCATCTCGTAGCCGTCCTTATGGCTAAGGAGGAATACGACGAGTGCATCGGCTATTACAAGGAATTGCTTGCCATGCAGCCAGAGAACACCAACCATCTGCTTGGCATCAGCAAGTGCCTTTGCCACACAGGAAGGCACGAAGAAGCACTTGAATACATGTATAAGCTACAATACATTGCCCCAGAAACGTCTGGCATTGGCAACATACTTGTAGAATGCCTTCTCGGAACAGGCAACCTTGACAAGCTATGCGAGCAAGTTATTGGTTCTGAGAATACACAAGACATACTTATCGGTGCTTTCGTATTCATAACGGAAGAAAATTACATTGGTGCCCACGAGCTGTTCAAGATGGCATGGGAGCAATGGGCAAAGGACACAAGCAAGAACAAGTTGTCATTCAGCAGTGAGTTCAATTCTGCTTACGACCTCTGCAAGAAGCACATGGCACTTAATGACACTATTGTAAGAATGCTTTACGACGCTACAATGCTGAGATAGAGCCATAAACCATTATCATCCAACAAGAAATGCAGAACTCAACACTATATTTACAGCAGCTTCGCCAACTGCTGACAATGGAATACGAGGCAGAGAAGGAAGATTTCCGCCTACAGACAGAGAAAATGGGTATCAAGCGCAAGGTTCACAGAGGACTATGCTGGTACCCTGTTTCTGCTGGCAGGAGCTATTACAATTCACTCAACCAACTTGTCGTTCAAATAAACAATGAGAACGAAACAGAGGACGAGAACGATATTGACCATTGTTTTGAATATGGCAAGCCTGTTCAGTTCTTCAGTATTGGTGAGAAAAACGAGATTAAATACTTCAACCACTCTTGTCAAGTATGCTATACTGATGGTGCAACGATGGTTGTTTCAATCCCGAACAATCAAGCACTTATAGACTTGCAGAATGCAGACAACTTAGGCGTGCAACTGTTCTTTGACGAGACAAGTTACAAGACAATGTTTCATGCCCTCGACGACGTCACAAATGCAAAGAAAAACCGACTTGCCGACCTTCGCGACATCATTGCAGGGCAGATAAAACCACAAAAATACACCTTTGCACCACAAACATTCCCATGGCTCAACCCTTCACAGGAGAAAGCCGTAAACGAAGTTCTGTGGGCAAAAGACGTGGAAGTCGTTCACGGACCTCCCGGAACAGGTAAGACAACGACACTTGTAGAAGCTATATATGAGACACTTAAACGCGAAACGCAAGTGATGGTTTGCGCCCAGAGCAACATGGCAGTTGACTGGATATGCGAGAAACTTGCTGACCACGGCGTACCTGTCCTTCGCATAGGCAATCCGTCAAGGGTAAACGATAAGATGCTCAGCTTCACGTATGAGCGTAAGTTTGAGAGTCATCCCGACTACCCTGAACTATGGAGCATCCGTAAGACCATCAGGCAGATACGTGAGAACCGCAAGAAAGGAGACAACATACATCAGAAGATAGCTCGCCTACGCGAAAGAGCCTCAGAGATAGAGGTTCGCATCAACGCATCACTATTTGACGAAGCACGTGTCGTTTCATCAACCCTTGTTGGCGCAGCAAACAAGATTCTCGTAGGCCACAAGTTCTCGACATTATTCATTGACGAAGCGGCACAAGCCTTAGAACCAGCGTGTTGGATTGCAATACGCAGGGCAAGTCGTGTCATTCTCGCTGGCGACCACCAACAATTACCGCCAACCATCAAGTGCTATGATGCCATGCGAGGAGGATTAGGCAAAACACTCATGGAACGTGTTGTGGAAAACATACCTGAGGCTGTAGTGCCACTCAATGTGCAATACCGTATGAATGACGCAATTATGCGCTTTTCATCCGATTGGTTTTACGGAGGAAAGCTAACTTCCGCTCCAGATGTGCAGAACCGTGGTATTCTTGACCTTGACACTCCTATACAATGGATTGATACAGCACACGTTAACGATGCTCTCGCATTGACGGATGGAGAACAAACTGATAACACAGGAAGCACTCCATCTGAAGAGGATAAAACTACCCTTCCGGACTTCCATGAACAGTTCGTTGGAGAGAATCACGGACGAATAAACAAGCCGGAAGCAGAGCTTTGTATCAAGACATTAACAGAATATATCAACAAGATTGGAAAACAAAGATTTATCGACGAGCGTCTCGATGTGGGAATTATCAGTCCTTACAGAGTGCAAGCACAATATATTCGCTCATTGATAAAGAAGGATGAAAACCTTCGTCCTTTCCGTGCGTTCATTACGGTAAACACAGTCGATGGTTTCCAAGGACAGGAACGCGATATTATCATCATCAGTATGGTTCGTAGCAACGAGCATGGCCAGATAGGATTTTTGAACGATTTGAGGCGTATGAACGTGGCTATGACGCGAGCAAGGATGAAACTAATGATAATCGGCAATTCCGACACTTTGACGCATCATTCGTTCTACAAAAAACTACATGATTACATAAATACATTGTAATTTGAACCGAAAAGATGAAAAAGTGCTAAAAAAATATAATTTATTCGGTGGAAAATGTCTAACTTTGTAACCAAAATGGGGAAACCATAGGATATTTTCAGGTAACAGCTCCCCATTCCCGTTTTGAAAATTCCAAAACACAGTTAATATTAACAATAATATGGCGAATGTAATTAAATTACGAAAAGGCTTGAACATCAACCTTAAAGGAAAGGCTGCTGCTCAGGTTTCTGCCGTGCCAGCATCTGCCGTCTATGGACTTGTTCCTGACGCATTCTGGGGTATGAAACCAAAGGTGGTTGTCAAGGAAGGTGATGTTGTAAAGGCTGGTGATGCTTTGTTTGTAAACAAGTTGCATCCAGAAATGAAGTTCGTCTCTCCAGTTGCCGGTAAGGTAACTCTCGTTGAGAGAGGCGATCGTCGTAAAGTATTAAGCGTTCAGGTAGAAGCCGCAGCAAACCAGGAGTTTGTTGACTTCGGTGTGAAGAATGCTACATCGCTCTCTGGCGATGAAGTAAAGGCAGCCCTCCTCGAGAGCGGTCTTTTCTCATTCTTCGTACAGCGCCCTTATGCAGTCGTTGCAAATCCAGACGACACACCAAAGGGTATCTTCGTATCGGCTTTCAGCGACATGCCATTGGCAGCTGACTTTGAAGGCGTAGTGCTTGCTGGCGAGGTAGCAAACTTCCAGACAGGTATCACAGCACTTAGCAGAATTGCAAAGGTTTACCTTGGTGTACAGCCAGGCAGCAAACTTGAATCTGTAAAGGATGCAGAGGTTACTGTATTTGACGGTAAGTGTCCTGCTGGTAATGTTGGTGTACAAATCAACAACACACACCCAGTAAACAAGGGTGATGTTGTTTGGACAATCGGTGCAGAGGAAGTAATCTTCATCGGTCGTCTTTTCAACGAGGGCAAGGTTAACCTTACTCGTACAATTGCTGTTGCAGGTTCTGAAATCAAGACTCCAGCTTACAAGAAGGTTCTTGTAGGTGCTAAGATTGCAGACATCGTAGCAGGTAACGTTGCAACAGACAAGAAGGTTCGTCTTATCGACGGTAACCCACTTACAGGTGTTAAGACAAGCGAAGACGGATTCCTTCTCGCCCACTCTACTGAGCTTACAGCCATTCCAGAGGGTGACGATGCAGACGAACTCTTCGGTTGGATTTCTCCACGTCTCAACGAGTTCTCAGTAAGCCGTTCATACTGCAGCTGGCTTCAGTCAAGCAAGAAGGAGTATGTTCTTGATGCTCGTGTTAAGGGTGGTCACCGCCACATGATTTTCAGCGGAGAGTACGATTCTGTATTCCCAATGGACATCTATCCAGAGCAGCTCGTTAAGGCAATCATTGCTGGCGACATCGACCGTATGGAGGCACTCGGTATCTACGAGGTTGCTCCTGAGGACTTCGCTGTTGCTGAGTTCGTGGATAGCTCAAAGGTTGAACTTCAGCGCATCGTAAGAGAAGGTCTCGATATGTTGCGTAAAGAAAACGAATAAGCACTATGGGACTTAAGAAAATTCTTGACAATATGAAGCCTACCTTCTCAGAGGGAGGTAAGCTGAGCGCCTTTGGCTCTTTGTTCGACGCAGCAGAGACATTCTTCTACGTACCAAACGAGACAGCCAAGGTTCGTGGTGCTCACATTCACGACGCTATCGATTCTAAGCGTTCTATTTTCTTCGTTATTATTGCACTCATACCAGCAATCTTGTTCGGTATGTATAACATCGGTTACCAGCACAACATCGCTGTAGGCGTTCCTACTGACGACATCTGCGGACAGTTCCTCTATGGACTTGGCGTTATGCTTCCAAAGATTATCGTTTCATACGCTGTTGGTCTCGGTATCGAGTGTGCTTTTGCTCAGTGGAAGAAGGAAGAGGTTCACGAAGGTTTCTTCGTAACAGGTATGCTCATCCCAATGATTGTTCCTGTTAACTGCCCTCTTTGGATTATCGCTATCGCTACAGCATTTGCTGTTATCTTCGCTAAGGAGGTATTCGGTGGTACTGGTATGAACATCTTCAACCCAGCACTCGTAACTCGTGCATTCCTCTTCTTTGCTTATCCAGCAATGATGTCAGGAGACAAGGTATGGGTTAACGAGAACTACATGGATTGTATCAACGGTACTATTGACGGATACTCTTGCGCTACTCCACTCGGTCAGCTCGGTGCTGGCGAGCCTGTGACATACGACGCAATGGACACTATCATCGGTACTATCCCTGGTTCTATCGGTGAGACATCATTCATCGCTATCATGATTGGTGCCGTAATCCTCATCTGGGCTGGTATTGCAAGCTGGAAGATTATCGTATCTACATTCGTAGGTGGTGCTCTTCTCGCATACCTTCTCCCATACGCAGGAGCAGAGAACTTCGAATGGTGGGAGCAGCTCACTGTCGGTGGTTTCGCATTCGGTGCAGTGTTCATGGCAACAGACCCAGTAACAGCAGCTCGTACAGAGTGCGGTAAGTACATCTACGGATTCCTTATCGGTGCTATGGCAATCATCATCCGCGTGCTCAACCCTGGTTTCCCAGAAGGTATGATGCTCGCTATCCTATTGATGAACGTCTTCGCTCCACTCATCGACTACTGCTTCGTTCAGTCTAATATTAACAAGCGTGCTAAGCGTGCTGCAAAATAAGGAGGACATAAGAAATGGCAAAATTGAATACAAATAGCAACGTATATACTATTGTATATGCAAGCGTGATGGTAATCATCGTAGCATTCCTCCTCGCCTTCGTAGCATCATCACTCAAGGCAACACAGGATGCAAACGTAGCCCGTGACGTTAAGGGACAGATTCTTTCATCAGTTAACCTTCGTGGCGAGGCTGACGTTGATGCCAAGTACGCTGAGGTTATCACAGAGAACGCTGACGGAACATTCACTGCAAACATCAATGGTGAAGAGAAGCTCATCGTGCCTCTCAAGGGTGCAGGTCTCTGGGGTCCTATCTGGGGTTATATCTCAGTTAACAAGGACGGCGAGACTGTATATGGCGCATTCTTCAACCACGAAGGTGAGACAGCAGGTCTTGGTGCCCGCATCGTAGAGGAGTGGTTCCAGACAGGTTTCAACGGAAAGAAGATTTTCAAGGACAACGAGGTTGCTCTTGGAGTTTACAAGGCAGGTAAGGCACCATCAGGCCTCTCAGCTGACTATGTTGTAGATGCTGTTACAGGTGCAACTCTTACTTCTGACGGTGTTCGCAATATGATTCAGAAGTCTATTGCTCAGTACGCTGACGCAATCGCAGCCTTCAAGGGTGGCGAGAGCAAGTCATGCTGCGGCAAGGGACAGTGTGAGATGGCAGATTCTTGCGCAACAGATTCTTGTGCAAACTGCGCATCTTGCGACAAGGCAAATTGCGCTTCAAACGAAGACTGCGCTTCTTGTGAGAAGTGCGCTTCAGAGAAGGAGTGTGGTTCTTGCTGCGAATCAGATAATACTAACAAATAAAAAGGAGGACAAAGAATATGAGTTTATTTTCAAAAGAAAATGGCGAGGTTTTTAAGAGTCCACTTAACCTTAACAACCCAGTAGCTGTTCAGGTCCTCGGTATCTGTTCTGCTCTCGCTGTAACTTCACAGCTTAAGCCAGCAATCGTAATGGGTCTCTCCGTTACAGTAATCACAGCTTTTGCTAACGTGATCATTTCATTGCTCCGTAAGACAATTCCAAACCGTATCCGTATCATCGTACAGCTCGTTGTCGTTGCCGCTCTCGTAACAATCGTGAGCAACATCCTCAAGGCATACGTTTACGATGTGTCAGTACAGCTCTCTGTCTATGTCGGACTCATCATCACAAACTGTATCCTCATGGGACGTCTTGAGGCATTCGCAATGCAGAACGGACCATGGGAGTCATTCCTCGATGGTGTAGGTAACGGACTTGGTTACGCATTCGTTCTCGTAGTAGTAGGATTCTTCCGCGAGCTCCTCGGCTTCGGTTCTATCCTCGGCTTCCAGATTATTCCTGACAGCTTCTACATGGAGAACGGAGGTTTATATCTCAACAACGGTATGATGACAATGCCAGCCATGGCACTCATCCTCGTTGCATGTTTCATCTGGGCACACCGCTCAATAAACAAGGAAAAGTAAATTATGGAACACTTCATTCAATTATTCGTCCGCTCAATCTTTGTGGACAACATGATTTTCGCTTTCTTCTTGGGTATGTGCTCTTACCTCGCAGTATCTAAGACAGTAAAGACATCATTTGGACTTGGTGTTGCAGTTACATTCGTACTCCTCATCACAGTGCCAGTTGACTATCTTCTTCAGACAAAGGTACTCGCTGAAGGCGCACTCGCTGAAGGCGTTGACCTCACATTCCTTGCATTCATTCTCTTCATTGCAGTGATTGCAGGTATCGTACAGCTCGTCGAGATGATTGTAGAGCGTTTCTCTCCATCACTCTATGCTGCCCTCGGTATCTTCCTCCCACTTATCGCAGTAAACTGTGCTATCATGGGTGCATCACTCTTCATGCAGCAGCGTATCACAATGGAGCCAACAAGCACACAGTACATTGGCTCAGTATCTGACTGTCTCGCTTACGCACTCGGTTCAGGTATCGGTTGGACACTCGCTATCGTAGGTCTTGCAGCAATCCGTGAGAAGATGGCTTACTCTGACGTGCCAAAGCCACTCCAGGGTCTTGGTATCACATTCATCACAGTAGGTCTCATGGCAATGGCATTTATGTGTTTCTCAGGTCTCAAAATTTAAAAGAAAGGACATAAAAAATGGATATAACATTTATCATTTATAGCATTGCAGTGTTCTTGGGAATCGTGCTTGTTTTGGTTATCGTCCTCCTCGTAGCAAAGAACTTCCTTTCTCCAAGCGGACAGGTAACTATCACAATCAACGGCAAGGACAAGCTTACAGTTGACCAGGGCGGAAGCCTCCTCTCTACCCTTGCTGCTCAGGATGTATATCTCCCATCAGCATGTGGTGGTAAAGGCTCATGCGGACAGTGCAAGTGCCAGATTGTAGAAGGTGGCGGCGAGATTCTCGACTCAGAGAAGGGTCACTTCACTCGCAAGCAGATCAAGGAAGGTTACCGTCTTGGCTGTCAGGCTAAGGTTAAGGGTGACCTCTCAATCAAGGTTCCAGACTCAGTAATGGGTGTAAAGGAATGGGAATGTACAGTTATTGGAAACAAGAACGTTGCTACATTCATCAAGGAGTACAAGGTTGCCCTCCCTCCAGGCGAGCACATGGACTTCGAGCCAGGTTCTTACGCACAGAGCAAGATTCCTGCATTCCAGATGGACTACGACAAGGACATCGACAAGAGCCTCATTGGCGACACTTACCTCCCAGCATGGGAGAAGTTCGGACTCTTCGGACTCAAGTGCGTCAACGACACTCCAACAATCCGTGCCTACTCTATGGCCAACTATCCAGACGAGGGCGATATCATCACACTCAACGTACGTATCGCTACTCCACCATTCAAGCCAAAGGATCAGGGTCCTGGATTCATGGATGTCAACCCAGGTATCGCATCATCTTACATCTTCTCTCTCAAGCCAGGCGACAAGGTAATCATGTCAGGTCCTTACGGAGAGTTCCGTCCTAAGTACGGTACAGGCCGTGAGATGATCTGGGTCGGTGGTGGTGCCGGTATGGCTCCTCTCCGTGCACAGATTATGCACTGCTTGAAGACTCTCAACATCCGTGACCGCGAGATGCACTACTTCTACGGAGCACGTGCCCTTGAGGAGATTCCATTCCTTGACGACTTCCTCTCACTTGAGAAGGAGTACTCTAACTTCCACTTCCACCTTGCCCTCGACCGTCCAGATCCAAAGGCAGACGAAGCAGGAATCAAGTACACTCCAGGATTCGTTGCACCAGTAATGGGTGACACATACCTCAAGCAGCACGAGAACCCTGAAGACGTTGAGTACTACCTCTGCGGACCTCCAATGATGGCTAAGACAGTTCTTGATCTCCTCCACTCTCTCGGTGTTGAGGACGACATGATCTCATTCGACAACTTCGGTGGATAATCCCACCATCACTAAATAAAAAAGGTGTTGCACCATGTGTGCAGCACCTTTTTTTCTGTATAAATATGCCTTAAATCGAGAACTAATCGAAATATAAAAAGTAATTTTATATATTGTTGCGTCTACTTTTTTATTATTTCCTTTGTCATTCAATTTTGAATGGCTACATTTGCACTGCTCAATGGGAGAAATCATTGAGTAGAAAGGCGTTTTTGCTTTATCCGAAAATGTGAATCTGGTAAATTTATAATTAGCAGGATAAGTGTACGAAACGCCCACTTGTTGTATTTACTCATACAGCCCACGCTGTATGCTGTTCATACTTCAGCGTGGGTGTATTTGTCTCTTTTCATTGCTAAAAGGTTTTACCAGAACCCACATTTTGATGAACAGAACAAGTCCTCACGCTTTTCTTGTATAATTAGGGTTCTGATATAGGAGGATTTATCAGTTGACATATAAATCATACTTTTATGAAGCACTTCATATTTTTATTGTTTCTTCTATTGTTTGCGCCAATAGACATTGATGCTCAAATTACTTTTAAGTATCTAAAATTCAAGTTTGAGAAGGATCATTATAGCGTAAAAACTCGTTATACACCATCTGGTATAAATGCATATAAAGAGTTACGCATTTTATATTTAGCAATTAATGAAGATGGAGTGTTAATAGAGAACGGTTATAAAGATGGTCTATTTGTTAAAGATTCTAAAGATTATCAATACATAAACAAAATGACAATATATGGAACTTGCAATCCTAAAAGATTATACGAAAGTGAATTGTTATCTCCTTTTGTATCAAATATTTCTACATTAAAGTTCTTACCGATTGGAATAATTGCGATTCGTGCAAATGAACCAGAATTGGATTGGATAAACTGTGAGGGTGAAAATCTAAAAAAAGTTTTTCCTTCCATTGGAAACATTAAAATTTCAGACGATAAAGGCACAAAAACATTTTCTCAAATACATTCTGAATACGAAATAGAAAAAGAGATTGATATACAGAATAAATGTGAAGAATATGTAAATATCTTCAACACGAAGTATAAAGATTATTGTAGTTTTACAGACAATGGAATTGAGTTTTCAAAAGTAATTAAAGATGTTAACGAATCAAATAAAACTGAATTATATAACAAATGTCTTGAATTACTGAATTCCACTTTTAATAATTCAAAAGCTGCAATACAAAATCAAGATAGGGAATCAGGACTAATACTTGGTAAATTTCCTGTTAGAATTATTCTTGGAGAATATTTAGCAAAATTTATGGAATATGATGAAATCTTCAAGATAGAAGTACGTGATTCTAGAATCAAATTGTCTGTTACAATACCATACTCTGTAGAATATGTTTTTTATTACGACAAAAAACAAGAAAAGCTACCTGGGCCTTTAGTAAGAATTGAAAAAAGAGATGAATACGACAAAAACACCTTAAAATATTATAAACGAACATCAATTGCTCATCAAGAAGCATTTAGCTTAATTAATTATTTTGAAATGAAACTATCAATGGGAAAAGAGAAATCACAAGATGACTGGTAAATAAAAGTAGGTACGAGGCATTTGCTTCGCACCTATTTTTTTTTGAATATTACAACAAGCATGCCTATACATTTAATATAAATTATAGAATAAAACAAGTTTTGTAACTTAAAAACTCTTAATTCCTTGCAGGTTATACTATAAAAAGTTACATTTGCAAGGAATAAAAGTTTGTGAATCCTATGAAAAAAGTTACGGATTACGTGATAAAAAATTATTCCATTGGCTTTGAATGTTCGTTCATAGCCTTTGAATAATTGTTCAGAGACTGTGAATATTCGTTCAAAGGCTGTGAACGAATATTCAAAGCCCAATGAACAATAATTTATAACGATAAAAGGAAGTTTTTTTAACGGAAGAAGGTACTTTTATAAGCAGCAACAAGAAGTTTTATCCATAGATGACATGGATTCTATTAGTGACTACAATAACCTTTTACAGAAACAAAACAAATAAAACATAAAGGCGTATGATAAAGTACATCAAACAGGAGATGCCTGACATCAACCGCGACGGCAAACAGAAATGTTACTACAGAGTAGAATCAAGGGGCAACAAGGGACAGGATGAACTCGTGAAGCAAATGTGCCTCAGAGGTATGTCGAGAGGAATGGCTGAGATGGCTCTGTCAAGGATGACAGAAGCCATGGTAGAGTTGCTAAGCTTCGGCTACAGCGTGACGATTGACAACCTCGGTTGTTTCAGTCTGTCGCTCGGAATGGTGCAAGGTCATGAAGTGGAAGAACTTGACGGCGGTACAAGAAGGAACGCTGCCAGCATAAAGATTAAGGATGTTCATCTAAAGACGGACAAGAAGCTGTTGAGGACTCTCAACCTTGAATGTCACCTTGAACGTGGCTACACAAGTAGGGTGAACCGCAGCAAGCTTACTCCCGAACAGCGTCTAGGCAAGGCGCAGGACTTTATCGCAAAACACCGAATGATGCGCATTGCCGACTATATGGCTATAACTGGACTGCCTAAGACTACGGCTTCACTGGAGCTACGTTCTTTTGCTTCTTCATCTGAAGAAACTGGCATCACGCACATAGGACGTGGTCCTTCGCTGGTGTACGTGAAGAAGGGGTAAGGCCCCCTCCCAACCTCCCCGAGGGAAGGAGCCTTTAGATACTCCATCGCTGAGTAATCCCTTCAACACAGAGGGCACAGAGAACTCAGAGAACCTGTATGTTAATTGTTAATTTACCACCCTCTGCTTTCTCCGTGTCCTCTGTGTTTCAAAAAAAGAAAGCCGTTCGGACGCTTGTCCCGAACGGCTAATTATCAATTGTCAATTATCAATTATTCTTTAAGCCTTTGGCTTAGAGAATAGTCTTTACTGCCTCAAGCATTCCCTTTGCCTGAATAAGGTCGAGGAACTCCTTAACCATTGCAGTGAGACCAGGAACGGTGTTGTTGAGGTTCTCCTTCCAGATGTTCTCTGCAGCAAGTACGCCCTCTGCCACCTTCTGTGTGTCGCCTGTAGCCCAGAGATCCTTGAGCATCTGCATAATCTCTGGTGCGTCGTTTGGCTCGATTGGAGCGCCATCGGCACGTGTGCCACCCTTGTAGTAAGTGATGATGGCAGCAAGACCGAACACGAGTCCCTTTGGAAGCTCGCCCTTGCGCTCAAGATATACCTTTACGCCTGGGAGGTCGCGTGTCTCATACTTAGGGAATGAGTTGAGCATGATGCTCGTAACCTGATGGTCAACGTATGGGTTGTTGAAACGCTCAAGCACGTCTGTAGCAAACTTCTGAAGCTCATCCATTGGGAGGTTGAGTGTCTGCATGAGTTCCTCAAACTGTACCTTGTGGATGTACTTGCCCACTACCTCGTGGTTGCAAGCGTCACGCACGATGTTGATGCCTGAGAGGTATGCAACTGGTGAGAGAACTGTGTGAGGACCATTGAGGAGTGTCACCTTACGCTCGTGGTATGGCTTCTCTGATGGTGCGATAAGCACGTTGAGTCCAGCCTTCTCTGCTGGGAACTCCTTCTTGAGTGTCTCGATGTCCATGTTCTCTGGCTTCTCGATTACCCAGAGGTGGAACACTTCACCCTGTACTACGAGGTTGTCAGCATAACATATCTTCTCCTGAATCTCCTTGATTTCCTTGCGTGGGAATCCTGGGACGATACGGTCAACGAGTGTTGCACATACGTAGCAGTACTGAGTGAACCAGTTCTTGAATGCCTCGTAGTCAGCACCGAAATCAGCCTTCCAAAGCTCGATGTACTTATATATACAGTCCTTGAGGTGGTGACCGTTGAGGAAGATAAGCTCACATGGCATGATGATGAATCCCTTTGTTGGGTCGCCATTGAATGTCTTGAAACGGTGGAAGAGGAGCTGAGTGAGCTTTCCCGGATAAGAAGATGCAGGAGCATCTGTGAACTTACAAGTATCGTCGAAAGCAATACCAGCCTCAGTAGTGTTACTGATTACGAAGCGAATCTCTGGCTGCTCTGCCAAAGCGAGGAATGCCCAGTTCTGTGAGTAAGGATTGATGGCACGTGAGATACAGTCAACACGTGTGAGGGAGTTTACCGCCTCGCCGTTGAGACGTCCCTGAAGGTTTACGTGATAGAGACAGTCCTGACCATTGAGCCAGTCAACCATACCCTTCTCTATTGGCTGAACGACAACTACGCTTGAGTTGAAGTCTGTCTTCTGATTCATATTGTAGATAATCCAATCTACGAAGCAACGGAGGAAGTTACCCTCACCAAACTGAATGATTCTTTCAGGTGCAGAGCTCTTTGGAGCTGTGCGAGCGTTCAATGATTTCATTAGATGCTATGTTTTAGTAATATTTAGTTAGTCAACTTTATTCTTTACGAGGTACAAAATTAGGGCTTTTTACTCTATAATCCATAAAAAATGTAAGCAATATCGAATTATTTCAGTAATTTTGCCACACTAAATATTAAAATTAACATAAAACCTATGAAAAAATTTATGGACGAGAACTTCTTGCTTCAGTCTGAGACTGCACAGAAGTTGTACCACGAGCACGCATCTAAGATGCCAATTATCGACTATCACTGTCACCTCATCCCACAGATGGTGGCAGACAACAAGCGTTTCGACTCTATCACTCAGATATGGCTTGGCGGCGACCACTACAAGTGGCGTGCGATGCGTTCAAACGGTGTTGCAGAGCGTTTCTGCACAGGCAAGGACACAACAGACTGGGAGAAGTTTGAGAAATGGGCAGAGACTGTTCCTTACACATTCCGCAACCCACTCTATCACTGGACACACCTCGAGCTCAAGACTGCATTCGGCATTGACAAGACCCTCAATCCACAGAATGCACGCGAAATATACGAAGAATGTAACGACAAGATTAAGAACGACCCTAAGTTCACTCCACGCGGACTTATGGAATACTATAACGTAGAGACTGTATGTACTACTGACGACCCAGTTGACTCTCTTGAGTACCACATCGCCGTGGCTAAGGACCCAACGATGAAGACTCGCATGCTCCCAACATGGCGTCCAGACAAGGCAATGGCTGTGGAAGTTCCAGCTAACTTCCAGGCATACGTCAACAAACTCTCTGACGTTAGCGGTAAGAACATCAGCAACTTCAACGACTTTGTTGATGCAATACAGAATCGTCACGACTTCTTTGCAGCACAAGGCTGTAAGCTCTCTGACCACGGTATCGAGGAGTTCTATGCAGAGCCTTACACAGATGCTGAGATTAAGGCAATCTTCGACAAGGTAATGGCTGGCAACGCACTTACTCAGGAGGAGATTCTCAAGTTCAAGTCTGCCATGATGTACGTCTTCGGAGTACAGGATGCAGAGGCAGGATGGGCACAGCAGTTCCACTACGGAGCCATCCGCGACAACAACTCAAAGATGTTCAAGCTCCTCGGACCAGACACAGGCTTCGACTCAATCGGCGAGTTCAACACAGCAAAGAAGTGTTCACAGTTCCTCGACCGTCTCAATGCTGACGGTAAGCTTGCCAAGACCATACTCTACAACCTCAACCCATGCGCCAACGAAGTGCTCGCAACTATGCTCGGCAACTTCCAGGACGGCAGCATCCCAGGCAAGATACAATGGGGTTCAGGATGGTGGTTCCTCGACCAGAAGGACGGCATGACAAAGCAGATGAACGCCCTTTCACTCCTCGGACTTCTCAGTCGTTTCGTAGGAATGCTCACAGACTCACGCTCATTCCTTTCATACCCACGCCACGAGTATTTCCGTCGCATCCTCTGCAACCTCGTTGCCACAGACATCGAGAACGGCGAAGTACCATACACAGGCTATGAGGCAGAGCGCGTGAACCAGATGATTGAAGACATCTGCTACAACAACGCCAAGAACTACTTCAACTTCAAGTAAGCCATCCCTCAAGCCATACTTGGCTCTTGCCGTTCAAGCCGTCCTTGGCTTGACCCAACAGCCATCTTTAGCTTGACCATAAAGGCAGCCATCCCTCAAGCCGTCCTTGGCTTGAACCAACAGCCGCCTTTGGCTTACATTAATGAAGCGTCTCTCAAGCCGTCCTTGGCTTGAGCCCAAGTTTACAAATATAACTATGCAAAGAATCATCACGCTTTTATTAGCGTCAATATCACTCACAGCGTATGCTCAGGAGTCGGCACAGTCCGACTCCCTGAGCAAACCTGTATATTACCCAGAGCTCACATTGCCAGCAGGCGACATGGGTTCTGTAGTGCAGTCATACCGTTTTGAGGAAGCCAAGGCAAACCTTGAGAAGCAGATGACCCAACTCAAGCGACGCCGCAAGGACACATCAGCCCTTGAGGCGCAGTTAGAGATATGCAACAAAGGCATCAGGGGACTCAGCGGCACAGACAAGATTGTCATCCTCGACAGCCTTGTCCTATCCAAGGACAAGTTCCTCGATGGCTACACCAACATGCACGACCTCGGCACCATCACCCTTTCGGCTGATGGCAAGACCACGTCTTACACCACCGAACTGGGTAATAAGATGTACGAACCAGTAAGCATCCTCACCGACGAAGGAGAGCCAAGCAGCACCTTCAAGTGCTACTATCTCGAAAACGGTGCAAAGGTCTCATCCACAATACTTGACGGACTGGAGATTGATGGCGAGCTCAACTATCCATTCCTCATGTCCGACGGAGTAACCTTCTACTTTGCAGCACGCACCACAGAAGGCTACGGCAACTACGACCTCTACGTCACACGCTACGACTCCGAGGACGACAAGTTCTATCGTGCCGAGAACATGGGCTTCCCATTCTCATCATACGCCAACGACTACATGATTGTCATAGACGAAGCCAACGGCATCGGCTGGTTCGCATCCGACCGCTACCAGCCAGAGGGCAAGGTATGTATATACTCTTTCCTCTACACACCGTCACGCCATCCTTTCGACTACGAGAACGATGACCACAAAGAGATTATATCATACGCATCCTTACGCTCCATCAAGGCAACGTGGTCGCCAGACAACGAGTACGAGCGCATCAAGGCACGCCAGCGTCTGTCCCTCAGCCAGACCAGCACTTCAAACAAACAGAAATCGGACTTCACATTCATTATAAACGATAACTTCACATACACATCGCTCAAGGACTTCCACTCTGAGGAAGCCAAAGCCAAGTTCACAGAATGGCAGAAAGCCACAAAGGCACTTGCATCCGACAAGTCACGCCTTGCCAAGCTTCGCAACGACTACGCCGAAGCATCATCACTGGGCAAGGACAGCATGAAGGAGACCATCCTCAAGCTTGAAGCAAAGGTAGAGCAAGAGACCAAGCGATGCCACGAGATGGAGAAAGAGATAAGACGAGCTGAGAACCAATAACCTCCCCTCGTTCCCTCCTTACATGCCTTCGCTCCTCCTTGGCATGTCATCTCCACAGGAGCCACACTTGGCTTCATCTCTCCAACCGGAGCCGTCCTTGGCTTCTCTTCTCTCTCTTCAAGCAAGCCGTCCTTGGCTTGCCCCACCCACAGGAGCCACACTTAGCTCCATCTCCCCAACATGAGCCATACTTGGCTCCATATCTCCCACAGGAGCCGTCTTTGGCTCCCCTTCTTTCTCTTCAAGCAAGCCGTCCTTGGCTTGCCCCCATCATTAACTAAAGAACCGACAGCCATGACAATATGTGCAATATCCACCGCCAAAGGTGGAGCAATAGGAATAGTAAGAGTATCAGGCACAAAAGCCATACAGATAGTTGACAAGATATTCAAGGGACGCAAGTCACTAAAGGATGTCAAGCCATTCACCGTACACTTTGGACAGGTGATGGACGGCGACAGCATCCTTGACGAAGTGCTTGTCAGCATATTCCGTGCACCGCACTCATACACAGGCGAAGACTCCGCTGAGATATCATGCCATGGCTCATCATACATCCTACAACGAATGTGTGAGCTCCTCATTGCCAACGGCTGCACACTCGCCAAACCGGGCGAGTTCACACAGCGTGCTTTCCTCAACGGCAAGATGGACCTTAGTCAGGCAGAAGCCGTGGCAGACCTCATAGCATCGCAAAACACAGCCATGCATCGCGTGGCAATGAACCAGATGCGCGGAGGCTTCAGCAATCGCCTTGCAGAGCTGCGCACCCAACTACTGGAACTCACTTCCCTACTCGAGCTCGAACTCGACTTCAGCGAAGAAGACGTAGAATTTGCTGACCGTCAAAAGCTCATCGACATAGCCACAGACGTAGAGACAGAGATTACACGCCTCGTTGACTCCTTCGCCACGGGCAATGCCGTCAAGAACGGCATACCAGTAGCCATCATCGGAGCGCCAAACGTAGGTAAATCCACCCTACTCAACCAGTTGCTCCACGAAGACCGTGCCATAGTGAGCGACATACAAGGCACCACACGTGACGTCATCGAAGACACCATAACACTCCATGGCCACCTCTTCCGTTTCATCGACACAGCAGGCATACGTCACACCGACGACACCATAGAGAAGATGGGCATAGAACGCTCCATCAAGGCAGCCGAGAAAGCGCAGATTATCATCCTCATGTCCGAGCCGGGCGTTCCATTCCCAAAGATTGTCATACGAGAAGACCAGCACGTCATTGAGGTACTCAACAAGTCCGACGCCTTCCAAGCCCTAAGTGGCCAAGGCATGGACTGGCTCGAATCCGAGCTTATCCGTTGCATTCCAGACACCAATACCGACGATGTCCTTGTAACGAACCTTCGTCACAAGGAAGCCCTCGACCTTGCCCTCTCCGACATCCGTCGTGCCAAGCAAAGCCTCGAATACCAGATGAGTGGTGACCTCATTAGCGAGGACCTCCGTCAATGTCTCTCCCACCTCTCCGAGATCGTAGGCGAAATATCAACCGACGAAGTTCTTGGCAACATCTTCAGCAAATTCTGCGTGGGAAAGTAAGATTTCTTTCGTGTTTAACCAAAGACTTATTGAAACTATAATGATTATGAAGAAACAAATACTATTACTTATGATGATGATGCTATCGATAGTGGCAAGTGCAGATACTGTTGAAATCAATGGAATTTACTATATTTATATACTGATAATAATGTTGCTATAGTAACAAGAAATCATAATAAATATACGGGAAGCATAGTTATCCCGAATTCTATTAAATTTAATAATGTTACTTATAGCGTGACGATTATAGACGACGATGCATTCTATAATTGTTCTGGTCTTACATCTATCACCATTGGCAACAGTGTAACGAGTATTAGAAGTAGTGCTTTCTATGGCTGTACTGGTCTTACATCCATCACTATCCCCAATAGTGTAACAATCTTTTAACATAAATATGTAGTTTCGTTATTTATTAATTCTAAATACATAAAATAGTTATGAAAATAGTTAATTGTGATGCACCTGAGCATCTTGCAGAAAAAGTTTTAGACGTTAGAATTCCTGAATTTATTCTTGAAGTTGTTCGACCTTTAGAGCTTGATTATTACAATCACTTTTCCCATCACCAATTAGTATGCGGTGCTCATCACCATTATTCTGGAACACCACTCCCTTTATCACCAATTTGGAAGTTTGAGGAAAGGGGTTATGAGAACATTGCTGTTCTTTTACATACAATACCTATTTATCTTCGCGATTCAAGACCCGAAGTAGTCCGTGATGAGAATAGCATAATAGACCTGTTGGGAGCATATTATTCTAACAGGAAAGGAGATAGTCCATATATTGAATTGTATTTGTCTGCTATTGACAATTCAACCAATAACGATGATAATAATTTCAAATGGCTATTTACTAAAGTCTTAATACACGAATTGGCTCACGCATCCTTAGATATTTTTAATGAGGAACGCCATCATTCATCAGAAAAGGTGTTTTACAATACGGAGTTTGGTCGATGGCGCGAGGAATCAATGGCAAATGCCGTGGCTCTTCGGATTATAAAGGAATATGGAAACAAAAATTTCTATGATTATGCCAAAGCGTATATGCAATCACAGCCAGCAGAATATGCACTTGGTGTGATAATGGAAGATTTTGGTTCCAGGGATTTCAGAAGTGTTTTTAGAACAAAAGCTAATGGGGTTAATTGTGATTTACAACAAGAATGGCTGAATTATGTAAAGAATAATCCCGTTTGGGCGGGATTGCATAATTGGAATGATTTACTGGATAGTGATTATGTGTATTCCTTCGAAGGAAAAGACTATACTTCGGAAGAGGAACTTGTATACGACATTGTAAACAAAGTACTTTCTGATTATGAGACCAAAAATGGGACAAAAATGTCCTATAGTCAATTTAGTTCTTTATTTCCTTATATCAAAACTGGAGCAGAGATGTCGTATGAGCCTGCTGACAAGGTAAAAAATGATAGCAGATATAAAACCAAAATAGAACTAATTGATGGTGATTATTATTTATATTCTTGGTGGGACAACAAATCCCTTCATAAGTTTATTGATAATGTGGATGTGGATATAATAGAATATCAGAATTACTAAGTAACAAAACTATGTAATAGCTTCCAGGTGTGACAACAATTGGCGATAAGGCATTCGCTAACACTGGCCTTACTTCAATAACGGTTGATGCTGGTAATACTATATACGATTCTCGCGACAACTGCAATGCCATTATAGAAACTGCAAGCAACAAATTGCTGACAGGTTGTAAGAATACCATTATCCCAAACAGTGTGACGAGCATTGCCGAAGAGGCTTTCTATAGCTGCTCTAGTCTTGCTTCTGTCACCATCCCTAACAGCGTGACGAAAATAGACAATAAAGCTTTCGAAAATTGCTATAGCCTAAATTCTGTCACCATTGGCAACGGTGTGACGAGAATTGGTAAGAGAGCTTTCGATGGAGCAGATATTACCACAATTATTTCGCTAATAGAGAATCCATTTTCAATATATGGTAGAACATCAAAAGATAAAACCTTTACTTTTGTATCGTTCCGTACTTGAATCTGCGATAAATTCATATATAGACGCAAATGATAAACATATAATTTTTAAGAAGGAGATAGATATTCTATATCCTGATACCTGCAAACTGTTTTATACATACCATATACAGTTAATCAAAGATTCGTTAGAATATTTACGTAAGTTGAAAACAACAATGAACTCAAAGATTATCTATTTCCATGGACTTCCCGCAAATATAATAAAGAATGCAGGTGAAACAGACTTTAAAACACAGAATAGAGGGCGATAATTCGTCCCTAAAAATACCAATTAATCAAGAAATAAAAAACTCATGGATTGTGATACGTATTTGCAAACTCATAATCGAGGAAGAAAAACTATATCTAAAATTCTATTACATAACAATGATTTATTTTTGCCAAACTAAAGCAATACTTTAGAAAAACGCATATATTTCAACTATGTATTCCGACCATATAGAAAACTTATATAGGCACAAGCAAAAGAAAAATACACAAAAGCGAGATTTATGTTCATTAAATATCTCCAATATATTCTTTTAACAACAAAAAAACTTTACCTTTGCAAACAAATGAAAAAGAACAACAAACATAATGCCCACCAACTCTTGGGTAAATAAAAATAAAACAGCCATTCACATTTCAATTGAAATAGACTTATGAGAAAAGTAAGCAGAGAAATGGATTCGACCTTCGCATTGGAGGTGCTGGATAATGCTCCATATGTTACTGTTAGTTTTACACGGCCAGATGGGACACCATACGGTGTACCATTGTCGTTGGCTCGAACTGATGATAAGACGTTCTACTTCCATGGCGCAATGGAAGGTGACAAGATGGATTGCATAGCGGCTAACCCTACTGTGGCTTTATCGGCTGTATCTATGTGCGCCCCTACTGTCGGTCCAAAAGATGGAAGTTTTACACTTCAGTATAAATCGGCAATGGCCATTGGCAAAGCAGAGATAGTTACTGACAAAGACGAAAAGATAGAGGCTTTGAGAGCCATCTGTCAGCGTTTTCTTCCCAAACACATGGATGCTTTTGACGATGCAATAAAGCGTAGCATTGAGCACACTGCTGTCGTAAAGATAACCCTTACGGCACCTCCTACGGGTAAGCGCAAGCAGTATGACAAGGAAGGTGAAGAAATGAAGTACGGACGAATGGAATAGCTTATGAATAACAGCAATATATACCTCGCATCCAAACCGCGTTATGAGATTCTTGACGGACTGCGTGGAGTAGCAGCCATGCTGGTGGTTGCCTATCACCTGTTTGAAACGTACTATCATGGAGCGCCAAACCAACCAATAAACCATGGCTATCTTGCTGTGGATTTCTTCTTTGTGCTGTCAGGTTTCGTCATAGGTTATGCTTATGATGACCGTTGGGACAAGATGTCAACATGGAGTTTCTTTAAGCGCCGACTCATCCGTCTGCACCCGATGGTTATCTTCGGCACGTTGTTTGGAGCTATCATGTTCTACTTTGGCGGTTGTGATGAGTTCCAGATGATTAATCAGACACCTTGGTATATAGTGCTGTTGGTGATGTTCTGGTGCTTCACGATGATACCCCTGCCAAACACAATGGATATCAGAGGATGGGCAGAGACAAATCCACTAAACGGTCCTGCATGGTCGCTGCAATGGGAGTATATAGCCAACATCCTCTATGCACTCTTTGTTCGCAAGTTTTCTAAAACGGCGTTGACTGTTTGTGTGGCTGTCTTTGCCGTCTTTACTATCATTCTATGCCTGAACATCGACATAACAGGATTCCTCAAAGCGCGCAACTGGGCAAGCTATACCGTTGTCGGCGGTTGGAGTACCACGCCCGACCAGCTTCAGGTAGGTCTTACCCGTCTGCTCTACCCCTTCTTCTGCGGTCTGCTTGTCTCTCGTATAGGCAAACTAATCAAGGTGAAGGCAGGCTTCTGGTGGTGTTCGCTTATGATTGTCTTTCTGTTATGCATGCCTTGGATGGGCTTGGGTACAGAGGGTGACAGCCGTTGGACGAATGGACTCTATGAGGCCATCTGTATCCTCATATGTTTCCCACTCATTGTGGCTATGGGTGCAGGTAGCAGCGTAAAAGGTGGTAAGTCAGAAGCCATCAACCGTTTCCTTGGCGAGATTTCATACCCCATCTATATCACCCATTATCCGCTTATATACATGCAGATGGCATGGGTGAATAATCACAAGGATGCACCGCTGGGCACTCACATCTTTGTAGCAGTATGCATCTTTGCACTCGCCATACTCGTGGCATACGGAGCTTACAAGCTATACGACATACCAGCTCGTAAGTGGTTAAAGAATAAGATGTTTAGAATAGATGATTAAAGTATTAAGATAAAATCACGAAGCATTTTCCAACGGATAGAAAAACTTATATAAATTCGGTAATAAAGTGAGTTTATTGCCGAATTTATATTACACGCACCAATACGAAAAGTTGGCAAAAAGGTTGTAACACTACAACCTTTTTGTCAACTTTCGCATCTATTTTCATATTTCAGCAATAAAACACAACGATTTATATTTGCAGACAATCCTTCTAGCATCCAGACGGAACATTCGTAAACAAATAGGTATAAGAGGGTTGTCAAGGAAGAAAGATGAGAATACCCTACACTTTCAATTAGGTTCAAAACACTTGGCATGTTTCATTATCTACGCGAGTTCGGGATAAGAAGTTCAGGATAAACAAATATTATTGTGTATAACCTGCTGTTTTTTAATCTTCCACGGAGCCACGGAGGGCACAGAGAATCTTTCTTCCGAGTTTTTTATGAGCGCACGAAGGTCGCAAGTGCTCCAAAGAGAGCACGGAGGAGGCCGTCCGGGACAAATACATGAACTTTTATTGTATGAGCGAGTCTGCTCTGTGAACACAATGGAGCACAAGCGACCTCTGTGAACTCTACTAAATCAGTGAATTAAGCGTGAAAACTCTGTGCTCTCCGTGCCTCTGTGGGAGATAAAAATAAAAAGCTTATCCCGAACTGACGTATTATCTGAGCTATGTGCATATTGACATGACACTTCAATGTGCCAATATCCAATTGCGACCACACTGCGGTCGCAATTGAACTGGAGTCAATATCGTATGTTGATTCAGATTCCAGACCCAGACAAGAGAGAGTACTACGAATTAGACTGTAGTCAAGGAATAAAGATGAGAATACCCTACCCTTCCAATTACCTATAAAGACAATATTGCAATACAACGTTATTTTAACTGATATTTTAATATCTTGTTTACTACAACCTTTATATCTTGTCCACATTTCATGGAAATGCTCTCTAAATCTCGATTATTACGAAAGCGATGAAGTTCCGGTCGAGAATTTAAATACAGGTTCCTATTATTGCCGAATTCCCAATTATTATCTCGAAGTATGCGTGTGCGTCTACTTCGGTGATTATTATCGTTGTTCACCTCTACCTCATAGAGCATATAACAGTTATTATAGTCATACCAACATTTGAAGATTATATATTCCTCCTGTTCTGTAGTAGTGAATTTATTTCCATCAAAGTAGATACGTAGGAATAGAGTATTTCCCCAATGGTTCACCTCAAATGAATCGGCTTTTAATTGAGTACAAAGGATAGAAAGTAATGCTTCTCTATAATTATGACTACGCATTCTCTGTCCTTCAACCATTACTATATGACCATTGTCTTCACTATAGTATTTCCCTTGCATGATGTAATTAATCATATTAGGATAACGTGCAAAGTAATAATTCTCCGGATATAAATATTCATCCAAATCTATTCCTTCCAAACTATCGGACAGAGAATTCCTTTGTTCGTAAAGACTACCAATAAATGGAAGTTTGAAGATTTCATCCTCGTTAGGGAGACGGAAATATCCAGAACCTGCATCAAATCTGATTTCATCTTCCTTGGCATTAGCAAATACGACTGCAAGAAGTTGAATTCTATTGTCTCTATATTCTTTGCTTACCCACTTACGTATCAAGTTATTATCATCGGATATAGCCTGATAATCTTCTGTAGTAGAGCAGAAGTATTCATTAGCAATATTCTCCATATCACGAAGATGTTTCTCACATTCAGAATCTCCCCATTCTTCTACTTTAGTTGAATAGATAACATCCGATTTAAGCGAATCAATTTGATGCCCATTATCTCTTTTATCAATAAACTGGGCTTGTTTCTCCTTAAATGACTTATTGCTATACGAAGAGTTTACTTCTCTGGAAACTAATACTAAGTTACCAAAGGTATTCAGATATGAAATCTGAGATTTATTGAATTTCGGTGTTTGTGGGTTAATATGTTCAACCGAATTTTTTGATGTAAGTCTATAAGTATTCCAATGTGGATAGGTATTTTTGCGTTTATTATCCCACCATAGAATAAACTCCATTTTATAAAAGATATAATGTAAAAAATCACATCCGTCTTCCTGCTCTACAAGTTGACAGAAATAATCATAGAAATCTTTTCCCTTATAATTGCCTAGTCCATTTATCATTACATTATAGGTACGCCAAAGCATGTCTTCATCATTTTTATAGGGAAGACATAATAGTACGTTATCAAGTTGTTTCAGATACTTAAGCAAATCACTTGGGTCATCTTCCGTAAACGAATGATAAAGGAAAGGACATATCCATAATTCATAGATACGAGGCTGAGAGAAATAAAGAATACTCTGTAACTGTGTCATCTCGGTAATGGCGTTTCCACTATTTGCGCTATCGCGATGAACCCCACTTTTATCCCCAGAAATTCGTAAGGTGCGTATGGTTAGAACTTCGTCTGTTTCTCCATTCTCTTTTACCCACTTTACAACATTCTTATCGAATAAAACTCTCACCATCCACAACTTCTTAATAAAGTCATGTGCAGATTTGTCTTGTTTCATCTGTTGTACGGCAGGGTCAAATATCTTCAGCAACTTCTTCTCATTGAAGAAATCTATATCGTAGCGCTTCTTTTCACCATACAATCGCAACTTTTTCTCTATAAGGAATATTCGAAGCGTGTAGAGAAGTAGCATCTGAAACGAAACGATACTTCTGACTTCTCTGCCATTTAAAGTTGTGTGTTCATGTCCATCATCATTATTATCTTTATTTCCTTCTTCTACAAGAGCACTTTTTACGATGTTAAGAAGAGATTCCTGTTGGTCTATAGGATCGTCTTTTACAGGATTCTGAATATAATTGTCAAAGAAATCATTACCAAAATCTGCAATCACGCCCTCTTCATCGCCATCAGATTCTTTGTCATATATTAGTATGTCCTTCCATGTCAATGAAGAATCTTCCTGTTTAATATTGTGCTCTACATATTCATTCATGTCAGCACAAGCATTCCATATTTGTCCATATCGTACGAGCAGATCTTCATTCTTGTCAGTCTCTTCTCTAATAAGATTCAAAATGCGAGACTTCAAAATATCGGTTTGCGATAATTGCTGCCCTCTGCCATTTATCAGTTCAAACAACTTATTCAGATCGGTTTCTTCTGGTATTTCTGTTCTTACGAGAATCACATTTTTCATTATAAATGATGCAAATCTGGTCAGACTTTCTCTTCGTCCGTCATTTTGGCAAAAAGTTTCTATGTTACCTATAGCATCAATCATGTTTTTAACATCAGATACTTGATTGATATTATTTTCTCCACTTTTTGCTTTTTCCAGACGACCCATCAGAAACTCAGTTATTTGTGGTCTAATGGCAAACTGAATACGTAATTCTTGCTTGTTTCCACAGAATTTCTTCATTTCATCACAAACGTTTGGCTCCATAGAAGAGATAACCATACATATAAGCCACAATGTCGTGAATCGCTGCTGACCATCTATAAGATCACATCTTTCACCATTTGAATAAGTTACTACTCCACCAAGATAATAATTATCCTCATTTCTACTATATGCATCAAAGATGTCTTCAAGTAATTTATTTACCTGAAGTTCTTTCCAAACGTAAAGACGTTGATAGATTGGAATATTAAAACATATATTCTGCTTAACTATATCACATAGAGTGATATTATTTGATAAAT
Organism: Bacteroidaceae bacterium; assembly: GCA_017617575.1. Taxonomy (GTDB): domain Bacteria; phylum Bacteroidota; class Bacteroidia; order Bacteroidales; family Bacteroidaceae; genus Minthosoma. Next base: position 12,766 of record JAFZVY010000073.1, on the reverse strand, counting down.
AATTCTTGTTTGCCATTTTCTATAATATCTCTAACCCATTCTTTTTTATTGTTCACAAAATCGGAATCTTCGGTTTCTTCTTTGCCGAAATAGACAAAATTCGCATGTTTATATCTTTCAATAGGCAAATTAGTGGGAGCCTTCTCATGTTTACGTTCTATTTGTATTTCCAGTAAATCCCTAATGATATCTTTAGATTCATAACTGATTTGGATTTTGTCTATTATGTTGTTCTTTTGAGTTACATTCATCATGGCTTCCTTTCTAAAGAAATAATATTCGGTTCTCCATTGCCCGATAATGTAATCAATACACAATGCAAAATAATAGAGATTTTCCGAGCCGAATTTATCAAAATAGAAAATCATCAGCATGATGAAATAATCGCTCATATAGTGCGTACTCTCTGTTTCTATGTAGAGCTTATTGAATAGATTACGCATTTCTGAGATTTCACTATCCTTACTATCATTCAGAAATAGTTCTGTCGCAATATGATGGTATGTTTCAACAAAAGTAAAGAAACAAATACCCTTTACCAACGGTTGGCGAACCGTGAAGGGATAAGGTTTTATCGTATTCGTATCGGAAAGTGTTTCCTTTTTAATCTTCATATCGCTATCAATAAGCAATTCGAATGAAGATGGAACAGTATAAACCTTTATATTGTTTTTACCTGTATATTCGAGTTTTTCGGCAAATTCATGCATGACACTTTCATAGGAAGCTTCATAATAAAATGAACTGCCCTTCCACGTTCTGAGTCGCCAAAGCGCAATGACTATCAAATTATTGAGATATTCTTCTGACTTGTTACGGAAAATGTTTTCACCAATATTTTGTGTCTTTTCCCACAAACATGCTGATTTTTTTTGTAATTCCTCATCTGCATGAATCGCTCTCAAATGAACCGCTTTTAGCACATCCACTGCAGATGGTTGTACTCCACGATTATTTTGTGAATCAAAGAATGTAAATGCATCATCTTCATTTTCCGTCATAATAACAGTAAAACGAAGATGTTGAAAAATGTTGTTTTGCTTCAACATTTCGTAACGCCCTCCTTTTTTGCAACATTTTGCAGCAAAGGTAGATATTGCATTGATGCTTTTCTTCGAATTATAATTTTTTACGTCGATCTCTATTTGTTTCTTGTAGCGAATTATAACCGATGATTTGCCATTAAGAGCATAATCGAGAATAAGCAAAGTTGTTATACGCTGTTGCCCATCAACAATATTTAATTTATGGTTCACATCATCTTTGTGAATAATGATAGTACCCATATAATAATCTATGCCATTTTGATATTGATTGGACAGAAGATATTCTTTCCAATCATTCAACAAAGTTTCTGCTTTCTTAAGAGTCCATACATAAGGACGTTGATAAGGTGGAACACACAAGGTGTATTTCCCTAATTTATCATTAAACAGTTCCTTATATGTAGGATTACTTGGCATTATGCCACAATGTAAATTGCTCATGCACTTTGAACTTTTATTTTGCAAATCTATTATTTTATTTCCTCCAGGAGCACAATGAAAAATAATAAGATGCTAGTGTTTACAATATCTCTCTTGCAATCCATGCACATGCTTCGGCATCGGCAAGTGCGTGGTGATGATTCTCCAATTCATAGCCACAGGCGGCTGCAACGGTATGAAGCTGATGGTTAGCCAAGTGTGGGAGTACTCGTCGTGAGACACAAAGTGTGTCGTAGAACTCATAGTCGGGATAGTCCATCTGATAGACACGGAACACGGCTTTCAGACAGCTTTCGTCAAATGGCTTATTATGTGCCACAAGTGGCAGGCCTTCAATCAATGGTTCTATCTGTGCCCATACCTTCGGGAATACCGGGGCATCCTCTGTATCTTCCTGGCAGAGACCGTGCACCTGACTGCACCAGTAGTTATAATAGTTCGGCTCTGGCTGGATGAGAGAATAGAACGAATCCACTATCTCGCCACCACGGACAATGACGATACCGACAGAGCAGACAGAACTGCACTCATTGTTGGCTGTCTCAAAATCTATTGCTGCAAAGTCTTGCATTTATTTATCCTCCTTGTATTTTGATAATATAGGCTACACTCGACAAAGATCAAACAAGTTTGTCTTTGTTCTCGCTTGCACTATATTTGTTCCACATTCTGTTTATCTTTTCAGCAATCTCCTTACGGAGCCAGAGTGGTTCAAGCACTTCCATGTCCTCACCATTCAAAAGCAGTTCCTGCTGGAAATCAAACTCAGGTCGGAGGTTGAAAGTAAAGATGCTGTACTCTTCGTTGCGCTCTACCTCTTTCTGCGACTCATGCATTTTCAAGTCACGGATGTAGTTGGCCTGTCCTGCTGATACTTTTAACTTAACAGGTTGGATTTTGACAGACTGTTCTGCAATGATTCCAAAGCAGCCGTCAAAGAAATCCTCTGCCGTCCAGTCCTTCGGCATCTTGAATGTCTCGCCTATTGTTTGAAGATGTTTGATACGGTCAAGCGAATATATACGTGGACCTTTCTCAAAATAGTACGAATCGGTGCTTTGTGCAACCATGTACCAACGCTGACGGAACAGTTTCACGCAATACGGCTGAACATCAAAGTTGTTCTCCTCATCCTTCCAATAACTGTGATATGTTATGTTTAGCACATGGTTTTCCTTCATCGCCTTGATGATAGGCTGCAAGTATTCCTGTCCAGACGGCACGTTCTCAAGAATGATACGGTCTTTGATGCTCTGACTGTTTGCCAAGGCATTGCTCACACAGAAAGTGTTGTAAAGCCATGAACGGAGTCCGTTATTGCTGATGTCCTCTTTATTCTCGATGTAGTAACGATACTCGCCACGATTCTCGTTGGCTATGATAATACCGAACATATCCAAGATGGCACTGCGCCACCTGTCAAAGGTGCGTTTGGGAATTTCCACGCCTCTGCTGATATCATCGCTAAGCCACAGCTCATTCAGTTCCTTGAACGATATATTGTGTCTGCGATAGATGGTATCTATCACCCAGACGTACTTGGTAATCAAACTTTGTCCTCTATCGTTGTTCATGTTTCTATGTTTTTTCTGCAAAAGTATAACAAGGTTGCGCCAAATTGTGGCATAGGTTCGGGAAAAATGAGCCGTTATCGAAAAATACAGTTACAAATGTAAGGATAATTCCAATTACTTGATGCATATTCCATTAAAAAATCCATTTTAATGACGTATTTTGTTGAATGCAGAGTATTATTAACAGCATTTACTTTTTGATGTGTTTTACCTCCTTCTATCCAAACATATAAATTCGGCAACAAAACGAGTTTATTGCCGAATTTATAAAAAACAACGTAATGACCTTATGCTTCGAGTTAATGGAAGCAGTCTTTTGACTCACAGGTGAGCGGCACAACCTGTATTGTTCATACAGGAGTTAATAATTTACAGTTAACAGTTAAAAGTTGAGTTGAATAGTTAGAAGTTATTGCATAACAACATGTAATATGAGTAATCTCTAACTTATAACTTTTATTTTTTAACTTTTAACTCATGCATTATGAAGATAATAATGCAAGTTAGAAGCCGCCACCTGTGTTGTCATCACCACTACTTGGATTAGGTGCAGGAGTGCTACCACCATTACCACCTGATGTACCGCCGTTATCACTTGATGATGGGCGAACAGTATTGATAGAAGAGCTTGGGTCAAGTGCAACATTACGCTCACCACCGTAAGTGTTAACAGAATCGTAGTAAGCATGCTCTGATGTGTAGTTAGCAAGCATAGAGTTGTTGTCAATGAGTGACTGTGTGCTGACCTTCAATTTGCCATCAGACTTCTTGCGAGTGTGAACCCAGCAGAACACTCCATCGCCCTCATTCTCACCATGAGCAAGGAATCCGTTCTTGCTCGTAAAGCCAGCCTTGTTTACAAGAGTCCAGAGAGGAATCTGACTCTCTGTGTCAAGTGCAACTGATGTAACAGTTGAACTTACGTATGGCACTCCTGTATTAGCGTTAATGTGCTGCAAAACGCTGAAGAACGAAATCATATCATCCTGCTTGAAATTTTTGTTCTTAATTACAGCAGAAGCAAAATCGCCAACGGTTGTACTTTCATCGATAACAAGTCCACCAAGTGAAATGTTTGTTCTGCAATTGCTTCCTTCACCAAAAATCTCAATAGCAGGAATACTTCCCTTTGTCAGGATGTATGGGGCTGCTACGCATGCACCACATGTCACATCACCTTTCTTGAGATAAACTGCTGGCATCTGCATGTTAACCTTAACAAACATGTTGTAATCGGTTACGCCCTGAGCCTTGTCCTCAAAGCCATAGTCAATGAGCGGAGAAATGGCTTTGTACATCTGCACAATGTTTGACCATCTCATACGAACTCTCTGCTGAGCAGCACTACGAACGTTCTTAACGGACGCTGCTTTCTCTGACACAATAGTTCTGCCACTATTACCACGAAATGTGAACTCTCCTGCAGAACCCTTCATTTTCTTAATAGCACCTTTGAGTAATGCCATAATCTATGTACTCACTTTGGCATCTAATTACAGATACCCCGTATGTACTTCACGGTTTCTAAATGTTAATAAATAAAACTTGCTCGTTCTCGGTCTTTTCCTGTCTTAATCCAGGCTGTTTATTAGCTGTTTCTTCCCTATCGTTTCGTTCATCTTTCGTTCTTTCTCTGCTAATCCTCCGCTATTTCTCTGCTATTTCTCTGCTAAATAGCGGAGTCATAGCGGACTCATAGCGAAGTCATAGCGGAGTCATAGCGAAGTCACGACATTGAATCAGCGTTGGCTTTTCCTCCGAACTTGCGCTGCAAATGTATGAGGATTTTTTGAGATAACGTAAAAAACACGTATTCAGGGGCTTGCTAAGTTTTAAGTGCAAATACTTTACAAAAATGAGGGGATGCACCATTTCTGTAAAGTTTTTCAGACAGTATCTCTCGATTTTGTAAAGTTTTCGTGTGCTTTTCAAGGTTGGAACAAGGCAAAAACTTTACAAATCGGATTTCATGTACTCAAAAAACTTTACAAAAACAAAAAATCGCATCAACATATATTGAAATATGCTGATGCGAGATAGAAAGTTTCACAGGTAATTTAAAACACGTACATATCCATTTTGGACACGAACGAATCATAGTTGTTCGGCTTTCCATGGTTTTGTTCCGTGCATGCCTGATTGAATCTTTGTTTCGATACAACGCGATGTTTTCCGCCATTCTGCATGTATGTTTCGCGGAAACACTCGTAGAAAGCCGTCTGGCTGGATGTACAGTTGGTGTATTTCATAACATTCACAATTGTGTCACCTGTAATCTTGTCTGTACAGTCGTCAATATGTGACACGACATCAACGAAGAAACGTATAGCCTCTGGATTCTCGTTGAACACATATCGCTGTGACGGAGTGAACTCTGAAAGACGCTGGTCTTTCAGTCCTATTGCCACATCGCCCATCTGTTCGGGTGTTATTTTATGGAACCATTTTCGTACGTTTTCCGGATTACTGTCAGCTTCAAGCAATTCCTTGTAGAATGTTTTCCCCTTGGAACCACCCTTTTTTCTTTTGACAATCTGATAGACTTCTTCAATTTGTTTTTCAAATAATTGTTGTGTTTTTGTTACATCTTTCCTTATAGACTCTTCCTCTTCAATAATTCTTATACAGATTCCGAGACTACGGTCAAGATATTCAATGAAGTTTTCCATTTCGGTAAAGACTCTCTTCTGACACGGAGTAAGATTGTCAAATATATATCCGGTTACCTCAAGGTCGCCTACGGTGCTGTGTCGTATGCGGAACTCAAGGCTTTTTGTTTCATTTCGGTTGCCATAGAAGGCATGGCTCTTTTGTTTTGAAAACATTCTGACTATCTTGTAGAATGCAAATACGCTTTGCTTGATGTTGGACAAAACCGTGTATGCTGTCGAGTACTTGTCGTTATCGACATTGGCATACTTCTTGTTGTGGGTTTCGCTATCTTCCAACAGTCGTTCTTCCTCAGCAGCAAACGTGTTGTTAAGGTTCGACAAGATATTCATAAGGGCGTCTAAATCTCTCTGCTTCCTGACAGTATTGATTGCTGCACGAAGTTTTTCCTCACTAATGTTACAGACTCTTTGTCTGATGTAATCCAGTTTTTCAACTGAAGAAATACTTAAAATCTTTTTGGATGCCATAAAAAATATTAAACATTTCCACTTTATCCTTACTACATTAATAGTTCTTCGGAGGGTGGGATAATAAATTATTTTATAATGAGAATATTATGAATCTCTTTCAGATGCAAAATTACAAAAAATACACAATACGGGCAAATTAATTATTGTATTTTTTTAGTTCATTTTTTGAACTTTCATTATCTTTGCAAGCAAAACTGAGAAGAACAATGAAGAAGATACAGATTATCGCAGCCATCATGGCTGCAATGACAATGGGCACGCTCCCTGCATCTGCCCAGGAAACAGACGGAAACAAGCAAGAGGCAAGGCTCACGAAGGTGTATGATGAGAATATCGACCCGATGCAGCAGATAGACAATGCCGTAGCAAAGGCAAAGGCTGAAGGCAAGCACGTCATCTGTCAGGTGGGCGGCAACTGGTGTCCGTGGTGTCTCCGCTTCGCAGCCTTCATCACCAGCGACACAGACATAAGCAAGGTCATTGACACCAACTACATCTATATACACGTCAACTATAATCCACGCAAATCGGAAGGTGCAGAGAAAAACCAACAGGCAAAGGCAATGCTCGCCCGTCTCAATAACCCTGCCCGCTTTGGATTCCCTGTTTTCGTGGTCCTCGATGCCGACGGTAAGGTACTCCACACTCAGGACTCCAGCTTCCTCGAGGAAGGCAAGGGCTACAACAAGGACAAGGTGCTCAGGTTCCTCAATAACTGGACGAGAGCAAGCGTGAGCGCTTGCGCTAATTAACAATTAAAAATTAACAATTAACATGCCATCCGGAGAGTTTTAATTAGTAATGAGTAATGAGCAATTAGTAATGGCAAGCACCGACGTTTTAATTAATTAATTAATAATTAATAATTAGTAATTAGTAGTAATAAGTTCCGTCAGCGATTCTTAGCCGAATGACTATTACTCACTTCTCATTGATAATTACTCATTAGAAACAATTCCTAATTTAAAAAATGGTCCCTCCTGACATTGACACTTCGACAAAAGAAGAGCGTCTGGCATACGTGCGTAAGGCGTGGGAATGTATGCACAACTGCGAGTTGTGCGGCAAGTGTCGTGTCCTCAAGGGGAGGGATGCCGAAACGCTATATGCAGACTATATTGATGGCAAGAGGACATATATGGACGTAACATTAGAAATAAGAAAGTGAAACAACAGAAAGAACATAAACTACGGATGACACCCGACACGTACTATGTCTGGTGCGGCGGCTCATGCGACTATGGTCATGAGGAGCGTTGTAGCGGTGGTGCATACATCATGCAAAGGAATGACGAGAGGCTTGACACCTATGTCATCTTGGACGACCACACTACGGAGTTCCGCATGATTCTTTCCGTCATGATTCATGCCATGGACGTCATTCATGAAGGAGCAGACATAGTGTTCCTGACCAATGTCTCATACATACAACAGAACTATGACAAGGTACCGACGGACAAGTCCGCAAATGCCGACCTTATCAACGAATGTATTGCCCTCAAAGCGAAGCACAACTCCGTCACAGTCAAGATAGTACCTTTTCACAAGTATCCCCTCTTGCCTGCGACGCATCAGCTTGCACATGATGCCATGACAAACAGAAGGAAGGGAAACTAAACATAAACATAACATAAAAAGAATGAAGATTATAAGAGAGGCAGTAACTGCCGACACAACACAAATAATGGAGGTAATGGAGGCTGCAAAGATGATTATGCGGTCTTCGGGCAATATGCAACAATGGGCTAACGGCTACCCTTCCGTGGATGCCATCGCAAGCGATATGGAGAAGCACAGCGGATTCGTCGTCGAACATGACGGGAGAATTGTGGGCTACTTTGCATTCCTGCCTTCGCCCGACCCTACATACCTGAAGATATACAACGGCAAATGGGTGGACGACACTCTTCCCTATCACGTCGTCCATCGCATAGCGAGCTATCCAGACGTACATGGCATCTTTGCCGACATCATGGACTTCTGCTTCTCACACGACGCTAACATACGTATCGACACTCACAAGGACAATCGCATCATGCAGCACAATCTGGAGAAGCATGGCTTCACGTACTGCGGCATCATCCACCTTGCCTCAGGCGACGAGCGTCTGGCTTACCAGAAACTGAGACAGGAATCTGTGTTGCACAAGAAATATTTCCACGAGCTGACCACGGACGAACTGTACGAGTTACTAAGGGTACGTAGCGAGGTGTTCGTAGTGGAACAGAACTGCGTCTATCAGGATTTGGACGGCGACGACCAGAAGTCCCTCCACCTATGGCTTACGCAATCGGGCAAGACCGTCGCAATGGCACGTGTATGCCCGGCAGGCACCCATATGAAGGAGATATCAATAGGTAGAGTCATCACTACCGAACGTGGCAAGGGATATGGCAAGCAGATTATGCTTCATGCCATAAATGCCGCTGTCAAGCATTTCGGTGCAAGGCGCATTGACATAGAGGCGCAGGAGTATGCCAAGGGATTCTACGAGGGTGTGGGATTCGTACAGTCGTCCGACACCTTTATGCTCGACGGTATTCCCCACGTCAAGATGACATGGACAAGATGATGCGAATAAAGAAATATATATTGAACAATTTTTGTTAAAAAAAGCATACCTTTGCAAACAAATATTCAAAATAAAACATTACTATTATGAAAGAGAAAATTGCATTTGTTACTGGTGCCAACAAGGGCATCGGATATGGAATCGCCAAGCATCTGGGACTCAGCGGATGGAAGGTAATCATTGGTGCACGTGATGAGAAGCGTGCCGAAAGCGCCATAAGCGAATTGAAGCAGGAAGGTGTCAATGTGCTCGGATGGGTGAACCTCGAATTGCGCAGCATCGACAGCATAGAACAGGCTGCAAAGGAGATAGCCAACAAGTATGCAGGTCTGACCTTGCTCGTCAACAACGCTGGCATACCGGGCAACATGGGTGTGGATAGCCTACACACAGAGTTGAGCGACATCAAGGAGACTCTCGACGTCAACTTCGTCGGCACTTTTGCCCTCACCAAGGCTCTTATGCCTTTGCTCACAAAGAACGAAGGACGCATCATGAACGTTACCGTACCTTCAGAGATAAGCCCATACTGGCACCCATTGGCTTACGTAGCCAGCAAGGCTGCCCAGAACGCCATGATGGGTGTCATGGCCATCGAATGTCAACAGAGCAATACACCGCTTGAGGTGTTCTCCGTTCACCCTGGCCCTACGACTACAGACCTGAACGGCAACATGTCTCTCCCTGGTTTCCACGACATCGAAACCGTAGGTAAGAAGATGGCAGAACTCATCAACGATGGCAAGAACCATCAAGGCGAGTTCATCGAACTTTATCCAATTGTAAAAGAGGACTAAGTATGTTTTGAAGTAAAAGCTAGTAACAAAATATTAAAGTACCCTCGCTCCTACAACAAGGAAGCGAGGGATTTTTATGTTTATGTCAAATCTTTCATTTGTTTTTCGTACATTTGCACGTTCAACGATTTGCCACGTTTCCACAATTGGCAACCACATAAACCAGAACCAAGCAAATGAAGATAGAAGAAGCAATAGTATATGCGATGGTCAGGCATAATGGGGGTATGACTACCGACCAGATTGCAGACTGCATCAACAGAGAGAGACTACACCTCCGTAAGGATGGAAATCCTGTGACAAGCAGTCAGGTATATGCCATCATTTGTCGTCATCCAGACATGTTTACCAAGGAAGCTGGCAGGATTATGCTTATGATATAATTAGTAATGGGTAATAGAGATTAAGAAAATGATACGCAACATACTATTTGTGGCACTTGGAGGGGCTGTAGGCTCCGTATGTCGCTATCTCATATCAAGGATGGCAGACACATCTTTTCCGTGGACTACGTTATGCGTGAATGTCCTTGGTTCCTTGCTAATAGGAATACTCATAGGATTAGTAAACAAGGGTGTGCTATCTCCCGAAATGAAGTTGTTGCTCGTCACAGGCTTCTGTGGCGGTTTCACCACATTCAGCACCTTTGCCAATGAATCATTCAGTATGATGAAGGCTGGCGACGTACTCCTTTCTGCCATATACGTAGGGGCAAGCGTCACCATCGGTATCCTTGCCGTATGGATGGGTACAAAGTTGAGTTAAACAGAATCTTTCAACAATTAACAATTAGTAATTAACAATTAATAATTTACAACTAAGTAAAACGTTCTCACAGACTAGAATTTATCATCACATATAAACGAAAAAATACGTTCAAACAAAAATATTACTTCATATCAGCGCACTATTGAAAGCAAAAAAATGTACCTTTGCAATCAAATAATAAATAAAACACTTAATATGAATCGTTCTCAAAAGATAATACGCACAAGCATCATCGGTATCGTGGCTAACGTGTTGTTGGCTGCATTCAAGGCAATAGTGGGCATATTGGCAAGTAGTGTCGCCATCGTGATGGACGCCATAAACAACCTTAGCGACGCACTTTCGAGCATCATCACAATCATAGGAACAAAGCTATCGGAACGACCAGCTGACAGGGAGCATCCTTTCGGCTACGGACGCGTGGAATATTTTAGCGCAATAATTATTGCCGTCATAGTCATGTCGGCAGGTATCACCTCATTCATCGAGTCGGTAAAGAAGATTTTAGAGCCAACAGAACCAGAATACACCACAGTCACATTCATGGTAATCGTGGTGGCAATAATCGTCAAGCTGGTACTTGGAACGTACGTGAAGCACCAAGGCAAGCAACTGAATAGCGACGCACTCATAGCATCTGGCTCCGACGCCCTCTTCGATGCCATCATCACTCTTGCCACGCTCGTATCGGCTGGAATCATGCTACTATGGAACGTGTCACTTGACGGCATACTTGGCGCACTCATCTCCATCATCATCATCAAGGCAGGCTTCGATATGCTGTCTTCACCTGTCAACGAGTTGTTGGGTGCAAGGATTTCGCAAGACCTGATAAAGGATATCAAGAAGGACGTAACCGAGTTTGACGACGTTCAAGGTGTGTTCGACATTATCCTCCACAGCTATGGTCCCAACCTATTGATTGGTTCACTCCACATCAACGTATATGACACACTTGATGCCCATACTATTCACGGACTCACCCGTCGAATAAGCGAGTTGCTGTTTGAGCGCCACGGTATCATCATGACCATTGGCGTGTATGCCATCGCCACGGGCGAGAACCGTAGGGCAGAGCTTCAAAGCAAGGTGATACAGACCATCACCAAGCACAAGGAGATTCAGCAGGTACACGGCTTCTACTATTTCGAGAAGGAGCATCGCATCTCCGTGGATGTCGTCCCAGATCTCTCCGTCCACGACGATACCGCACTTTCAGTCCTTCTCACCAACGAGATAAAGGCAGTCATCCCAGGCGAAGACATCACCATCGTGATAGACCACAATTATAGCGAATAAGCTTTTTAAGTTTGTAAGTTCTTAAGTTCTTTAGTTTTCACGGAAAGATAGTAACCGCAATAAATAAATAGCTCAAGAACTTACAAACTTAAAAACTTTAAAATCACGGGTAAAGATTTAATATATTTACAATTTACCATATAAACAATAAATCCCTTGCAACCATGGGGTTGCAAGGGATGATGTATAATCAAGAAATGAGATTCTGATTACTTGTTGAGAGCGAGGTCAACGTTAACGGCACATGCTACAGAGCATCCTACCATTGGGTTGTTACCGATTCCGAGGAATCCCATCATCTCAACGTGTGCAGGTACTGATGAAGAACCAGCGAACTGTGCATCAGAGTGCATACGACCGAGTGTATCAGTCATACCGTATGATGCAGGACCTGCTGCCATGTTGTCTGGGTGAAGTGTACGACCTGTACCACCACCTGAAGCAACTGAGAAGTATGGCTTGCCAGCACGTGTGCGCTCCTTCTTGTATGTACCAGCTACTGGGTGCTGGAAACGAGTTGGGTTAGTAGAGTTACCTGTGATAGATACATCTACGTCCTCGTGCCAGAGGATAGCAACACCTTCGCGTACGTCGTCTGCACCGTAGCAGTTAACGGCAGCACGTGGGCCGTTTGAGTAAGCCTTCTTCTCAACAATCTTGAGTTCACCTGTGAAGTAGTCGAACTGAGTCTTTACGTAAGTGAATCCGTTGATACGTGAGATGATCATGGCTGCGTCCTTACCGAGACCGTTGAGGATACAACGGAGTGGCTTGTCAGCTGGTCTTGACTTGTTAGCCATCTGTGCAATCTTGATAGCACCTTCAGCAGCTGCGAATGACTCGTGACCTGCGAGGAATGCGAAGCACTTTGTCTCTGGCTCGAGAAGACGAGCAGCGAGCTCTCCGTGGCCGATACCTACCTTACGGTCGTCAGCTACTGAGCCTGGGATACAGAATGACTGGAGACCCTCACCGATGTAGTTAGCAGCCTCTACAGCGTTCTTTGCCTTCTCCTTGAGAGCGATAGCAGTACCTACAACGTAAGCCCACTTAGCGTTCTCGAAACAAATCATCTGAGTTTCCTCACATGTCTGGTATGGGTCGAGACCTGCCTTCTCGCAGATTT